>CAYUPN010000095.1:0-7473 GCA_964446605.1 uncultured Bifidobacteriaceae bacterium | reverse complement strand
AATCGTTCGCGGGCTGCGGCGGATCAGGTCGGATCAGGTCGGATCGGGTCCCGCCTCGCCCGCGTGCAATCGTTCGCGGGCTGCGGCGGATCGGGTCGGATCAGGTCCGCGCGGCCGCTCGCTGGACTTCTGCTCGCAGCCGCGCGAGGCGGGGCCGGCGTCGGATTCCTTCCAGGTTTTCGTGGCGGCGGGCCTTCAGGCCCGCCTGCATGATCGCAGTGTGACAGCGGCGGCGTCACGCCGACGGTTCCGTGCGCAGCGCCGCTCTGACCCGTTCCGGCGTGAACGGCACCTCGCGCAGGCGGACGCCGACGGCGTCGAACACCGCGTTGCCGATCGCCGCGGCGGTGACGGTGATCGACGTCTCGCCGGCGCCGCAGGCCACGGCATCGGGGCGATCGATCAGCACGCACTCGATGGCCGGCACCGGATCGTGCAGGTACCACGGCGGGTAGGACTGCCAGTCGACCGACGTCACGCGCTCACGGTCCCAGACCACCGCTTCGCGCAGCGTGCGGCTGATGCCCTGGATGACGCCCCCTTCGAGCTGGTTGCGGACGCCGTCGGGGTTGGAGACCGGCCCGCAGTCGAGCGCGAGCACGCACCGGCGCACGAGGATCGCCCCGCTCTCGCGGCTCACCTCCACCTCGGCGACCATCGCGCAGTAGCCGTTGTCCCCCTCGTACAGCACGCAGGCGGCGCCGCGGCCGCGCGCGATCGCTCCTTCGGACGCACCGCGCCGCGGCGAGGGGCGCGGATCCCAGCTCGCACGCTTTGCCGCGGCCGACACGACTTCGCGCATGCGCGGGTCGTGCAGATGCCGCAGCCGGTACTCGATCGGATCGGCGCCGACACTCGCCGCGATCTCGTCGAGGAACGACTCGTGCGCGAACGTGTTCTGCAGCCGCGACGGGGACCGCAGCGGGCCCGTCCAGAACGGCGACTCGACGACATGCGTGAGGACGCGCTCGCTCCGGACAGTGCCGGTGCCGCCGCATTGTCCGCCGGCGCACCCGGCGACGTAGGACGGCACCGCGTTGCTGCGGTTCGAGAACGCGCGCGGCGGGCCCGAGCGCCCCGCCGCGAACCGCGGGCCCTCCATCCCCGCGAGCCAGCCGGTGACGACATTGCCCGGCCGGCTCGAACCGGGGCGTCCGCCGCGCGACGGGCTCCACGTCTCGCACGCCCACGCGGCGATCGTGCCGTCGGCGTCGAGTGCCGCGCGCTGCGCGACGAGGTACGCCGTGCCGAAGTTCTCCCAGGCCATCTCGTCCGCGCGCGAGAGCTGGACGCGCACGGGGCGTTCGACGGCCTGCGACAGCAGCGCGGCGTCGTAGGTCGCGGTGTCGGCGCCGTTCAGCCCGTAGCATCCGGCGCCCATCCGGAAGATCACCCGCACCTGCTCCGGGCGGAGCCCCAGGAGCATCGCCGCGCTCGATCGCATCGGGTACACGCCCTGTGTCGCCGACCACAGCGTCGCGCGGTCCGCGCGGACGTCCGCCACCGCGCACGACGTGCCGATCGAGCCGTGCATCTGGTACGGATAGCGATACTCGGCCTCGAGCACGCGCCCCGCGCTGGCGAAGCGCTGGTCGACATCGCCGGAATCGACGGCGACGCCGTCCCGGCTGGGCGCCTGCCGGAGGAACTCGTGCAGCCGATCGTGCGCCGGCAGTGTCGCGCCCCCGGACCAGGAGGTCTTCAACGCGCGGGCCGCCTGCGTGGCGCCCCACGCGCTCTCCGCGACGACGCCGACGAAGTTGGCGCGGACGACGACCCGGACGAGGCCGGCGATGCCGCGCACGGATTCCTCGTCGACGGATTCGAGCACGGCGCCGACGCGGGGCGGACGGACCACGGCGCCGTGCAGCATGCCCGGGACGCGCACGGTGTGCACGAACTCGAACCGCCCGGTCGCCATGTCCGGCAGGTCGACGCGCGGGACGGGCGTCCCGAGCACCGTCCACTCGCCGGGATGCCTGCGGCTCGCGCCGGGATCGAGCGGGAGGTCGAACGTGCGGCCCCCGATCAGGTCGCCGTATCCGATGCGGCGCGAGCGATCCTGCCGCACGGCGACGCTGCCGTTCGCGGCGACGAGGTCGCCGGCCGGCACGCTCAGCTCGCGCGAGGCCAGGCGGATGAGCACCTCACGGGCGGTGGCCGCCGCCAGCGCCAGGTTGGCCTGGTTGAAGTTCGCCGGATGCGACTGTGCGCCGGACGTCGTTCCCTGGTCGGGCGTGCGCGCCGTGTCGCACTGGATGAGCGTGACGCGATCGATCGGGACGCAGAGCTCCTCGGCGACGAGCTGCAGCTGTGCGGTGTAGAGACCCTGCCCCAGCTCGCACTTGCCGGTGCACGCGGTCACGCGCCCATCGGCGCCGACCGCGATCCAGGCGTCGAGCTGCCCGTTCCCCGGCCCGTTCATCCCCTGGGCCGCAGCGTCGGCGCCGGGGAGGCGCATCGCCAGGCCGGCGGCGCTGAACGAGACGACCAGTGCACCCGTCTGCTTCAGGAACCCGCGGCGGGACAGGCCCGTGCCGTCGAGCGCGGCGCGGGCATCCGGCGTCAGATGCGCGACGCTCATGCGCGCCTCCGGGCGTCGGCGTAGCGCCGGATCGCGCGCAGCATGCGGACGTTGACGCCGCAGCGGCACAGCACGCCCGCCAGCGCCTCGCGGATCTGATCGTCGGTCGCGTCCGGTGTGCGGTCGAGGAACGCTTTCGCCGTGAGGATGACGCCGTTCAGGCAGAAGCCGCACTGCGCGGCCTGCTCGTCGATGAACGCCTGCTGGAGCGGGTGCGGCGCCTCGGGCGTGCCCAGGCCTTCGAGCGTGACGATGTCGGCGCCGTCGAGCGAGGCGGCGGGCGTGGAGCACGATCGGATCGCGCGGCCGTCCGCGATCACCGTGCACGAGCCGCACTGTCCGAGCCCGCAGCCGAACTTCGGCCCGCGGAGCGCGAGGTCGTCGCTCAGCAGGTAGAGCAGCGGCATCGCCGGATCCACGTCGCGCGTCACGGCCCGGCCGTTGACGGTCACCGTCATCCGCATGAAGCGGATCTTACAGCCGTAGGGCGACGCAGGGCCGAACTTCAGTTCGGCCAATCCGGCGTAGGGCCGAACTTCAGTTCGGCCAAACACGCGGCAGGCAGCAGACACGGACGGCCGGCCTTCAGGCCGGCTATGCAGAGATCCTCCTGAAAACCCTGATTCTTCCCGCCGCGAGATCACCGGCGTCGTAGCTCTGCGCGCCGGTGATGCACTCCAGCCGGCGCACCTCCGCGCACGGGACCGGCTCGTACTCCGGATCGAGGCCGACGATCGCATTCGCGGCGGCGGCAATGTCCTCGGCGCGGGCCGTGGGGAACCGGCGGCGCAAGACGACGAGGACTTTCTCGCGATCGATCATCGGCCTCGCTCCGGCTCCCCGCCTACTTGACGACCAGCACGCCCTTCATGCCGGCGACGAAGTGGCCCGGGAAGCTGCACAGGTAGTCGTACTGCCCCGGCTTCGCCGGTGCCTTGAACGTGACCTCCACCGTCTCGCCGGGTCCGGCGAGGCCGGTCATCGCCAGCACGCGGTTCTTCTGCGCGGCCGGAATGTAGCCGGTCGACGACGCCGTCGCGGCGGCGTTGGCGAACGCGGCGGCATCGGTGCCGAGGGCGAGCAGCACGAAGTTGTGGGCCATCGCGATCTTCGGCAGCGTGCCGACCGACTTGAGACGGACCGTGAGCGTCTCGCCCGGCTTCGCCGTGATGGTCGTGACGCTGAACTTCATCTGATCGTTGCCGGTGACGTCGACGACGCGCGCCGTCTGGCCGAGTGCGAGCGGGGCTGCCGACAGCGCGAGGACGAGCGACAGGAGGAGGACGAGAGGACGAGACGACATGCGCGTTGCGCTCCTGATGGAAGACGGGGGCCGCGGGTGCATCCCGCACGCCGCCGGCACCGCCACATGGCGGCACGTCGCGTTCCATCTGCATCTCGCATGCCGGCCCGATCCGGCGATCGCGCCCGGGCGGCAGCCGCGTGTCTGCCGGATTCCCGGCAGATCGCCACGCAGTCCTTCCGGAACTCCGTGAGTCCGCTGCCGGCGATCCGGCAGCGGCATGCGATTCGCCGGCCAATCGGGTGGCGCGTCGTTTGCTCGAGTGTCTCGCAGTCATGCTCGCGTACGTCGCCCAGCGGGACACGCCAACAGCCACGCCGCTCTGTCGCCACTGCGGCGACCCGTGCGATCGCCCGGTGCACGACGGAGACGATGTCTTCTGCTGCACTGGATGCCGCAGCGTCCACACGCTGCTGATGCAGGAAGGGCTCGATCGCTACTACGCGTGCGAGCTGCCGCCGGGCGTCTCGCAGCGGGATGCGCCCCTGCGCGAGCCCGATCGCTTCGCGGCGCTCGACGATCCGGCCGCCGCAGCCGCCCTCCTCGAGTTCGACGACGGCCGCATCGCCCGCGCGCGGATTCCGGTTCCCGCGCTGCACTGCGCGTCGTGCGTCTGGCTGCTCGAGCGCCTCTGGAAGCTGCAGCCCGGCGTCGTCTCGTCGGAAGTCGACCTGCTCCGCGGCATCGTCCGCGTGACCTTCCGCCCGCGCGAGACGACGCTGCGCGCGATCGCGGAGCGGATGGCGGCGCTCGGCTACGAGCCAAACCTTGCCAGCGAACGGCCCGCCGGCATCGTGCCCGCCGGGCGGCGGCGGTTGTACCGGCAGATCGGCGTCGCCGGATTCGCCTTCGGCAACATCATGCTGTTCAGCATCCCGCGCTACGTGAACGGCGTGCCGCTCGAGGATGGCTTCCAACGCCTCTTCGACCTGCTGAACCTCGCCTTCGCGCTGCCGGTCCTGCTCTTCAGCGCGTCGGACTGGTACCGCGCCGCCTGGCAGACGCTGCGCACGCGGCACGTCACGCTCGAGTTCCCTGTCGCGCTCGGCCTCACGGTCATCTTCGCCCGCAGCGTTGCCGACATCGCCCTCGGTACCGGCGAGGGCTTCATGGACTCGTTCTCCGGGCTCGTCTTCTTCCTGCTGATCGGACGCCTGTTCCAGCAGAAGACGTTCGAGCGCATGGCCTTCGACCGGACCTACCGCTCGTTCTTCCCGCTGGCCGTACGCGTGGAGCGCGACGGCGCCTGCGACGTCGTTCCAATCGAACGGATTGCAGCCGGCGACGTCATGGTCGTGCGGCCGCACGAGCTCGTACCGGCCGACGCCGTGCTGCTCGACGGGCCGGGCGCAATCGACTACGCGTTCGTCACCGGCGAATCGGTGCCGGTGGCCGTGTCGGCCGGCGACACCGTGCACGCCGGCGGTCGAGTGGCGGGGCACACGCAGCGCTTGCGGGCGCTCGGCCCCGTTTCCCACAGCCGTCTCGCAAGCCTCTGGTCGAATCCAATCCTGCAGGCGCCCAAGGCGACCGCGCTCGCCACTCTCAACGATCGCTTCGGGCTCTGGTTCACCGTCTGTGCCGTGACGATCGCCGCCGCCGGCGCGATCTGGTGGTGGCCCGACCTGGGCATGAGCGCGCGTGTCGCGACCGCGGTGCTGATCATCGCCTGCCCCTGTGCCCTGACGATGGCGGCGCCGGTGACGCTCGGAACGGCGCTCGGTCAGCTCGGGGGGCGGGGACTCTTCGCGCGCCATCCCGGCGTCGTGCTGGATCTGAGCCGCGTCGACACGATTGCCTTCGACAAGACCGGGACGCTCACGACGCTGTCGGCGCCGGCGCTGGTCGAACACGGCGGGCTGCCGGCGGAGGCCTGGCGGCTCGTCCGCGCCGCGGCCGCGCAATCCGTGCATCCGATCAGCCGTGCGCTCGCGCAATCGGGTGACGCGCGCGGCGTCGTCTCGGACCTGGTCGAGACGCCTGGCCGCGGCCTGTCCGCCATCGTCGACGGCAGCCACGTCCGCATCGGCACGGCGGAGTTCGTTGGAGTGTCCCCTGACGGCCGGCCCGGCGTGACCCATGTCTCGGTCGACGGCCGCACGGGTTGGGTGCGTGTGACCGTGCCGACCCGCGACGGCATCGACGAGACCGTGCGCGCGCTGTCGCGCGAGCACGACGTCCACCTGGTTTCAGGGGATCACGACGCCGAAGCCCCACGCTGGCAGCCGCTCTTCGGCGCCGGCATGGCGTTCCGGCGGTCGCCGGCCGGCAAGGTCGAGTTCGTCCGCGGCCTGCAGGCGCGCGGCCGGCGCGTGCTGATGGTGGGAGACGGGCTCAACGACGCCGGCGCGCTCGCGGCCGCCGACGTCGGCATCGCCGCCTCCGACGCCACGGCCTGCGTGGTCCCGGCGTGCGACGCCGTGATCGCGGGCGATCGGCTGCGCGAGCTGCCGGCGTATCTGCGCTATGCCCGCCGGGCGCGCAACCTCATCGTCCTGCTGTTCGTGCTGTCGATGGCCTACAACGCCCTCGCGCTCGGGATCGCGCTGACCGGCGCGCTGACGCCGCTGGCTGCGGCGGTGCTGATGCCGATCAGCTCGATCGGCACGATCGGCGGCGCCGCCGGCGCGATGCGCTGGTCGGCGCGGAGGCTGCTGCCGTCATGAGCGTGATCGTGCTGCTCATCGCGGCCGGCGCCCTCATCGCGGGCGGGTTCCTCGCCGCGTTCCTGTGGGCCGTCGAGTCGGGCCAGTTCGACGACACGCACACGCCGGCGCTGCGCGTGCTGCTCGATGACGCCGTGGAGCGCCATTCATCCACCGGCTCGGAAGGTGCCGTCCATGATCACACCCGTCGTTGAATCCCCCCGGCCGCATGCCGGGGGAGCCGTCGAGACCTTCGCGTACGACAACCGCATCGTGCGGCAGTTCGCGGTCGCCACCGCCGTCTGGGGCGTCATCGCCTTCATCGTCGGCCTCATCGTCGCGTTGAAGCTGGTGTTCCCCGAGCTGCTCGGCGGCATCCCCCAGCTCTCGTACGGCCGCATCCGCCCGCTGCACACGAACGCCGCCATCTTCGCGTTTGCCGGCAATGCCATCTTCGTCGGCGTCTACTACTCGCTGCAGCGCCTCTGCAAGGCGCGGATGTACAGCGATCGGCTCAGCGCGGTGCACTTCTGGGGCTGGCAGCTCGTGATCGTCACCGCGGCGGTGACCCTGCCGCTCGGCTTCACGACGAGCAAGGAGTACGCGGAGCTCGAGTGGCCGATCGACCTGCTGATCACGGGCATCTGGGTGGCGTTCGGCTGGAACATGATCGGCACGATCCTGCGGCGCCGCGAGCGCCACATGTACGTCGCCATCTGGTTCTACCTGGCGACGTTCATCACCGTTGCGCTGCTGCACGTCGTCAACTCGCTCGAGCTGCCGGTCAGCCTGCTCAAGAGCTACTCGATGTACGCGGGCGTGCAGGACGCGCTCGTGCAGTGGTGGTACGGGCACAACGCGGTCGCCTTCTTCCTGACGACGCCGTTTCTCGGCGTGATGTACTACTTCATCCCGAAGGCGGCCAACCGGCCGGTCTTCTC
>CAYUPN010000094.1:0-14347 GCA_964446605.1 uncultured Bifidobacteriaceae bacterium | reverse complement strand
GGCCGGCCGTCCTGGTACCTGAGCCGGGCCGCAAGCTTATCTGAACACCTTCACCGAGACCATCAATTCGCGCCGCGGGCGCCGGCCGTCCTCGAGCGCGACGGCGCCGCCGAACGACAGCGTGAAGTCGAGCGTGGAGAGCGCCGTGAACCGGATGTCGGCCTGGCCGCCCACGCTGAGCGCCGTGCGTCTGCCGGTGTCGGGGCCGAGCCCGCCGGTCGTGACGAGGCCCGTCGCGAACACCGCGGGGCGCAGCCAGTTCGCATAGAACCCGGGCGTCCCCAGCCGCGAGAAGAGCACCGGCGGCAGGTTCAGCTCGGCGGTCGACTTCGCGAACGCGCGGCCGCCGATCTCGTTCAGGTCCGCGCCCGGCAGGCTGTAGTACTCGCGATACCGCTTCTCGTCGCCGCGGTCCACCCAGTTGTTGCCGAAGCCGCCGAAGAAGAACTGCGCGAACGGGTTGTTCGCCTTCTCCGGCGCGACGCCGGCCGCGTGGCGCAGCCAGATCGACGAGTGCCCCAGCGGCAGCGCGTGCCCGTGCGCCAGCTCGGCGCGGAACCGCGGGACCAGCTCCCCCTCGACCACCGACGCCTGCGCGACGGTCCGCCACGTCAGTCCCGTCTCCTCGTCCACCGCGCCGAGCGAGCTGCGGACGTCGCTGAACGCCAGCGACGACTCGAGCGTGACCAGCCGGTCGACGTCGACGACGACGTTCTGGTACTCCGGCAGACGATCGAGCCCGCCGGCGAAGCGCCCGTTGACGTCGAGCTCCAGGCGCCGCGGCTCGTCGAAGACGAGCGTCCACTTGCGCCCGAGGCCGGCCGCGTAGCCCTTCCGCCCGGTCTTCGTCGGCCCGAACAGGTCGTAGAAGTCCGCCTCGTTGAGCACCGCCTCCGCGCGCCAGTCGTAGCGCAGGTACTCCGCGCGCAGGTGCACGCGTTCGGACGCCGGCAGCGATCCGTCCAGGCTGTACGCGGCCGACAGCGCGAGGCGGTTCAATTGCAGGCGGTCCGAGAAGTTCCAGCGCATCCCGGCGGCCGCCGTGTCCTTGTAGCCCTGGAGCACCGGGTAGAACGACTCGCTCGTCAGCCCGCCCGCGAGCTTGTAGACCCCGTTGCGCTTCTCGATCGTGTCCCACGGGATCCGCGCCGGCGAGCCCGCGATCCAGCTCTTCACTTCGGGCTTCTCTTCCGCGAGCCGCTCGCCGAGGAACGTGATCGGGTTGATGTCGTGCACCGGCGTCGCGGTGATGCGCGCGGGCAGGAAGCCCTGCCCGGTGTAGCGGAACACGATCAGCTCGTCGTGGCCGACCGGCACCGGCCGGAAGAAGCCGGTTTCGGTGTTGCTGACCGCCTCCAGCGTGCCCGGCTCGACCTCGTACCGGAAGATGTTGGACACGCCGGTGTAGTAGGCGCTCCCGTACAGATACCGCCCGTCCTCCGAGAACACGAACCCCGACGGCACCGATGGCCCGAAGTCGAACCGCCGGATCGGCGTCGTCTCGCCGCGGCGCAGCGCCTCGGCCTCGAAGACGCGCACGTCCATCGACCCGTCGATCTCGCCGAACGCGGCCACCACCCGCGTGCCGTCCGGCGAGATGTCGAGATCGTAGACGACCGTGCCGTACGGGAACGTGACCACGCGCGACCACCCGGTGTACGGCGGCTCGAGCTGGACGATCGTGCACAGGCCGTTCAGGTGGCGGATGCCCCAGAGCGTGCGGTCGGCGCGGTTGAAGGCGAGGTCGCCGATGCGGGCGTCCTTGAGCAGCAGCTCCGTCTGCCCGGTCTCCGGGTCCAGCCGCACCAGGTCCCGGTGCGCGCCGTTGTCGGTCGTGTAGAACAGCACGTGCTCCCGCGCGTCGTAGGCGAGCGAGGTCACGCTGTAGATGACCGGGCCCTTGATCGGCACGATCCGCCGCACCTGCCCGCTGAGCAGATCGATGCTGCCGACGTGCGCGACGACGCCGGGATAGTTGAACGCCGCGTAAATCCGCGCGCGCGACGGGTCGTACCAGGCCCGCGACACCGACCCGAGCGCCCGCGTCGTCAGGTCCGTGTGCGGGGTGATCGGGTACTCGCGGATGGCCTCGAGGTTCTTCTGCTGGAACGCCCGCTCGTCCGCGATCCACTCGGCCCACGCCTGCTCCAGCGTCTGCCCGAAGACCTTGCGGAACTGCGCGGCGTAGTAGCCGCGGCTCCCCTCGTGCCGCGCGATCCAGTCCACGACCTGCGCCGGCGAGTGACGCCGCGCCAGCCAGGTGAGGAACCGCGTGCCGTAGAGGTACGAGTTGATCTGGAGCTGGAAGTCGATCTTCGTGCCCTCGGACACCAGTCCGAGCGGGTCGTAGAACGGCGCGTCGTCGCGGACCATCGCGCGGAAGACCATCTCGTCGTAGCCTCCCTGCGCGCGCCCGATGCCGCCCGCCATCCACGTGTCGACGAACACCGCGCTGCCTTCGTGGAACCAGCGCGGCGCCGCCACGCGCGGCGTCGTCAGGTAGAAGTACAGCATCGATTCCGGCTGCTCGGCGACGGGCATGACCTTGCCGCCGAACAGGCCGCGGAAGAACCGGTCCTGCTTCGTCGACTGGTCCATCGAGACGATGTGGACCAGTTCGTGGTTCATGATCGCGTTCATGCGCTCGTTCGACGGGATCGTCTCGAACGCGTAGGACAGCGGCGCGATCTGCACCGTGAGGTTGTTGCGCGGGACCGACGTCGCGCCGGCGTTGCCCGTGTCCGAGAAGTCGGCGAGCAGCACCGCGATCGGCTCGTCCGGCTCGTAGTCGAAGAGCCGCTTCTGGAACTCGAGCGAGTTGAGAAAGGTGCGCGCCGCGTGCGGGACGAGGAATCCCTCGCCGCCGTCGACGTAGACGAGGAGCAGCTGGTCCGTCTCGACGCTGGCGAGCTGGGCCGACGCGGGTCGCGCGGCGCAGAGCAGGAACAGGACGGCGGCCAGAAGCCGGGCGCACGCCGCCGGACGCACGCCGTACGTGCGGACAGCCGGGCCGTCACCGGCGTGCGGTGACGGCCCGGCCAGGCCGGACTGGGCGGGCCGGCGGGCCCGCCAGACTGGTATCACGCCTGCCGCCGGCTACTGGAGGATGTGGCGCATCCGCGCGGCGAACTGCGGGCTCTGCAGCGCCGCGGCGAAGCCGGGATCCTGCAGCGCGCGCGCGACGTGACGCCCCTGCAGCGCCAGGTGGAACCCCGGGTCGGCCAGCATCCCGCGCAGCTGGTTGCTCGACAGCATCAGCCGCATCCAGCGCGCGCCGATGCTCGCGCGGAACTGCGGCGAGGCGAGCGCCTGCTGGATGCCGGCATCCGCCAGGGCCGCGCGCAGGTCCGCCTGCAGCAGCACCCGCCGCATCTCGGGCTTCGCCAGCGCCGCCTGCAGTTCCGGCGCCTGCAGCGCGGCGGTCAGCTCCTTCGACGCGAACACCGCCAGCGCCGCCGGCTCCGCCAGGGCCTGCTGGAGCCCGGCGTCCTGGAGCTGCAGGCGCAGCGCGGGATCGGCGATCGACTTCGCGAGCGCCGGATCCGCGAGCGCCAGCATCACCCTCGGGTTCCGCAGGAAGACCATGAAGTTCTCGTCCGCCAGGGCCAGCCGCAGCTCCGCGCGGCTGAGCGCCTGCGCGAAGTCCGCATCCGCCAGCGCCGCCGAGAGCGCCCGGTTGCCCAGCGTGACGCGCAGGGCCGGATCGGCCAGCGCGCCCGCCACGTCCGGATCGGCCAGCGCGAGGCGGAGCTCCGGATTCGCGAGCTGCGCCTGGAATTCCGGATCCGCGAACAGCTTCCGCGCCGCCTCGTCGCGGACGATGGCGTCGAACACTTCGCTCTGCAGGAACTCCTGCGCGGCCGCCTCGTCACCGAGCTGGACGTCCTCGGCTCCGATCTGCTGCGCCTGGTACCGCTTCGCCGCGCCGATGGCTCCTTCGGTCCCGTCGGAGGCCGGCGGCCAGCCGGTGTACGACAGCACGCCGAACGCGAGCACGGCCGCAGCCGCGAGTCCCCACATCACCTTCCGTGCCATTTCATGGTCTCCCGTTTCCAGCTCTGACCCCGTCACGGGCCGCGGTGCTGGGGACGCGGCCCGGACTTCACGAAGAACCGGCGACAGCAGATCGGCCGGCGGCGTCTCCGCCGGCAGGTCCGCGAGCGCGCGGTCGAGCGATTCGAGCGCCGCGCGCCTGGCGCGCAGCGCCGCGTCGGCCTCGAGCCGCCGTGCGAGCGCCTCCTGCTCGGCCGGCGCGAGATCGCCGTCGAGCAGGCGGTGGAGCAGTTCGTCGTCCAATCGGGCGTTCATGACTCCGAGCTCCATCCGAGCAGCAGCTCGCCGAGCCGCTGCCGCGCCGAGTACAGCCGCGACTTCACCGTCTTCGCCGGAATCCCGAGCGCCTCGCCGATTTCGTCGTACGAGAGCCCGCCGAAGTGGCGCATCGTCACGACCGCCCGGTGCTCCGCGCTCAGCTGCAGCAGCGCCGCCCGGATCTGGGCGGCGCGCTCGCTGGCCGCGGCCGCCTCGAAGGGCGTGCCGCGCGCCGCGAGGGTCGGCGGCAGCGTGTCCTCCGGGACCCGGGCGCGGCGGCGGTTGAGGCACTCGTTCATGACGATGCGGTACATCCAGCTGAAGAACCGGTGCGCGGGATCGAACTGCGCCAGGTGCTGATACGCCCGCAGGAGCGCCGATTGCACCGCATCACGCGCGTCCTCGCGGTCGCCGAGCATCCGGCACGCGAGGGTGAACAGCGCAGCCTGGTGCGGTTTCAGCAGCTCCTCGAATGCGGCGGCATCGCCCTGGAGCACCCGCCTCACCAGAGCCGGTTCGTCCGGCTTCTTCAGCAAATACACGGGAAGGTCCGAAAAGTTGACGAGCTTCCGACGGCAGGGGATCTATAGCACGTTCGAGGGGTGAACCGGCCATGACCGGGGGCGAGCGCCCGCCGGGGAGGGCCGCCGGCGGGGTTATAGTGCGGTGGTGGCGGGCAACGGATCGCCGCGCTGGGCGCTGGCCGCGCGGGCCGAGATCAAGGACGACACCACCATCCTGTTCCTGGACGGGCGCGTCGGCTACGCGACGCTCGACGCCTTCGAACGTGCTGCCACGGAGGCACTTGCACGCCCCGGCCTGAAACTGCTCATCCTGGACCTGGCCGGCGTGGACTACCTGAATGGCGGCGGGTTGCGGGCGGTCATCGCCCTCGGCGGCGCCGCCCGGACCAGCGGCGCCCGCGTCGTCGTCCGGGGCGCCAGCCACGCCGTCCGGGTGACGCTGGGGCTGGCGGACTTCAGGAGGAGAGGGCGGACGGGATAGAAACGGCCCGCCTTCGCCCCTCGGGCTTCGGCGGGGCACGCTCGCGTGCGTCGTGTGCTCGCGTGCGGATGGGCGAGCGGCGTGTCGGCTCCGAGGCTCGCGATGATCGCGTCCGAGTCGGGGTGCTCTGGCCGGTCGGCGATGTCGTTGAACGGGTTGTCCGGCGGCAGGATCGGCATGGCCTGCAGGTTGCGGTCGGCCTCCCGCGTGTCGAACGGCACCGGCCCGGTGACGCGCACCGGCCGCACCGCCGCGGCAATCGCCCGGCCCAGCCTCACGCGGGCCGCCTCGAACGCGTCCCCCTCCTCGGCGAAGCCGACGCGGTCGCCCGCGTCCGAGAACACGCGCGGGACGACGGCCGCCAGCGACTCGGCGACGACGTCGTGCAGGCCGAGGCGACGCGCGTAGGTCAGGTACTGGTGGTCCTGGAGTCCGCGCCGGAAGTTGGCGAGCTGCACCGTCGCGATCGGCCCCGGGATGCCGCGGTCCTGATCCGGGTGCCGCTTCTCCTCCCCCGGGTAGATCAGCACGCCGTCGCCGTGGATGTATCCCTGGTCGTCGATCGGCTTGTCCGGCTGCTTCCGGTTGTCGAACGTGATGCTGTCGGCCCAGACGTTCTGATCGCGGTCGCCGACCTTCTGCGAGTTGTGGCGCCAGTGGACCGCGTGCCAGTAGAAGTACACCGGCACGTCGTGCTTGAACGCGGCCCAGATGGTGGCGCGCGGGTCGGTCGCCGGCGCGTCGATGGTGATGGCGCCGGCCGCGGGCCGCCCGCCGTTGTAGAACCAGTGCTGCTTTCCGCGCGCCCGCTCGGCCGCCACGCGATCGAGCTTGAAGTGCAGCGGGCCCGCATCCCAGATGTCGATCGAATCCGCCAGCTCCGGGACGTACGCCTTCGTCACGAAGATCGGCAGCGCCCGGCCGGGACCCGGATTCGAGTGGATGTGCTCCGCGATGCGCCGGATGCGCGGGTACTGGTCCGGCCCGGGCTCGTCCGGCATGTAGAGGAAGGTCAGCGCGTGCGGCAGCCGGCTCCGGAGGAACGTCATCCAGGCATCCGACAGCCTCCAGGCCGACTCGCGCTCGTCGAACCCGGTGCCCGGTCCGTAGAACGTCCGCGGCGCGATGACGGTGCCGACGCCCGCGCCCGGCCCTTCGTAGCCGCGGGCGGCGGTGAAGGCCTCGCCCGAGAAGCGGTCCCATGCCGCGGTCAGCGACGTCTCGTCGTACGCGTGGACCAGCTCGACGCGATGACGATGCGCCAGGCGGTGATAGGCCGGATCGAGGTTGCGGCCGTGATACCGTTCGGGCTGGTCCCCCGAGTAGTACAGCATCGCGTGCATGCTGTTCTCGTCGGGCAGCACGAAATCGAGCACCTCGAGCTCCACCGGGAGCGCCCGCACCGCGCCATCGGCGGCGATCTCGATGGTCCCGCGATACACGCCCGCGGCGCGCTCGCGCCCGATGAACACCTCGATCCACAGCGACTGGTTCTCGTGCGGGCGCACCGCGACGGGCAGCCCGCCGCGGCCCGCGGCGGCGTGCTCGGGCACCAGCTGCACCGGCTTCCATCCGGTCGGATCCGCCGGGGCGGCCGGCGAATCCCGGTCGTAGACCCACGAGGCGTGCGACGGCCGGTCGACGCGCATATAGTGCACGGCGAAGATCTGGATCGGCCGGCCGGTGTAGTCGGTCGGATCCGCGGCGGGCGGGCGATAGACGATCCCGTCGGTCCCGGACGCCAGGTGGGGCAGGCGCAGCGACAGCCGCCCGATGCCGCCGGCGTCGGCTTCGACGATGACCTGGAACGCGATGATCTCGTTGCGGGCGCCGACCAGCCGCACCGTGGCGCCGTCCCAGGCGGAGTTGCGGACCGCGGCGGGATGGTCGCGCGCGTCGCGCTCGATCTTCTCGCCGTCGTTGACGGCCCAGACGCGCCGGACGCCGGCGACGGCGTCGGTCGCCATGGCGGAGAGCGCGATCGCGAGGCCGGCAACGACCGCTGTGCCGGAACGGGTCGCCCTGCACGCCGTCCGTTCGGTCACGGTGTCCTCCGGGGCCTTGTGCGTCAATGACGCGCCGCGCGGCCGCGAGCCGCGCGCGCGCCGGGTGAGCTTGGTCCGGCCGGTGGGGACACGTCAAGCGCGCCGAGTACGGTCGACGCGCGGAGGCTCGGCATGACGACCTGGAATCGATGGGCCCTGGCGTTGCTGGTTGCGGCGTGCGTGCCGTGGGCGGCCGCCGGCCGGCAGGCGGCGCCGCGCCCCCTCGTCCTCGACAACGTCCGCATCTTCGACGGCACCGGCGCGCCGCCCATCGAGCGCGGCCGCATCGTCATCGAGGGGGACCGCGTCCGGAGCGTCGGGGCCGACGTCGCCGTCCCGGAGGGGGCCGAGCGCGTCGACCTGTCGGGGCGCACGGTCACGCCGGGGCTGATCGATTCACATTTCCACATCGAGAACGACCCGCGGATGGCGCTGCGGCAGCTCGCGCACGGCGTGACCAGCTTCCGCGATCCCGGGCAATGGGAGAAGAAGTTCGAGGAGCTGCGGGCGATCGTCGCGCGCGAGCGGCTGCCCGGGCCGCGCATCTTCACCGCCGGCCCGCACATCGACGGCGAGCACCCCGCCTATCCGGCCGACGCGGTCGTCGCGCGGGACGCCGAGGAGGCCAGGCGGCTGGCGGAACGCAATCTCGACCGCGGCGCCTCGTCGCTGAAGATCTACTTCAGGCTGCCGCTCGCCGGCGCGCGTGCCGTCATCGACGTGTGTCACGCGCGGCGGGTACCGTGCACCGCCCACCTCGAGGTGCTCGACGCGCGCGAGCTCTTCGAGGCCGGGCTGCACGGAGTCGAGCACGTGACCTCGCTCGGCATGAGCATCACGCCACGCATGGCGGCGGAGCAGTACCGGCAGGCCGTGCTGCGCGACAACGACGCGCGTCGCGAGGGCCGGTACCGGTTGTTGGCGCGCGCCGACCTCGACGGTCCCGAGGCGCAGGCGCTCTACGCGACGCTGCGCGAGCGGCGGCCATGGCTCGACCCGACCCTCGCCGTCTTCGAGCGGCGCGCCGATCGCCCGCCCGCCGGGACGGACCCGGACACCGCGACGGTGTTCGCCGACGGATTCGCGAGGATGCAGCAGCTCACGCGACGCGCCGCCCTCGCGGGGGCGCGCGTCGTCCTTGGCGGGCACACCGATGTGCCGTTCGCCGGCCGCGGCGAGGCCCCCTGGCGCGAGCTCGAGCTGCTCGTGGAGAGCGGCTTCACGCCGCTCGAAGCGTTGACGGCGGCCACCAGCACCGCCGCCGGGTTCCTCTACCAGCCGGAGTCGCTCGGCACCCTGCGGCCGGGCTTCACGGCCGACCTGGTGGTATTCCGCGGCGATCCCACCGCGCGGATCTCGGACGTGCGCACCGTCGAGCGCGTGATGGTCGGGGGCGCGTGGGTCGACGTCGACCGCTTCCGGTCCTGGTGATCGTCCTGGTGATCCGGTCTCGCGCGGCGAGCGTCACGGCGATACCCACACTCGCAGGTCCGGACTTCGGTTTGGCCACGTCCGCTCCTCCGTAGGACCGGAGGTCAGTCCCGCCAACCTGCCCGCCCGGCGCCCGCCCTGCACACGACTGTCGTTTTCTTGCGTTTTATTGCGCTTTTTCTCTTGACACCACCGTTTGGAGAGGGCTAGAAGCTGACACCATTTCGCGCGCCGCTCCCCGCTCCAGGAGGTTTGCGACATGAGATCGCGGCTGTTCCTTCTCCTGGCGACCCTGGCGGTCGCTCTCCCGGCGGCATCCGCCCAGACCACACTCGGCACCATTCGCGGGACCGTGTACGACCAGCAGCAGGGCATCGTGCCGGGCGTCACCGTCCTCGTCAGCGACGAGGCGACGGGCGTCTCGCGCGAGGCGACCACCGATGCGCAGGGCCTGTACGAGATTCCGGACCTGCGGCCCGGCCTCTACACCGTCACGGCCACCCTGACGGGCTTCAAGACGGTCCAGCGCACCGGCGTCGTGCTGCGGCCGGCCAGCAAGATCGTCGTCAATGTCCACCTCGAGGTCGGCGGCCTCGAGGACGTCGTCACGGTGACGGCGGAAGGGCAGAACAACATCACGCTCGAGAGCCAGGCGATCGCCCGGGGACTGGACGACCAGCAGCTGCGCGACCTGCCGCGCAACAGCCGCGACATCCAGGACTTCCTCGTCCTGAACCCGAACGTCGTCGGGGGCTTCGACGCCATCCAGTTCCTCGGCGGCCGCACCTACGGCGCGTCGTACGTGCAGGACGGCCAGCCCTCGAGCGCCGGGATCTTCGGCGAGCTGTCGAACGCGGCGCCGGGGCTCGACGCCATCGCCGAGGTGCAGGTGCTCTCGAACTCCTACAGCGCGGAGTACGGCGGCCTGGCCGGCGTGGTCGTCTCGACCAAGCGAGGCGCGAACCAGTTCCACGCGACGTCGTTCTACGACTTCAACGCCAACGAGCTGAACGCGCGCACCTACGCGCAGGCGCTGAACGGCGTGTCGCGCGACGACCCGAACTCCGACACGCACGACCATCGCTACGGCGCCAGCCTCGGCGGGCCGATCGTCCCCAACCGCACGTTCTTCTTCGGCAACTACGAGGGGAGCCGGCTCAAGGCCCTCGGCGGCGGCGCCCAGGCCATCGTCCCGACCGCGGCGATGCGCACCGGCGACTTCTCCGGCGCCAGCTTCACGCTCGTCGACCCGCTGACCGGCCTGCCGTTCCCCGGCAACCGCATCCCGTCCGACCGGCTCGACCCGGCCGCGCAGCAGATCATGGCGCTGTTCTTCCCCGAGCCGAACCGCCCGCCGCTGGCGAGCGGCTACGGCACGTACCGCCAGATCCTCCCGCTCGAGCGCGTGCGCGACCGCGTCGACGGCCGCATCGACCACGAGCTGTCCGGAGACGACTCGCTCTTCGTGCGCGCGAGCTGGCAGCGCCGCAGTCCCGACGCCTTCACGTTCGAGAGCACCGGCGGCAACGGCGGCGGCGGGCTGACGAACCTGGGCACGCTCGACCGCCGTTCGAAGGCGGTCACGGTCGCCAGCGGGTGGACGCGCGTCTTCTCCGGCACGCTCGTCAACGAGCTCCGCACCGGCTACAGCCTCGACGATCGCAACCGCCGCAGCACGTACGTCGCCGGCGACGTCGCGCGGGCGGCCGGCATCGAGATTCCATCGCTGGCGGTCGCCGTCCCGGGGTTCCCGCAGTTCATCTTCTCCGGGTCGAACCGGCCGTCCGACATCCGCGACCAGCGCGCGAACACCTTCCGCGATCTGCGCCAGGCGTCGTTCGCGATCAGCAACAACGTCACGTGGCTGAAGGGACGGCACTCGATCCGCGCCGGCGGCACGTACACCCGGAACTTCGCGAAGGACGGCTACTCCACCGGTGCGAACGAGTCGAAGGGGCAGTACAACTTCACCGGCTGGGCGACGGGCAACGCGTTCGGCGACTTCCTGCTGGGCCTGCCGAACACCGTCCGCGAGCAGCGCAACACGCGCGGCGACCAGCCGATGGACACGGTGTCGAACGACTGGGCCGTCTTCCTGCAGGACGACGTCCGGATGACGCCGCAGCTGACGCTGTTCCTCGGCGTGCGCTACGAGGTGGTCGGCGCCTTCGTCGACCGCAACGACATCCTCGCCAACTTCGTGCTCACCGACGGCGGGCACCACGTCGTCCCCAACGCCGCGATCGCGGATCTGCTGCCGCCCGGCGCGAAGGCGCTGGGGCGGACGCTGCTGGCCGGCGACGTCGGCGCCGGCGACGCGCTCGTCCGGACCGATCGGAACAACATCAGCCCCCGCGTCGGCTTCGCGTATCGCATCGGGCGCGACAACAGGACCGTGCTGCGCGCCGGCTTCGGCATCTTCCATCCGACCGGCGCCGCCCAGGGCGCGCGCGACATCATGTCCCGCAACCCGTTCCGCTATTCGATCACGCGCAACCGCGCGTCGCTGCGGCACGGCTTCAGCACCGGCACGGTCAGCACCTCCACCGGCTTCGGCAACCAGGGGCTCGCCCTCTCGCTGGAGAGCCCGGACATCTATCAGTACAATCTGACCGTCGAGCGCGAGATGCCGGGCGACCTCGGCCTGCGCGTCAGCTACCTGGGCTCGACGATGCGGAAGCTGCTGGTGACGAAGGAGTACAACAGCGTCCAGGCGAGCCCCGTGCCGCTCGGCGACATCTACGAGGACCCCGTCGCCCAGGCGCGGCTGCCGTTCCCGATCTACGGCACGTTCCTCAACATGACCGAGAACAGGGGCGAGGGACAGTTCCACGCCCTGCAGCTCGAGGTGCAGCGGCGCTGGCGGCGCGGCTTCGCGATCAACGCCGCCTACACGCTCGCGCACTCGGACAGCAACGCGCCCGACAGCGGCAACAGCACGATCGGCGTGGTGCAGTTCGACCCGTACGACATCGAGAAGGACCGCGGGCCCGACCCGAACGTCGTCCGGCACCGCCTCGTCTTCAACAGCACCTGGGACATTCCCGTCGGCCGCGACCGGCCCTACGGCGCCAGCCTGCCGCTCTGGGCCGATGCGCTGGTCGGCGGCTGGACCGTGTCGTCGATCGTCCAGGCGCGGTCGGGGCCGAACCTGACGCCGTTCTACGTGATCGGCACCGACCCCATCTACCCGGCCAACACCGGCGTCGGCCTCGACGGCGTCGGCCAGTTCGGCGAGTCGTGGCGTCCGGACGTGATCGGCGACCCGAACACCGGCGGCTCGCGCGAGCGGTTCTTCGACCTCACCGCCTTCGCGCTGCCGGCCGACGGCACGCTCGGCAACGCGAAGAAGGGGGGCGTGCGGGGGCCCGGCACCTGGATCGCGAACTTCGCGTTCTACAAGGACATTGTCCGCACGCCGGGCTACCAGGTGGAGTTCACGGCGATGCTCGACAACGCCTTCAACCACCCGCAGTTCTTCGTCCCGGGCCTCGGCACGGGCGGCTTCATGGACCTCACGAGCTACCTGCTCGACGGCATCGTCGACAACGGGACCACCGCGGCGCTCGGCGCCGACACGGTCGGCAACGCCGAGGGCTTCTCGGCCGGCCGCGTGGTGCGCCTGGGGGTGCGCTTCCGCTTCTGATGGCTGCTCCACGACGCGCCCGGTTGCTGGTGGAGGAACGGCGGCGGCGCATCCTCGCGCTGCTCGCCGATCAGGGGCGCGTCACCGTCAGCGAGCTCGCCAGCCGCTTCGGGGTATCGGCCGTGACGATCCGGGGGGACCTGGACGTCATGGCCGATGCCGGCCAGCTCGTGCGCGCGCACGGCGGCGGCGTGCCGCGCCTCGACCACGACATCCCGATCACGATCAAGGAGACGCTGCACCGGGCCGGGAAGCAGCGCATCGGCCGCGCCGCGGCCGCTCACGTGAGGGACGGGGACACGATCATCCTCGACTCGGGCACGACCACCGCGGAGATCGCCGGCTGCCTGCGGTCGCGCGTGCCCGGCCGCTTCACCGTCATCACGAACGCGCTCACCATCGCCGCCGAGCTCGGCCAGCACCCGACGATCAGGGTTGTCGTCGTCGGCGGGCTGCTGCGCCGGACGTCGCAGTCGCTCGTCGGTCCGCAGGCGGAACAGACCCTGGCCGGCCTGCGCGCCGACAAGCTGTTCCTGGGCGTGGACGGATTCGACCCCGATGTCGGCATGACCACGCCCGAGCCGCTCGAGGCGCAGCTGAACGCGCGGATGATCGAGATCGCGCGCGAGGTGATCGTCGTCGCCGACGGCAGCAAGTTCGGCCGGCGCGCGATGTCGGTCATCGGCACGCTCGACGCCATCCACCGCGTCATCACCAGCCGCGACGCCGACGCGCGCATGCTGCGGACCCTCCGCGCGCGCGGAATCGCGGTGGACGTCGTGTGATCCCCGACCGCAGGGCCGAACGTCAGTTCGGCCATCCCCGGCCCTACGAGGGGAGCGCCTCCCGAAGGAACCTGACGAAATTGCCGTGCGCGATCGCGGCGACGTCGTCCTCGCCGTAGCCGCGGGCGCGCAGGATCTCCGGGATCCGCGCGAGGTCGGCGATGCTCTGCAGATCGGCGGCGGTCTGCTCCCGGCCGAAGGCGCCGTCCAGGTCGCTGCCGATGCCGACGTGGCGCGCGCTGCCGGTGACCTGGCAGATGTGGTCGATGTGATCGACGACCGTCGCCAGCGTCACGCCGGCGGCCTCCGGCGTCGTCTCGCCGCGCCGCCAGCCCGGAACGAGCATCCACGCGTCGAGCGCGACGCCGATGACGGCGCCGCGCGAAGCGAGCTCGAGGATCTGATCGTCGGCGAACTGCCGGTTGTGCGGCACCAGCGCGCGGCAGTTGGAGTGGCTCGCCCAGACGCGCCCGCCGAAGTGGTCGAGCGCCTCGCGGAGGCTGTCGTCGCAGAGGTGCGTGGCGTCGAGGATGAGGCCCAGCCGCTCCATGTGCCGCAGCAGCCCGCGTCCCGCCTCGCCGATCCCGCCGGTCGCGTCGGTCCCCTGCGCGTACGTGCCCGGCCCGTAGTGCGCCGGGCCGACCGCGCGCAGCCCGGTCTCCCACGCGCGCTCGAGGTGGTCGGGCGTCACGATCGAGTCGGCCCCCTCCAGGCTGCGGATGTACCCGATCGGCAGCCGGGCTGCCAGCGGGTCCGGCGTGCGCTCCCACTCGGCCAGATGCGCGTCGAGCCCGGCGCGCGACGTGATCGCGCGCAGCTCCCCGCGCCGCTCCATCTCCCGGTACCACGCCAGCTGCGCCTGCGTCATCGCCCACGCCTGCTCCGGCGAGTGCCACCCGGGCAGCGGGTTCGACAGCTTCACGTACCGCGCGATCTGCGTCGCGACGACGACGCCGATGCGGCCGCGGCGGAGCTCGTCGAACGACACCGTCGCGCGCTCGCGATCGGGCCGGTCCGTCATCCCGCGCTCGCGCGCGCGAATCTCCCCGAGCGGCCGCGAGAGATCGCGGTTCCACTCGATGGCATTCATGGAGAGATCGAGGTGAGCGTCGAGGATCAGCATC
>CAYUPN010000093.1:0-14727 GCA_964446605.1 uncultured Bifidobacteriaceae bacterium | reverse complement strand
GGCGGCAGATCCGGCTCCGGAAAGTAGCGGTAGTCGTGCGCCTCCTCCTTGCTGCGCATCGACACCGTCCGGTTCGCGCCCTGGTCCCACAGGCGCGTCTCCTGTTCCACGGCCAGGCCGCGCTCGACGCGATCGATCTGCCGGTCGATCTCGTACTCGAGCGCCTGCCGCAGGTAGCGGAACGAGTTGAGGTTCTTCACCTCCGCCTTCGTTCCGAGTGCCGACGTCCCCGCCGGCCGCACGGAGACGTTCGCATCGCAGCGGAGGCTGCCCTCCTCCATGTTGCCGTCGTTGACGCCGATCCAGACCAGCGTCGTGCGCAGGTGCTCGAAGAACGCCGCCGCGTCGGCGGCCGAGCGCAGGTCGGGCTCGGTGACGATCTCGATGAGCGGCACGCCGGCGCGGTTGAAGTCGAGATACGTCTGCTCGTCGGAATCCGCAAAGCCCTCGTGCAGCGACTTGCCCGCGTCCTCCTCCAGGTGCACGCGCGTGATGCCGACCGCGACCGCCGCCTCGCCGCCGTCGACCCTCACCTGACCGGCGCTCGCCAGCGGCTGGTCGTACTGCGAGATCTGATAGCCCTTCGGCAGGTCGGGATAGAAGTAGTTCTTCCGCGCGAAGATCGATCTGGGGTTGATGCGGCAGCCGAGCGCCAGCGCCGCGCGGATGGCGAAGTCGACGGCGCGGCGGTTCAGCACCGGCAGCGCGCCCGGCAGGCCGAGACAGACGGGACAGACGTGCGTGTTCGGCGGTGCGCCGAAGCGCGTGGAGCACCCGCAGAAGATCTTGGTGTCGGTCAGCAGCTGGGCGTGGATCTCGAGCCCGATGACGGCCTCATAGCGCATGGAATCACAGCGATGATAGATCGGGTCCGATCGGCGCCGCATGCCCGGCCGAACCGGACCGGCGTGGCGCGCGCCGCTTTCTGCACCGTCTGCGCAGGCGTAGTAACATATCGGGCTGTAAGCAGTTGCCCGCAGCTGGTTCGTAGACACTGATGAGCGGATTGCGCCGGACCCGACCGCAGCCCACGTCGCCGCAGGCCCCCGCAGCCGCGGCGCCGGCCGGGCTGTCGGCAGGGGCCATCCGGAGCCTGCTCGGTGAGGGGCGCCTGGCGGAAGCGCGCGAGGCGTTTGACGAGCTGGTCCGGCGTCACCAGCGCCGCGCGTCCCGCATCGCGCTCATGTATCTGCGGGATACGGCGGAAGCCGACGAGGCGGTGCAGGACGCCTTCGTCCGGGCATTCACGCGGCTCGACACGTATCGCGACGAGCACCCGTTCGAGGTGTGGTTCACGCGCATCCTCGTCAACGCGTGCGTCGATCGCCAGCGCGCGCGGCAGCGCCGGCTGCGCCGCCTGACGCCGCTCCAGGATCTGCCGGCGGAGCCGCCGGCCGGCCGGCAGGCGTCGCCCGAGCGCCGCGCGACGAATCGCGCCTGGCGTGACGCGGTGAACGCGGCCGTGGAGCAGCTGCCGGCCCGTCAGCGCGAGGTCTTCGTGCTCTGCCACCTCGGCGATCACACACCGCGCGACGTCAGCATGATGACGGGCATGCGCGAGTCGACCGTGAGGGTTCACCTGTTTCGCGCCGTGCACAAGCTGCGCGCGGCGCTCGGAGCATGGCGTGATCTGCGCTGACTGGCATCCGGACGACGACCGCCTGCTGTCGCGCTATCTCGACGCGGGCGCCCCTGACGACACGCTGGACGCGCACCTGGCGTGGTGCCGGGCGTGCGCGCGCCGCAGCGCGGAACTGGCGCGCACGCTCGATGCCATCCATCGTGCCGCGGCCGACGAGGCCGACACGGCCTTCCCGGTGGAGGCCCTTGCCGCGCAGCGCGCGGCGGTCCAGCGGCGCCTCGGGGCCGACGTGTTCGGTCGTGTGCTGCCGTTCCCCGTCCGGACGCAGCCGGAGCGCCATCCGCTGCTGACACGCGTGGCGGCCGCGGCATTGCTCGTGGCGCTCGGCGGCGCCGGCCTGATGCGCCTGGCCGAGTTCGGCGGGGCCGACACGCCGCGCCAGCCGACCGCCTCGTTGCGTCCGATGCAGCCGGCGTCTTCCGCCGCGCGGACCCAGACGGTCCCGGACGAATCCCTCTTCGCCGAGATCGAGCTCGCGCTCATGGCCCCACGGACGGCCGAGCTGCGCGCGCTCGACGACTTGACGCCGCACGTCCGCGACGTCGTGGCACGCCGGTGAGGCGACGGAGCTGACTTGCCACCGCTGATTTTCCGCAAGGGACTGGACCTCAAGGACGCCGTTGCCGGACAGCTCGCCGAGAACTACCACAGCGCGCTCGTCGGCAGCATCAAGGAAGGCGGCTACCGCTACGAGTCGGGCCGCCTGCTGCTGCACCTCGCGAAGGAGTTCGGGTTCTGCTACGGCGTCGACCGGGCGGTCGACTACGCCTACCAGGCGCGAACGCGGTTTCCCGATCGCGTCGTGTACCTGACCGGCGAGATCATCCACAACCCCCACGTCAACGACAAGCTGCGCGCCCTCGGCATCCGCTTCCTCAGCGATCCGGACGAGTCCCTCGACGCGCTCACCCCCGACGACGTCGTGATCCTGCCGGCGTTCGGCGTGACGATCGAGCTCCTGCAGCAGCTGTCCGAGCGCGGCTGCACGCTCGTCGACACGACCTGCGGCTCGGTGTTGAACGTCTGGAAGAACGTGCGGCGCTACGCCCAGGACGGCGTCACCTCCGTAATCCACGGCAAGCACTGGCACGAGGAGACGCAGGCGACGGCATCGCAGGCCACGCAGTACCCGGAGGGGCGCTATCTCGTCGTCTTCGACCACGACGAGGCAACCTTCGTCTGCGACTACATCCGGCATGGCGGCTCGCGCGAGGCGTTCCTCGCGCGCTTCGAGCACGCGGTCTCGCCCGGCTTCGATCCGGACGCCCACCTCGCCCGCATCGGCCTCGCGAACCAGACGACGATGCTGATGTCCGAGTCGCTCGAGATCGGCACGATGTTCCGGGACGCGATGCGCGACCGGTACGGCGAGGAGGCGCTGGCGACGCGCTACCGCGCGTTCGACACGATCTGCAGCGCGACGCAGGACCGGCAGGACGCCGTCATCCAGCTGCTGGCGGCCGAGCCGGTCGATCTGATGGTCGTCATCGGCGGCTACAACAGCAGCAACACCTGCAACCTCGCCCGCATCTGCGCCGAGCGCGTGCCGACGTACCACGTCGCGCATCCGCAGTGCCTCGAGTCGCCCGACGCGATCCGGCACAAGCCGGCCGGACAGCCGGACGAGATCCGGACCAGCGGCTGGCTGCCCGCCGGCCCGGTGACGATTGGCTTGACGTCCGGCGCCTCCACACCCGACAACATCGTCGAGCAGGTCGTCCGCATCCTGGACGGCTTCGTGAACCGCTGATCGCGGTGCGGCGGCGCCCCTGCGCCCTGCCGCCCCGCGCGCCGAGGCGCCCGTGATCCTCACGCCGTCGACCGTGACGCCCCTCGTCCGTCCGCTGCGCTCCGTTCTGATCCGCCTTCGGGCCGTGTTGCTCCTCCTGGCATGCCTGGCGCCGGTCGCCGCCGAAGCCGCCGACGTGCCGCCGCCCGAATCCGTCCTCGGCTTCGCGCCGTGCAGCGACTACAAGCTGGCGACCTGGGAGCGCATCGACGAGTACCTGCAGGCGCTCGACCGCGCGTCGGACCGGATGACGATGGTCGAGATCGGCCGATCGGTGGAAGGACGGCCGCTGCGTCTGGCGATCATCTCGTCTGAACGCAACCTCGCGGCGCTCGACCGCTATCGGGCGATCGCCGCGCAGCTCGCGCAGGTCCGGGGCTCCGACGGGCCGCTCGACGACGAGACGGCGCGCGCCCTGGCGCGCGAGGGGCGCGCGGTCGTCTGGGTGGACTTCGGCCTGCATTCGAGCGAGGTCGCGCACGGGCAGGCCGCGCCGCTGTTCGCGTGGCGCATGGTGACCGGCGAGACCGGGGAGATCCGGCGCATTCGCGACGACGTCATCCTCCTGGTGATGCCGAACATGAATCCGGACGGGACCACGCTGGTCGCGGACTGGTACATGCGGCATGTCGGCACGCCGTACGAGAAGTCGCAGCCCCCGGAGCTGTATCACCGCTACGTCGGGCACGACAACAACCGCGACTGGTTCATGCTCACGCAGCCGGAGTCGCAGGCGGTCGCACGGCAGCTCTACGAGGTGTGGTTCCCGCAGATTCTGCACAACCAGCACCAGGAGGCGCCGTTTCCCGCGCGCATCTTCGTGCCGCCGTTCGAGGACCCGGTGAACCCGGAGATCCCGCCGCTCGTCGTCCGCGGCATCGCCACTGTCGGCAGCGCCATCGCGCGGCGGCTGGAGCGCGAGGACAAGCGCGGTGCCGTGTCCCGCCTGCAGTTCGACACCTGGTGGAACGGCGGAATGCGAACGGCCCCCTACTTTCACAACATGGTCGGCATCCTCACGGAGACGGCCCATGCGTCGGCGTCGCCGGCCACCTACGATCCGGCGACGTTCCCCGACACCTTCGCCAACGGGGTCTCGACGCGCGCGCCGAGCGCGGACTACCCGTCGCCGTACGAGGGCGGGCCGTGGACGCAGCGCGACAGCTGCGAGTACATGCTCACCGCGTCGATGGCCGTGCTCGACGTCGCCTCCGTACGCCGCGAGGAGTGGCTCTACGACATCTACCGGATGGGGCGCGACGCGATTCGCGCCGGGGCCGGCGAAGCCTTCCTCGTGCCGTCGTCGCAGTGGGACCCGCCGGCGGCGGCAACCCTCGTCGAGACGCTGCGCCGGGGCGGCGTCGCGATCGAGGAAGCGACGGAGCCGTTCGAGGCCGGCGACCGGCGCTTCGACGCGGGCACGTACGTCATCCGCGGCGCGCAGCCGTTCCGCGCGTACCTGCGCGACCTGCTGCTGCCGCAGCGGTATCCGGAGCGGCGCCTCTCGCCCGGCGGCCCGATCGATCAGCCGTACGACATCACCGGCTGGACGCTGCCGCTGCAGATGGGCGTCGACGTCGTCCGCGTGACGGCGCTCGGCGCGATCGCGACGAGACCGGTGGCCGAGGCGCTGCCGCGCCCGGCGCCCTTTGACGAGCAGGCGCCGATTCTGGCCATCGATCCCCGGCGCAATGTCGCGGCGCGCCTGGTGAACCGTCTGCTTGCCGCCGGCGTCGCGGTGGAGCGGGCGACGGCGCCGTTGGCGGCAGGCAGCTCGGAGTGGCCCGCCGGCAGCTTCCTCGTGCGCGCGACCCCGCAGGCCGTCGCGATCGCCCGCGAAGGCGCGCGCGCGCTGGGAGCGGCCGTCCTGGGCCTGCCACGGATGCCGGAGGTCGCGCGCCTGCCGGTGCGACAGCCCCGGGTCGGGCTGTATCGTCCGTGGGGCGGCAACATGGACGAGGGGTGGACCCGCTTCGTCCTCGAGGCGCACGAGTTCCCGCTGGTGACCTTGCGCAACGCAGACATCCGTGCGGGCCAGCTGGCGGACCGCGTCGATGTGGTCATCCTGCCGGATGCCGGCTACGATGCGCTCCTCCACGGACGTCCCCCGGGCACGATGCCCGACGAGTACACGGGCGGGCTCGGGCCCGAAGGGGTCGCGTCCCTGCACGCGTTCGTCCGGGACGGCGGCGTGCTGGTCGCCCTCGACTCTGCCTCCGAACTGCCGCTGTCCGCCTTCGCGCTGCCGGTCCGGGACGACGTCGCGGGGCTGCGCGCAACGGAGCTGTCGGTGCCGGGCTCGCTGCTGCGGCTGGACGTGCAGCCCGATCATCCGCTGGCCTGGGGCATGCCGCCCACGGCCGCTGCCTTCTTCGCCCGCGGACTGGCGTTCGGCCCCCGGTCCCCGGGCTCACGCGACCGGCTGGCGGCGTTTCCGGCGTCCGTCGGGGTCGCGGCGCGCTACGCTCGCGAGGACCTGCTCCTCAGCGGATGGGAGCTCGGAGGCGCCAGGCTCCGGGGGCGTGCGGCGCTGGCGGACGTCGCGGTCGGGCGCGGGCGCGTGGTCCTGTTCGGGTTCCGGACGCAACACCGGGCGCAGCCCCACGGCACGTTCAAGTTCCTGTTCAACGCGCTGTGGCTGGCGGGTACGCCGCCGGATGAACGGCCCCGGGCGGCGGACGAGCCGACGGCAGGAGCTGACGGGGGGTAAACAGGGGGATCGGACGGGGCGTAACCCTACAGGACCGAGGCTCGAGGTTCCTTGAGTTCCATGCATCACGCCTGTCGCATCCTGCTGTGTGCCGTCGCCCTGCTCGGGGCCGCCCTGCCGGCCGACGCCGGCCAGAACCTCAAGTTCAAGTGGTGGCAGAGCGAGGAGTTCGTCCGCGAGCTCGAGCTGACGGCCGAGCAGTCCGCCAGGATCGACGGCATCTTCGAGGCGAGCTGGCCGGCGCTGAAGGCGGCCAAGCACGACCTGGACCGTCTCGAGGCGGAGCTGTCGCGGATGATCGCCGAGGGCTCGGCCGGCGAGACCGAGGTCCTGAAGCAGATCGACCGCGTCGAGGCCTCCCGCAGCGCCATGGGCCGGACCCGGTCGCTGATGCTGTATCGCATGCACCAGGTGCTCTCACCGGCGCAACGCACGCGTCTGAAGGCGCTCAGCGAAGCGAAGGCCCGGGAGCGGGCAAAGGAACATCCTTCCTCCCACTGACGGCGGGTGCACGGCCGTTGACACAGGGCACGGCAACGACCGCGGACGATCGCGGCGCGCAGCCGCGCGGGTGTCCGCCACGTCCCCCGTGTGATTCCGAAAGGACCGACCAAGACATGGCGACCCTCCGCACGTGGGCGTGCGTCTGGGCGTGTGCGGCGGCGTGCGTGCTGCCGGGCCCGGCGCTCGCGCAGCCGACGCTTCTGCCCTCTTCCGCGGCGCCGATGCCGCTGACGCTCGACGAGGCGGTGCAGCGCGCCCTCGAGCGCAATCTCGACATCGCCGTGGAGCGGCTGGAGCCGCAGACCCACGACCTGACGCTCGCCGGCCTGCGCGCCGAGTACACGCCGCTGCTCACCGCCAACGTCAGCGACCGATCGCAGCTGAACCCGCCGACGAGCCAGCTGAACGGGGGCCAGCGCGTGCTGAACGACACGCTGACCTACAACACCGGCGTCAACCAGCTGCTTCCCTGGGGCGGCGGCAGCGTGTCGGTGAGCTGGAGCAACAACCGGACCGAGACGACCAACGTCTTCGCGAACTACAACCCGAGCTACGTCTCGCAGCTCTCGGCGTCGATCGTCCAGCCGCTCGCCCGCGGCCTGCGGATCGACGGGACACGGCAGCAGATCCGGATCACGCAGATCAACCGGGCGATCTCGGAATCCCAGTTGCGGGCGACGATCGCCAACACGCTCGCCGCCGTCCGCAACGCGTACTGGGACTACGTGCACGCCGTCGACGCGGTCGGCGTCGCGCAGCGCTCGCTCGACCTCGCGCGGAAGCTGGTCGAGGACAACCGGATCCGCGTCGAAGCCGGGGCGCTGGCGCCAATCGACGTCCTGCAGGCGGAGGCCGAGGCCGCGAGCCGACAGCAGGCGCTCGCGCAGGCGGAAGCCGCGGCCGCGATCGCCGAGCTCGGGTTGAAACAGCTGATTGTCGACGGGCCCGAGGATCCGTTCTGGCGTTCGCGGCTCGACCCGATCGACCGGCCGCCGTTCGTGCCGGTGCCGATCGACACGGATGCCGCCGTGCGGCGCGCGCTCGCCGAACGCAGCGATCTCGAGCAGGCGCGCCGGCAGCTCGAAGCCAACGAGGTCACGATCGGCTACCTGCGGAGCCTGTCGCTGCCGGCCGTCGATCTCGTCGGCGGCTACAGCCTGCAGGGGCTGGGGGGCACGCAGTTCATCCGCCAGGGCAGCGGGCTCGGCAGCTCGGTGATCGGAACGATTCCCGGCGGGTTCCGCGACGCGCTGGCGAGCATCCGGGGCGCCGACTTCCCCACCTGGACGGTCGGCGTGACCGTCTCGTATCCGCTGCTCGGCAGCCAGGCCCAGGCGAACCACGCGCGCGCGAAGGTCCAGCGCATCCAGACGCAGTCGCAGATCAAGGCGCTCGAGCTCCAGGTCGCGGCGGACGTCACCGGCGCGGCGCTGCAGGTCCAGAGCAACCAGCGGCGCGTCGAGGCCGCGGCGACGGCGCGGGCGCTGGCGGAGCGGCGGCTCGAGGCCGAGCAGAGCCGCTTCGAGGTGGGCCTGTCGACGAACTTCTTCGTCGTCCAGGCGCAGCGCGATCTGGCCGACGCGCAGAACGCGGAGCTGCGCGCCCTGCTCGACTACCAGAAGTCGCTGGTCGAGGTCGAGCGCGCACAGGAGACGGCGCTCTCGAACGCCGGGATCACGGTGATCGGCGCGGGATCGCGCTGAGCGCCCCCACAGGCTGTCTCACCGGATCCGGGCGCGGTCGCGGAGCGCGCGCACGGTCAGGCCGGTGACGGGATCGACCCAGTCGGGCGCGACGGCGGCCAGCGGCTCGAGGACGAAGAGCCGCTCGCGGAACCGGGGATGCGGAATCTGCAGGCCCGGCTCGTGGACGATGGCCGTGCCGTAGAGGATCAGATCGAGATCGATCACACGGGGCGCGAGCCGGTACGGCCGGGTGCGCCCGAGGGCCTGTTCGATTGCGAGAAGCGCGTCGAGCAGCGCACGCGGCGACAGCCGGGTGCGCCCGGTCGCGACGGTGTTCAGGAAGTCGGGCTGCGGCTCGTCGACGCCGACCGGTTCGGTTTCGATGGGGGGCGCCGCCCGCAGACCGTCGAGCAGCGGCGCGAGGCGATCGAGCGCCTGCGCGATGGCGGCCTGCCGGTCGCCCAGGTTGCTGCCGATGGCGACGGCGGCCTCGACCGGTGTGCCGGGATCAGTCACCCACCCAGCGGGTGGGCGCGACGACGCCACGCTCGCCTGCGCCCGGTCCGCCGCGCCCGAGCACGTCCGGCGTGTCGGCCGCAATCTGCGCGAACAGCCGTGCCTGCTCCTGCACCTCGCCGAGCATCAGCCGCAGCATCGTCCGGTGACGCGCGTTCGTGACCATCTCGACGCGCGGCCGCCACTTCGTGAGGAAGGCCTCGCCGGCGCGCGCGTCCTCCGCGACCAGTTCCTTCCAGGCGTCGCGCCCGCGCCCGACGGTGAGGGACGGCCCGGGCGGGGGTTCCGGCACCGGCGCCCCGAGATCGTCGAGCGCGTCGGCCAGCCACCGGAGGTGCGTCTCCTCGCGGTTGATGATGTACTGATAGGTGTTGTTGGCGTCGTACGCGCGGACGTGCGCCGCGACGGCGCGATGACGGGTCGTCATCGCGTACCGCTCCCGATAGCACTCCTGCAGGAACGCTGCGAGTTCGCTTGGTTTCACGCCTTCTGTTTTTCCTTGCAGCCGATGCAGACGCGGGTCCAGGGGATGGCGTTCAGGCGGGCGTCGGCAATCGGCTCGCCGCAGTCGCGGCAGATGCCGTAGGTCCCCCGCTCAATCCGCTGCAGCGCTTCCTCGATGGCCTGAAGGATCTTCGCATCCGTCTGCCGCAGCCTGAGCGCGATGTGGATCTCGTTGTTGCCGCTGGCCTGATCGGCCATGTCGCCCTGCCGCGTATTGGTATCCATCGACGCCGCGAGCGGCTTGAGGCCGCCGGCGCTCAGGATTTCCTGCTTCTTGCGGAGCAGGGCCTCCCGGAAGGCCTGATGGTTCATTGCATCCTGACTCCTCCGCCGGTCCCCGCGGCGGGCTGACAAAACGTGATCATAGCACCTTCGGCGGCGCCGGGCAGCGTCCCGCGAGGGCGCGCGGCTACTCCGCGCGCAGCGTGGCGAGAGGCCGCCGGCGCAGGACGTCGGCGCTGGCCGCCAGGCCCACGGCGGCAACGAGGAGCGTCGTGAGCCCGACGCCCCAGGCCGCGTCCCGCCAGGGCATCTGCCAGGTGACCTCGATGGCCCACCGGCTGATCGCGTAGCTCAGGGCCGCTCCACCCGCGGATCCGACGAGTCCCGCCAGCAGGCCGAGCAACGCGTATTCGACCGCCAGCAGGCTGCCGACCACGCGGGTGCTGGCGCCCAGCGTCTTCAGGATGGCCGCTTCGTAGACGCGGCGGAACTTCGTCATCGCGACGGCGCCGGTCAGGATCAGCACGCCGGTCGCGAGCACCAGGCCGCCGACGATCGTCACGCCGAGCGTGATCGTGCCGACGATCGAACGCGCCGTCTCGAGGATCTCCCGCAGGTCGATCACCGAGACGTTCGGAAACGCGACGACGAGATCGCGCTGCAGCCGCGCGCGCGCGTCGACGCTGCCCGGACCGCGCAGCGTGACGATGTAGTTGTGCGGCGCGGTCTCGAACACGCCCGGACGGAAGACGAACATGAAGCCGCCCGACCGGATGTCGCGCCAGTTCACCGCGCGGACGCTCGTGACGACCGCCTCGATCGGGCGCCCCAGCACCTCGAAGCGGATGGTGTCCCCGATCTGGATGTGGAACCGCTCGCGGATGCTCTCCTCGATGGAGACCTCCGGCTGGTCCGACGGACCGGACCAGAACCGCCCGGCGATGATGCGCTCGTTGCGCGCCAGCTGGTCGCGATAGGTGATCGTGTACTCGCGCGCGAGCGAGCCGCGCTCACGCACTTCCTGGACGCTGTCCAGGTTGACCTCGCTGCCTCGCACGGCGGTCACGCGCGCGCGCAGCACCGGGATGAGCCGCGGCACGTCGCCCGCGGCCCGCTCGCGCAGGAACGCGGTGAGCGGGACGGCCTGATCGCGCTGGATGTCAATCAGGAACATGTCGGGCATGTCGGCCGCGAAGTCGAACGAGAACTGCGTCAGCAGGTTCGTCTGCACGGCGCGGACGCCGACGATGAAGAAGCAGCCGAGCCCGACGGCCAGCAGCACCAGCCGGCTCTGGTTGCCCGGACGATCCAGGTGCAGCGCCGCATGTCGCAGCGCGAACAGCCGTGATCGCCGCAGCGGCCGCGTCGCCTTCACCAGGAGCCAGCCGGCGGCCCAGAGCGCCGCGGCAATCGCGACGAACCCGCCCGAGACGACGAGCCCCACCTGCAGCGAACCGGCCTGCCAGGCCGCGACGCCGACGAGCGCCAGTCCGACGCCGACGGCGACGGCCGCCCGCAGCCAGTCGTGGCCCGTCCCGCCGCCAGCCTCCTGGCGCAGCAGCAGCGACGGCCGGATCCGCCGCACGCGCAGCAGCGGCACGATCGAGAACAGGAGCGCGACGAGCATCCCGATGAGCACGCCCTGCCAGGCTGCACCCCACGCGAGCCCGTACTCGATCGGCTCCCCCGTCGGCCCGGTCGCGTCCACGAACCGCCCCAGCAGCTGCAGCGTGCCCGCGGCCAGCCCGATCCCGAGCAGGCTGCCGGCCAGACCCAGCGAGAGCACCTGGAGCAGATAGATCGCCAGCACCTGGGCGCCGTGCGCGCCGACGCACTTGAGAATCGCGATGCTCTTCAGCTTCTGCTCGACGAAGACGCGTGTGACGCTGGACACGCCGATGCCGCCGAGCACCAGCACCACGAGCCCGACCAAGCTCAGATAGCTCTCCGAGCGCTCGAGATCCTCGCCGATGTTGTCCTCGGTCCGGCGCCACCACCGGATCGAGACGAACTCGTTGCGGAACGCGTCGCGCAGATCCTGGATGACCGGGTCTTCACGCCCCTCGGCGACCTGCAGCATGATCTGCCGTCGCACCCGGCTGCCGTAGCCGGTCAGGCCCGTCGCCTCGAGCGCCGCGCGATCGATCAGGACGCGCGGCCCGAGGCTGAACCCGCCGACGCGCCCGCCGGGCTCCGCTTCGAGGACGCCGCGCACCGTGAAGGCCTGTCCGCCGATCAGGATCGCGTCGCCGACCTCCACGTCGAGCTGCGTGAGCAGCTCCGGGCGGACGAGCGCACCGTTGCCGGAGAGGAGCGCATGCGAATACTCACCGCCGCCGCGCAGCCGCACGCGGCCGTACAACGGATAGCCGGCCTCCACCCCGCGCAGCTCGATCATCCGCGCCAGCGGCTTCCGCTCGTCCGCCGGCCGCGCCATCGTGGCGGTCTCGATCGAAGCGGTGCGCCCGATGACGCCGTTGTCCGGCCGGAGCAGCCGGTCGAGCGTCGCACGGTCCTCGTCGGACCAGGGCCGCAGCGTCGAGAGCACGATGTCGCCGGCGATGAGCGCACGCGCCTCCCCCGCCACGACGCCCCGGACACTGTGGATGACGGAACGCAGCGTGACGATCGCACCGACGCCGATCGCCAGGCAGATGAAGAAGAAGAGCAGCCGCCGCCAGGAGGCCCGCGTCTCGCGCAGGGCCATCCGGAGCACGAAGATCATGTGGTGACCGCCAGCAGGTCCATGCGCGTGCGCTCGGGATCGGGCCGCCCGTCGCGCAGGGCGAGCTGCGCGTCGGCGAGCGCCGCCAGCGTCGGGTCGTGCGTGACGAGCACCAGCGTCGTCCCGCGCGACTGATTGACGGAGACGAGCAGGTCCATGATGTGCCGGCCGTTCGCGCTGTCGAGATTGCCGGTCGGCTCGTCGGCGAGCAGGATGGGCGGATCGTTGGCGAGCGCGCGCGCGATCGCGACGCGCTGCTGCTCGCCGCCGGAGAGCTGCGAGGGATAGTGATGAGCGCGGTCGTGCAGCCCGACTTCGTCGAGCAGCGCGTCGGCGCGGCGGGCCGCATCGCGGCGTCCCGCCAGCTCCATCGGCACGAGCACGTTCTCGCGCGCCGTCAGCGACGGGATGAGATGGAAGAACTGGAAGACGAACCCGATCTTCTCACCGCGCAGTCTCGCCAGCGCGTCCTCGCCGAGTGCGGTGATGTCGACCCCGGCGATGCGGATGCTGCCGGTCGTCGGCGCGTCCAGCCCCGCGATGAGTCCGAGCAGCGTCGACTTGCCGCTGCCCGACGGCCCCGTGACCGCCAGCGACAACCCGGCGGGAACGCGGAGATCCAGCGGATGGAGAATCGTGAGGGGCGCGCCGCCGCTCTGGACGGTGCGCGAGACGCCGCGCAGTTCGATCATCTCAGGAAGTCGCGTTGCGCTCGACGACGGGCCGCAGCGTCTGCCAGATGGTGTCCGCGATGCGCCGCTGTCCTTCGGGATTCGGATGGATGCCGTCGGACTGGTTCAGCGACGGCACGCCGGCGACGCCTTCGAGGAAGAACGGAATCAGCGGCACGTCGTAGCGCTCCGCCAGTTCGCGGTAGACGGCCCGGAACTCCTGCGTGTAGGTCTCGCCGAAGTTCGGCGGCGCCTCCATCCCCAGCAGCACGACGGCAATCTGCCGCGCCTGCGCGGTCTCGATGATCCGGGCCAGGTTGTCGCGCAGCTGCGACGGGGGCAGGCCCCGCAGTCCGTCGTTGCCTCCCAGACCGACGACGAGCACTTCGACATCGCCGTCGAGCGACCATTCGAGGCGCCGCAGCCCGCCGGCCGACGTGTCGCCGGACACGCCGGCGTTGACGATCTCGAAGTCGTGCCCCGCCTCACGCAGTCGGTCGCCGATGAGCGCCGGGAACGCCTGATCCGGCGTGAGCCCGTAGCCCGCCGTCAGGCTGTCGCCGAGGAACACGATGCGCGGAGTGGTCAGGGCAGCCGTGGAGGCGCGGGAGACCGACCGGGCAGCAGGCGGTGTGACGGGCGGCGCCGCGGACTCCGGGGCATCGCCGGCAGGCCGATCCGCGCAGGCCGCTGCCAGCGCCGCGAGGAGGATCGCGGCGGCACGTAGGGGCAGGACGGGCATACCTCCAGTATACGGATGGAGCCGGGGGCCGTTCCTGCCGTGTCAGGCGGCGGCGACGACGACGCCGGTGATGTTGTCGCTGCCGCTGCGGTCGAGGGCGGTCGCGACGAGCCGCTGTCCGATCTCCTCCAGCGTGCCCGGCCCGGCCAGCAGGATCTGCAGGGTGACGTCGTCGAGCGCGCCGTAGAGTCCGTCGCTGCAGAGCAGGAGCCGCTCGCCGGGGGCGAGCGGCCGCTCGCCGATCTCCACGTCCGTATCGTCCCGCGCGCCGAGCACGTTCGTCAGGACGTGCCGCATCGGATGCTGATTGAGCGTGGTGCGATCGACGCCCGGCTCGCGCGCGAGCACGGTCGCAATCCACGAGTCGTCGTGGGTGAGCTGCTCGAGGTGCGTCCCGGCCAGCAGGTAGAGCCGGCTGTCCCCGACCCCGCAGAACGTGAGCGTGCCTCCCTCGACGAGCGCGACGACAATCGTCGTGCCCATGCCCGCGTAGTCCGGCTGCGTTTCGCCGGCCTGGTAGACCTTCCGGTTGGCCAGCCGGACCGAGGTGACGAGGCGATTGGCGTTGAACGAGAGCTGTGGGTCGAAGCCGAACGGCCAGGTCAGATCCTTGTCGCCCCGGCTCGCCTCGAGGAAGCCCCGGATGGTGTCCACGGCCAAGCGCGCGGCGACCTCGCCCGCCTGGTGCCCTCCCATGCCATCGGCGACGATGAACAACCCGCCGTCGGGGTCGGAGAGAAGCGCGTCTTCGTTGTTCGGGCGAACCTTCCCCGGGTGGGTGACGCCGTACGCCGTGAGCCTCAAAGCTCGCTCATACTAGCCCAGTGACGCGCGGGCCAGCAAGAAACGGAGGCCGCGTCTTCGCGTCGCGGCGGCCCGGCGCGTCCGGGCCAGCTCCTGTATACGGTGTATACTGCGCGCCGTGATCAGCGGCGCGCTCCAGCCCCTCTTCACCCGGGCACAGGCCGCGCTCGAACGCGGGTATGGCGCCGAGGCCACCCAGATCCTCCAGGCGGC
>CAYUPN010000092.1:0-14934 GCA_964446605.1 uncultured Bifidobacteriaceae bacterium | reverse complement strand
CCGGATCATCAATCCTGAGCAACGAACCCTCAGCAAGTCTACTGCTGACGGCAGAGTGTGCAAGTCCGATTTGATGCGGCTGATGAGCTTGATTGGACGAACGTTGATTGATCCAGCGGGGGGACTGAAGAACTCGATCGAGCCGGGCGGCCGCATGACGCGGCCGCCCGCCTTTCCTGCTTACCAGCGCGGCTCGCGACGGCTGCGGCCACCGCCGAAGCCACCACCGCCGCCACCCGAGCGCGGCTGCTGCGGCCGCGCCTCGTTGACGGTCAGCCGGCGGCCGCCGAACGGCTGCTCGTTGAAGCGGCCGATGGCATTCTGCGCGTCGGTGGCGTTCGACATCTGGACGAACGCGAACCCGCGCGCACGACCGGTGTCGCGGTCGCGCATCACGGTGACCGACTCGACCGTGCCCGCCTCGGCGAACAGCGTCTCGAGATCGCTCTCGGTGGTATCGAAGGGAAGGTTGCCGACAAACAGCTTGGTCATGTAACTCCTGCGTCCTCACACGGACCCCCGGCCTGCCGCCGGGATAGAGGAAACCTCGCCTGAGCGCTCATCACTCGGCGTTCACTGCTCGCAGGACAATTCGAGGGACTCGATCGACGCTGACGGGCGGGGAAACGGGGAGGGCTGGCTTCCTTTGACCCAGACAGTATACACGGGATCAAGTCAAATCAAGTCAAGTCAATTCGGATCGGGTTGGATCAGGTCGGTCGGATCGGGTCGGATCAGGTGGGTCGGATCGGGTCGGATCAGGTCCCGCCCGCGCCTGCGTCATCGGGTCCGATCAGGTCCGCGCGGCCCGCTCGCTGTTCCGGGCTCGCGGGCGCGCGATCAGGTCTGTTCAGGTCCCGCCTCAGTTGACCCGCGGGGGGTTCGGCTCGTCCGGGGTGCGCATGGACCTGATATAGGCCGCAATCTGCCAGGCCTGCTCGTCCGTCAGCATCGCTCCCCATGCGGGCATGCCGTTGGCCCGGCCGTGCATGATCGACTGGACGATCTGCGCGTCGGCGCTGCCGTAGAGCCACTGCTCGTCGCGCAGGCTCGGCCCCATCCCCCCGCCGCCATGCGTCCCATGGCAGCCGCCGCAGTTGTACCAGGTGAAGTACCGCTGCCCGTCCGCCAGCGCCTGCTGGTTGCCCGTGTACGGATTGCTCGCCGGGTGCTCCGCGACCTGCACGCCGGGAAGCGGACCGACATTGACGTCGACCGTGGGGATGCCCATCCCCTCTGATGCCGAACCGACATCCGGCGGCGCCTGGCACGATGCCGACCCGACCAGCGCAGCGGCACAGGCAGTCGAGGCGAGGCTCCGCAGCCACCAGCGACGATCCATCACCAGGCCTCCGGCCGTGGTCGCGCGGCGCCCGCCATCCTCACGCGCGGGACGTGATACCGATCGAGCAGCGCGTCCACCTCGCCCCGCCGCCGCTGCAGCACCTCGTCCAGACGCCGGCGCAGCTTGTCGTCGCCGCGGCGCACGCCCATCGCGATCGAGAACTCGAACGGCACGCCGGGAGGTGCGGCGATCGGGTCGACGGTCAGGGGCACGTCGGAACGCGACGCGAAGTAGCCCGCCAGCGGACCCCACGCGAGCGCGACGTCGACCTCGCCGCGCGCCACCGCAACAATCAGGTCCGCCGGCGGGTCGGGCTTCGAGTAGTCGCCGTAGATGCTGTAGCCGCGCACGTTCTGCACGATGCCGCGTGCGCCGAGCGCGGTGCCCGGCGGCACGCTCGCATAGTCGTCGCCGATCAGGTGAAGCCCGATCGACACCGTGCGCAGCCGCGGGTCGTCCATGGATGTGATCCGCAGGCCGCGGTCGCGCCGGGCGACGGCCACGTACGTCGACCGGTAGTACGGGCGCGTCGTGGCGGCCAGCTCGAACTCCGCCGGCACGCCCATCACGACGTCGCACACGCCGGCACGCAGCGTCGTCCGGATGAACCCGCGACGCTGCGGCCACCACGTGTACTCGACGCGCCGGCCCATCTCGCGCGCGACGATGTCGGCGAGCGCGTTCTCGAAGCCCTCGCGGCGCTCGTTCGAGAAGGGCAGGTTGTTCGGGTCGGCACAGACGCGCAGCCGATCCATACCCTGGCCGTCGCGCTCCGCCGCATCCGATGGGGGCGCGGCAGCAGGTCCACGCACCAGCACGGGCCACACCATGACGGCGAGCACGGCCGTCAACAGCAGCGTGACGATCGCGAACGAACGGCTAGAGGCCGAAGACATAGAGCGTGTTCCCGGCGGCCGTGTAGTTCTTGATGTCCTTCATCGCGCCGACGACGCCCAGCGCGGCGTACGGATCGTCCGTCGAGACGCTCGGGAAGGCCACCGCGCCCATCCAGCCGCCGATACCCGAATAGATCGCGACGTACTGCTTGCCGTCCGGCCCGATGTACGTCATCGGGTTGCCGATGATCCCGGAGCCGGTTTTGAACTGCCACAGCTCCTTCCCGCTGCGTGCGTCCACCGCCTTGAACCACCCGTCCATCGTCCCGTAGAAGACGACGTCGCCGCCGGTCGAGAGAACGCCGCTGTAGAGCGGGAACTTCATGTCCTTGACGCTCCACACCGGCCGCGCCTGCACCGGGTCCCACGCGACCAGCTCGCCCTGATGCCCCTCGCCGGGGAACATCCGCACGCTGGCGCCGAGGTAGGGCGTGCCGGCGATGTAGTTCGCCTCGGTCGCCTCGTAGTCCATGCAGGTGTTGTGGGCGGCGATGTAGATGAGGCCCGTGCGCGGCGAGAACGACGACGGGTTCCACTCCTTGGCGCCGGTCGACGAGGGGCAGATGTCGCGGACGACCTCGCCCTGCCTCGTCATTTTCTCTTCGTTGATGTTCGGCAGGCCCGTCCGGAGGTCGTACCCCTCGGCCCAGTTGAGCGGCTGGAACGGCTCGGCCGACAGCAGCTCGCCGGTCTCGCGATCGAGCACGAAGACGAATCCGGTCCGTCCGGGATGGATGAGGAGCTTGCGCATCCGGCCGCCCCACTCCATGTCCACGAGGACGTTCTCCATGATCTCGTCGTAGTCCCAGATGTCGTGCGGCAGGATCTGGTAGGCCCACCGCGCCTGCCCGTCGTCGGGATCCCGCGCGAAGATCGTGCACGTCCACTTGTTCGCGCCGGGCCGCAGGTCGCCGTTCCACGGGCCGGGGTTGCCGGTGCCGTAGTAGATCAGGTCCAGCTCGGGGTCGTACGAGACCCAGCCCCAGACCGTTCCTCCGCCCCGCCGCCATGCGTCGCCGGGCCACGTGGACACGCCCAGATCCGTTCCCTGCTCATCCGCGAAAATGGCCTTGAACTGCGGCCCGATGAGCACCTCGCTGTCGGGTCCGGTCGAGTAGGCGCGCCACACTTCCTTCCCGCTGCCGACGTCGAGCGCGACGACGTAGCCGCGCACGCCGAGCTCGCCGCCGCTGCTGCCGATGATCACCTTGTCCTTCACCACCAGCGGCGCCATGGTCAGCGTCTCGCCGACGTTCGTGTTGCCGACGCGCGTGCGCCAGACCTCCTGCCCCGTTGCCGCATCCACCGCGATGACCTGCGTGTCGAGGGTGGCGTAGATGATCTTGCCATCCGCGTACGAGGCGCCGCGATTGACGACGTCGCAGCACGCGATGCCGACCGCGCGCGGATCGGCCTTCGGATCGAACTGCCATTTCATCGGCGCGCCGGGCTGCGTGAGATCGAGGGCGAAGAGGACGTTCGGAAACGGCGTGGCGATGTACATCGTGTCGTTCACGACCAGCGGATTGCCCTCGAAGCCGCGCGGGATGCCGGTGGAGAACGTCGTCACGACCTTGAGACCGGCCACGTTCTCCGTCGTGATCTGGTCGAGCGGGCTGAAGCGCGTGTTGGCGTAGTCGCCCGTCGGCAGGTGCCACTCGCCGTTCGGCACGTCGGCGATCAACCGGATTGCCGGCGGCGTACCCGCGACGTCGCCATGGTGGAGGTAGCGCGCTCCATCCTCGCCGCCGCCGCCGTTCCAGCCACACGCGACCAGGAGCGCCGCGCCGATTGCCGTCAGAAACAGAGGAGCTTTCATCGCAGAGCCGTGTGGGATGACCGGTCGCCGGCCGTTCCGTCCCGCGCTCAGCAAGCGATGTGCCGCGGACGTCGGGCGCGGTGGAACATCGCTTGCTGCCCGTGCGGCGAACCGCGGCGAGTGCCACAGGCATCCGGCAGCCGGGCCGGTACCGGTGTCGGCTCGTGCAGGCCGCCACTTCCGGGCACAGCGGCTCGCGGGTCCGGGCAGAGCGCATGAGCGACAGATCCGTCGAGCTGGTGCGGGCCGCATGCAGCGCAGGTGTACGCAGCGGCATTCCCACTGTCACTTTTCTGGCCCTCGGGGTCATGGCCGGCTCGTGCAGCGGGATCCAGTCGTCGCTCGATCCCGCCGGCCGCGAAGCCGAGCGGATGGCTTCGACCTTCAACTGGATGGCGATCGGCTTCACGATCATCTGGATAGCCGTCGTCGCCCTCGCGCTGTACGCGCCGCGGGCAGGCGGCGCCCGGGATGGCCAGGGCTCGCGCCGGATTGAGCTCACGCTCATCCTCGGCGGCGGCGTCATTTTTCCGGTCCTTGTACTCACGCTCATCCTGGTGTTCGGACTGGGCGAGGTGCCGCGGATTCTCGCGCGGGCGCCGGCCGGCAACGTCCAGCTCGAGGTCACGGGGTCGCAGTGGTGGTGGCGCGTGACCTACACCCGCCCGGGCTCGCCGGCCATCGAGCTGGCCAACGAGATCAGGCTGCCCCTGAACGTCCGTGTGGACGCGCGGCTGCGCAGCACGGACGTGATTCATTCGTTCTGGGCGCCGACGATCGCCGGGAAGATGGACCTGATACCCGGCCGCGTGAACGTGCTGCCGCTCCAGGCCACGCGCACCGGCACCTACCGGGGCGCCTGTGCCGAGTTCTGCGGCGCGTCGCACGCCCGCATGAACTTTCCCGTCGTGGTGATGGAGGAGGACGCGTTCGACCGGTGGCTGGACCACCAGGCGACCGACGCGCAGCCGCCTGCGACGCCCGAAGCGGAGCGGGGCCAGGCGCTTTTCATGACCAACGGCTGCGAGGCCTGCCACAGCGTGCGCGGCGTCACGGGACGCAGCAGCGCCGGACCGGACCTCACGCACGTCGGCAGCCGGCTCACGATTGCCGCCGGCATGCTGCCGGCGACGCGCGAGAACTTCCGGCGCTGGGTCGCGGAGACGCACCGCCTGAAGCCCGAAGCGCGGATGCCCGCCTTCGGCGCGCTCGATGACCCGGAGCTGGATGCGATCGCCGCGTATCTGGAAGGGCTGCGATGACGTTCGACCCGCAGCGCACGCAGCCGCCCGACGTCGGGGCGCAGGCCGCGCGGCTCCTGAAGGCGTGGGAGGTGCCGACGGGGTTCCGCTACTTCAGCGAGGTGAACAACTCCGCGGTCGGGCTCTGGTACACCAGCACCGCGCTCGCGTTCCTGCTGTTCGGCGGCGTGCTGGCGCTGCTGATGCGGATCCAGCTCGCGGTCCCCGAGAACACCTTCCTGACGGCCGACCAGTACAACCAGATCTTCACGATGCACGGCACCGTGATGATGTTCCTGTTCGCGGTGCCGATCTTCGAGGCGATCTCGGTCCTCCTGCTGCCGGCGCTCGTTGGCGCGCGCGACCTGCCGTTCCCCCGTCTGTCGGCATACGGCTACTGGAGCTTCCTCATCGGCGGCGTGTTCGTCAGCGGGTCGCTGTTCTTCGGCGCGGCGCCGCGCGGCGGCTGGTTCATGTACCCGCCGCTGACGTCCAGTTTCGACCTGGGGATCGGGGCCGACGTCTGGCTGCTCGGCCTGAGCTTCATCGAGATCGCCGCGATTGCCGCGGCCGTGGAGCTCATCGTCGGGATCCTGAAGTTCCGGCCGCCGGGCATGCGCATCAATTTGATGCCGCTCTACTGCTGGTACGTGCTCGTCGTGGCGGGCATGATCCTGTTCGCGTTCCCGCCGCTCATCGCCGGCGACGTGATGCTGGAAGTCGAGCGTGCGTTCGGCTGGCCCTTCTTCGACGCCGCCCGCGGCGGCGACCCGCTGCTCTGGCAGCACCTGTTCTGGATCTTCGGTCACCCGGAGGTCTACATCATCTTCCTGCCCTCCGTCGCGCTCGTCGCGATGATCGTGCCGACCTTCGCGCAGCGCCCCATCGTGGGCTACTCGTGGATCGTGCTCGCGGCCGTGGGCATCGGGTTCGTCAGCTTCGCGCTGTGGGTCCACCACATGTTCACGACGGGGCTGCCGGGCATCTCGCTCTCGCTGTTCTCCGCCGCGTCCATGGCGGTGGCGATCCCGACGGGCGTCCAGATCTTCTGCTTCATCGCGACGGTCTGGGGCGCAACGCGCGTACGATCCGGCACGCCGATGCTGTTCATCGTCGCGGCGCTGATCACGTTCGTGATCGGCGGGTTCACGGGCGTCATGGTCGCGCTGGTCTCGTTCAACTTCCAGTCGCACGACACCCACTTCGTCGTCGCCCACCTGCACTCGGTGCTCATCGGCGGCGCGGTGTTCCCGATCCTCGCGGGCCTCTACTACTTCTTCCCGATCGCCACCGGCAAGCAGCTCTCGGAGCGGCACGGCCGGATCGCGTTCTGGCTGGTGCTCGTGGGGTTCAACGTCACCTTCCTGCCGATGCACTTCACCGGCATGCGCGGGCTGGTGCGGCGGGTCTACACCTACCCGGAGGGGATCGGGTTCGACGCGCTCAACATGACGTCGACCGTCGGCGCGTTCATTCTCGCGGCCGGCTTCGTCGTGGTCGTCTGGGACGTCGTCCGATCGCTGCGAGGCCCGGTGGCCGAGCGCAACCCGTGGCGGGCGGGCACGCTCGAATGGCTGTCGGAGATGCCGCCCAAAGCGTGGGGCGTCCGGTCCGTGCCGGAGATCGGCAGCCGGTATCCGCTCTGGGACGACCCCGATCTGGATCGCGCCGTCAACAGCGGCGAGTACTACCTGCCGGATGCCGAGGAGGGCCGCCGCGAGACGATCGTGACGTCGGTGATCGACGCCGAGCCGCTCCAGGCCATGCGCCTGCCGGGACCGAGCTTCCTGCCGATGCTTGCCGCCCTCTTCACGGGCGGCGCGTTCATTCTCGCGACGTACCACCTCTGGTGGGCCGCGGGCGCCAGTCTGCTGGTCGCCATCGCGACGATCCTGCGCTGGCTGTGGACCGGCACCGGCGAGATTCCGGAAATGCCCGAGAAGGACATCGGACGCGGCATGCGCCTGCCGCTGTATCGATCGGGGCAACCGGGTGTCGGCTGGTGGGGCATGTTCATCACGATGCTGGCCGACAGCACCGCGTTCGTCTCACTCGTGTTCGGGTTCGTCTTCTACTGGATGGCGCGCCGCGACTTCCTGCTCGGCGCCGCGGGACCGGACGCGTTCTTCCCCACGCTCGGGGCCGTGCTGGCCATCGGCGCGTGGATGCTGACGCGACGCGCGTGGCGGGCGAACAACGCCGACAGGCCGGGCCCGTACTATCTGTCGCTCGGCATCGCGTCGCTGCTGGCGATCGGCGCGGCGTGCGCGATCCTGGCGGGGCCGGCGGCCGCGGGGCTGCAGCCCGAACGGCACGTCTATCCGGCGATGGTCTGGCTGCTGGCGATCTGGGCCGCCCTCCATCTGGCGGCCGGCGTCCTGATGCAGGGCTACTGCCTGGCCAGCCGGGCGGCTGGCCGCATGACGCGGGTGCACGACACCGACATCGCCAACGTCACCCTCTACTGGCACTTCGCGACGTTCACCGCCGTGGTCACGGCGTTCACGGTCGCCGGGCTGCCGCTGCTCCTGGCGCGATGACCGATTCGACCCGCGCGTCGACGCTGCCGGAACGGCCGCGGTTCCTCGTCATGCTCGCGACGGGACCGGCGCTGTTCATCGCGCACTTCCTGATCATCTACCTGCTCGTGTCGATCTGGTGCTCCCCCCGCTTCGTCGCCCGGGAGAGCGCGTCGCTGACGACGGTGAACGTGCTCATCGGCGTGCTCACGGCAGCCGCGCTCCTCGGCATCGGGCTGATCGGCCGGAGCGGCTACAAACGCCACGGCTACGGCAGCGGCACCGCACCGCACGACCAGGACACGAAGGAGGACCGGCACCGGTTCCTCGGCCTGGCGACGCTGCTGCTGGCGGGCCTCAGCGCGATCGGGACGGTATACGTCGCGATCTCCGCGTTCTACTTCAGTACGTGCCGGTGAGGTGGGGGCGGGGAATCCGCCCCGCGAGACTCGAGAGCGGACCGGCTGGTCCGCCCCGGGTGATACGGAAGGGCCTCGGGGGCCTCTTTACGCGGCGGGTATCAGGTCCTGATCTCGTCGAGAATTCGTTCGAGCGCCTCCGGGTCCACCGGCTTCGTGAAGTGGTGATTGAAGCCGGCCTCGCGCGTGCGCTGCCGGTCCTCGTCGCTGCCCCACCCGGTCAGGGCGACCAGCGTCATGCCCTGGCCGCCGGGCCGCTGCCGGAGCCGGCCGGCGACCTCGTAACCATCCATGCCCGGCAGGCCGATGTCGAGCACGACGACGTCCGGACGGAAACTTTCCGCCTTTTCGAGCGCTTCGGGTCCGCTCTGGGCCATGGCGGTGACGTGCCCCTTCATCTCCAGCAGCATCGTCAGCATCGCGACCGAATCCGCGTTGTCGTCGACGACGAGCACGCGCGTTGAAGCGGTGGCAGGCATCAGGTCTCCTTGCAACCTCGGGTATTCCACGGACTCCGATGATTCTAGGCCGCCGGGACCGAGGATGCGAGCTCGGCCGTGCTGAACGCGGGCGAACATTTCAAAATGGAACGTTACGCTTCATCTTGAAACAGCGCGGCGTCAGCAGAAATTCGGGAAATGCCGTAGAATGAGGACGTTCCGGGTCGGCCCCCAGGTTGCAGCCCGGAACGGATACGCGCGTCTTCGCGCGCTGCGAACCCGAATCATGATCGCCATCTTCCTCCTGCGCTCATGCCCGCCGCCACCGGCGCGCGCCACACGCGCCCGGCAGGCGGCACTCGGGTCGTAGTCCATCCGCCACCAGGCTTTTCCACGTTCAACATCGCGCGGCCGTCCCTCCCCGAAGTTCCGGGGACGGGGACCGCCGCATTTTCCAGAAGGAGCAGACGCAGTGAACATGTATCGAGCCATCGGCGAACGCATTGGCACCCTCGAGGCGCGCGAGCTGGCCGAACAGCTCGTCACGTGGCACGACGCCATGGTCAAGCACGTGCGTCTCGTCGAGAGCCGGGGCACCGACTGCGTGGACGGCTGCCCGCACGAAGAGGCGCGGGTGCTCTGGAACGCCGCACGGAAGATCTTCGGCGATGCCGCCAACGGACTGACCTTCCTGCGCCGGCATGGCGCCGCGCCGGTCCGGCAGCAGGCCGAGGCCGGCGCATGACGCTCCGCGACGCGCTGCAGGGATCGGAAGGCGTGATCCGGGCGCGGCTGGAGGAGGTGCTCGACAGCGAAGATGCCGTGGTGCTGCTGGCGAACCGCCGCGGCATCACGACCTTCGCCCACGGGTTCGGCGTCTCGGGCTGTCAGCTCGAGATGATGGGACGCGCGCTCGAGGCGCTGCTGCGCGAGCTGGCGGCAGCGCCTCCGGGCCAGTATCCCGCGGTCGACGTGCGGTGATCGACCTGCTCGCCCCTGCCCGTACAATGCCCTCCGGGATGCCCCGTCATCCGGAGCACGACGCGCTGCATCTGGCCGAACTGCTCGACTTCCGGCCGGACAGGGGCGAGATCCGCCTGCACGAGCAGCGGGTCCTGATTCTCAGCGCGGCCGCGTTGGGGCTGCTTCGCAAGGAACTGATCGACACGTTCGGCGCCGGCGTCGCCCGGCGCCTGCTGCTTCGCTTCGGCTATGCCGACGGCTATCACGACGCGGTGAACCTCCGCGCGCGGTCCGCCTGGGCCACGCCGGCCGACGGGCTGCGCGCGGGCGCCGTGCTGCACACGCTCGAGGGGATCGCGCGGGTGGAGATCGCGCGCGTCGACGCCGAGGCCGGGCGCTTCGAGGCCGAGTACGTCTGGCGCAACTCGTACGAAGTACAGCAGCATCTGCACCACTACGGCGCCGCCGCCGAACCGGTCTGCTGGTCGCTCGTCGGCTACGCGAGCGGCTACGCCAGCGCGTGCCTCGGCGAGGAGGTCTATTTCCGCGAGATCGGCTGCGCCGCCCAGGGGGCGTCGCGGTGCCGTGTGCTCGGGCGCGTCGCCTCCGCCTGGGGTCCCGAGCTCGACGCGCTCCGCGCCGACTTCCAGGGCATCGATCTGCGCGAGGAGATGGATCGGCTCTCGACGGCCGTCCGCCGCCATGCGCGCGAACTGGCCCGGCGCGAGCGGCTGCTCGAGCGCCGCGAGCGCGAGCTGAACCTGCTGCGGGACCGGGTCGCGCGCCACGCCCGCTCCCGGCGCTTCATCGCCCGCAGCGCCGCCATGCAGGAGGCGCTGGAGCTGGCCGCACGCGTGGCGCCGCTCGACACGACGGTGCTCGTCACGGGGGAGAGCGGCACGGGCAAGGAGTTCGTGGTCCGGATGATCCACGACCAGAGCCCGCGCGCCGACGGGCCGTTCGTGTCCGTGAACTGCGCGGCGCTCACCGAGACGCTGCTCGAATCGGAGCTGTTCGGCCACGTGCGCGGCGCCTTCACGGGCGCGGTGCGCGACAAGCCGGGGCTGTTCGAGGTCGCCTCCAGCGGCACCCTGTTCCTCGACGAGATCGGCGAGATGGCGCCGGGGGTGCAGGCGAAGCTGCTGCGCGCGCTCCAGGAGCGCGAGATCCGTCCGGTCGGCGGCGAGCGGACCGTCCGCGTGCGCACGCGGGTCGTCGCGGCGACGAACCGCGACCTGCGCGAGGCGGTCGAGCGGGGAACCTTCCGGGAAGACCTGTTCTTCCGGCTGGGCGCCTTCGTGATTCCGATCCCGCCGCTGCGCGAGCGCCGCGAGGACATCCCGGCGATGGCCCACGAGTTCCTGCGCCGCGCCTCGGCCCGCACGGGCAAGACGGTCCGGGCGATTTCGGCCGATGCGATGACGCGCCTGGTGCGCTACGACTGGCCGGGCAACGTCCGGCAGCTCGAACACGCCATCGAGCGCGCGGCGATTCTCGCGCGCGGCTCCCGGATCGGCATTCGCGACCTGCCGCCGGAGATCGCGCGCGGGCTTCCCTCCTCCGGCGGCGAGACGTTCGATCTCCGCACGAACGAGCAGCGGCTGATCCGCGAGGCGCTCGCCCACTTCGGCGGCAACCGCCGCCGCGCCGCCGAGGCGCTGGGGATCAGCCCCGTGACGCTCTGGCGCAGACTGAAGGACGGGTCATAGCAGCCGGAAGGCCGCCGCGGCGATGAGCGTCGGCAGCAGCGCGCCGGCGAGGAGATACAGGGGCGAGACCCCTCCGACGAAGAACCGGCTCAGCAGCGCCTGACCGGCCGGATTGGGCGCGTTCGCAATCACCGTCAGCCCGCCCCCCGTCACCGCGCCTTCCACCACCGCCACCTTCATCGCGTCGCTGAAATCGGGGACGAGGGTCGACAGATAGGTGATGAGCGCGTTGTCGTTGAACGCGGTCAGCACGCTTGCACCGATGAACAGCGGCGTCTCGGACAGGCTGCTCAGCACGGGCTGAATCCACCACGCCTGCAGCCCGCCGTGGATGACCAGACCACCGAGGAAGAAGCCGACGAGCAGCGGCGTGCGCAGCTCCAGCTGGCTCTGGAAGGCGGCGGTGGCGCGCGCGAAGCCGAGGAAGAACAGGAACCCGCCGATGTACAGCGCCGGGTAGTGCGCGGTGAAGACCGTCCACGCCATGAACGCCATGTGCGTGACGACCAGCCAGGCCGGCACCGGCAGCAGCCTGCGCGCATCGCCACGGGCGGCTTCGTCCGGCTGTTCCGGTTCCGGCACCGCCGGACGCTGCGCCAGCGCCTGGAACTCCCGCCGGAACAGCACGAAGTAGACGGCCGTGGATGCGGCAATCGCCAGCGCCGAACGCCACCCGAAGTGCGAGAGCATGAACGCGGTGTCCCAGTCCCACGGCCGCGCGACCATCAGCACCGGCGGCGCCGCGAAGTGCGTGAGCGTGCCGCCGATCGACACGTTCACGAACAGCAGGCCCAGCGTCGCGTAGCGCAGCCGCGCCGACGGCTGCAGGTCGTAGAACTGCCGCGCGAGCAGCAGCGCGCAGATCGTCATCGCCGCCGGCTCGGTGATGAACGACCCGAGCAGCGGGCCGATGGTCAGGATCATCACCCACCACGCCCCCGGCGTGCCGCCGAACGCGGACGCGAGCCGCCGCAGCGCCGCTTCGGCGAACCCGACGATCGGCCGGGTCGACGCGAGCGCCATGATCACGACGACGAACATGGGCTCGGTGTAGTTGACGGTGTCGTTGAGATAGTGCGTGGCCGTGTGCCAGCCGGACCACGCCGCCATCACGATCATCAGCACCAGCGCCCAGAGCCCGAACACGACCTCGACCTCGCCGAGGAAGTGCAACAGCTCGGGCAGGATGCCCGGACGCGGCGCCTCGCCGCGCGACCGCGCGCGCTCCTCGTGCCGATGCTGCAGCCGGTGCGCGTAGCTGGCGAACCGCGCCGCGGCGAACGTATGCAGGATGGCCAGCACGAAAATGCCGGTCGCGATGGCGTTGAACGGCTCGGCCTCGATGCGCGCGGCCAGGGTCTGGAGGAGCGTGCCCCCGGCCGGGTAGGAGCTCAGCGGCGGAGGGAACGCGGCGGCAGCCACCGACTCGACGGTCATGTCCCGTCAAGGTATCCGCGAGAAGCCAGCTGAAGCAAATGGGATCAGGTCGGATCGGGTCGGATCAGGTCTGATCGGGTCGGATCAGGTCTGATCGGGTCTGATCAGGTCTGATCAGGTCTGATCAGGTCCCGCCCGCGCCTGGACTGGCGCGCGGGCGGATCAGGTCCCGCCCGCGCCAACAACGGGCGCGCGGGCGGATCGCGAGAAGCTTCGGCGTTCATCCCCGCGCCTCTGCTTCCCGGCGATGGTATCGGCGTTGCTCTGACCACCCGGAGGGGTCAAGCGCCGATGGACAGGAGCACAGCCATTCTCGCCGGCGCCGGTCTGGGCGCCGGCCTCATGTACCTGCTCGATCCGGACGCCGGCCGCCGCCGGCGCGCGCTGACGCGCGACCGCCTGGTCCGTGCCACGCACGTGGCCGGTCATGCCGCCGGCGCGGCCGGCCGGGACCTGGCGCACCGCGCGTCGGGCGCGGCCGCGCGGATTCGCGGGCGCGTGAAGCACGAGCCCGTGGACGACACGGTGCTGGTCGAACGAGTCCGCGCACGGCTCGGGCATCTCGTCTCGCACCCCGGCGCGCTCGAGGTCCACGCCTCCGAGGGCATCGTCACGATCACGGGGCCGGTGCTCCGGGACGAGGTATCGCGGCTGCTGCGGGGCATCGGACAGGTGAACGGCGTGCAGGACGTCGTCGACCGGCTGGACGTGCACGAGGAGCCGGGCAACGTGCCGGCCCTGCAGGGCGGCCGTGCGAGCCGCGAACGCACGCGGCTCAGTCCCTCGTCGCCCGCGATGCGCGCGATCGCCGGCACCGCCGGGGCGGCCGCGGCGGCCTACGGAGCGGCGCACGGGCGCACATCGGGCTTCCTGGCGGCCGCCGCCGGGCTCGGCCTGATCGCCCGCGCCGTCGTCAGACCGGCAGCCGGCCGACGAGGCGGCGAACCGCAGCCGATATCAGGCGCCGCGGCCCGGACGCATTGACGAGACACGCGGGTGTCCAGCTCCCGTACTGATGGAGGAAACCGTGGAACCACAGCGCATCAGCCCTGAGGAAGTCAGGCAGCGGCAGGCGAACGGCGAACGCGTCGTCTTCGTCGACGCGCGATCCGCCGCGTCCTGGCAGCAGGCGGACCGGCAGATTCCCGGATCGATCCGGGTGCCGCCGGACGAGGTCGCGTCGCACATGAAGCAAGTGCCGCGCAACGGCCTGATCATCACCTACTGCACGTGACCGCAGGAGGCCTCGAGCGCCCGTGCGGCGCGCACGATGATGGAGAACGGATGGCCGGAGGTCCGGCCGCTGGCCGGCGGGTTCGAGGCCTGGCGCGCGGCCGGAGGGACGGTGGAGCCGAAGACCTCATGAGGAACGGGGCACGGGTGGTGCATGAACGACACGACGTCCACGCGCACCCATGACCCGGACACCGGAGGCAACCATGGCAGAGCCACGTACGAGCGAGAAGCGCGAACAACAGCAGACGCAGACGCAGACACAGCAGGGGCTCGAGCGCTCGCGGGGGCAGCAGGGCCGCATGGCCCGCCGCGACCCGTTCGACATGTTCTTCGGGGGCGCGCCGTTCACGATGATGCGGCGCATGCAGGAGGAAATGGATCGGCTGTTCGAGGGCTTCGGGTTCGGTCCCTCGTGGCTGCCGGCCGCGCGCATGCCGGGCCGCTGGACGCCGGCCATCGAGGTCTTCGAGCGCGGTCAGGACTTCGTCGTCCGCGCCGACGTGCCGGGCCTCTCACGCGATGACCTGAACGTGGAGCTCGGCGAGAACACGCTGACGATCAGCGGCGAACGGAAGTGGGACCACGAGGAGGAGCAGGAAGGCCTCTACCGCAGCGAGCGCGGCTACGGGTCCTTCCAGCGGGTCATCCCGTTGCCGGAAGGGGTGATTACCGACTCGGCGAAGGCGACCTTCAAGAACGGCGTGCTCGAGATCGTGATGCAGGCGCCGCCCCAGGAGGTACGCAAAGGCCGGCGCATCGAAATCGGTGAGGAGCGCGCCGCCGGATCGGGCGGCACGCAACAGAAGGGTTGACGAACGGGAGGGACGCCATCGATTGGCGTCCCTCCTGCCCCTGACCCCTGACCCCTGGCCCCGGGCCCCAGCCCCCGGGCCCCCCGCCCCCGGGCCCC
>CAYUPN010000091.1:0-14966 GCA_964446605.1 uncultured Bifidobacteriaceae bacterium | reverse complement strand
CTGGAGCGCGCGGTGCAGTCGGTCGGGCGCACGCTGGACGACGTCGCCGTGATCGGGCTGGACACGCCCGGGCCCGCCAGCGCGACGGGCGTGCTCAGCGCGAAGGGGTCGACGAACTTCGTCCACCCGGAATGGGCCGGGTTCGACCTGCCGGGCGGGCTCTCGCGCCTGGTGTCACGGCCGGTCACCTACCTGAACGACGGGAACGCCGGCGCGCTCTGGGGGCACGTGTCGCTCTTCGGCGAGCGACAGCGCCTCGCGACGTCCATCTCGGCGATCATCGGCACGGGTCTCGGCGGCGGCGTAATCGTGAACGGTGAGGTCGTCAAGGGGCGCAACGGCTTCGGCGGCGAGCTGGGGCACGTGCTCATCCCGTATCGCGGCATCGAGGGCCTGGACGGGATCACGCCGCGCTGCAACTGCGGACGCGTCGGCGACCTCGAGTCGCTCTGCTCGCTCACCGCGATCGTGCACCTGCTGCCGTCGTTCCTCGCGCGGTATCCGGGTCACGAGCTGGGCAGGATCACCAGCGTGCACGAGGCGGCGCGGCTGGTCCGCGGGCTCGCGGCGGGCGGCGATCCCCTGTGCCGGGAGATCTTCCGCGTGCAGGCACACGCGCTGGGCCTGTTCTTCGACCAGATGATCAACACCTTCGACCCCGACGCGCTCATCGTCGGGGGCGGCGCGCTCGAAGCCACCGCGGAGTTCCAGCAGTGGTTCATCGCCGAGATCCGCGCGGGCATGCCGGTGCAGCGCGAGGAACAGGCCGGCATCCCGATTCACGTGATGCCGAACGGCGATACGGCCAGCGCGCGCGGTGCGGCGCTCGAGGCGCTGCGATTCGCCCGGGAGCGGGCGACGGCGTAGCGCGGTCAGGGTAGGTGGCCAAGGGTGCAACTGAGAGCAGCCGGTTGCCGCGGTTCAGCCCATGCCCAAGGCCCAGAGCCCAACGCCCAAGGCCCAGGATGGCCGAACTGAAGTTCGGCCCTACTAGACTACTGCCGTGCGCATCCTGATGCTGGCGTCCGAAGTGGCGCCGTTCGCGAAGACCGGCGGGCTCGCCGACGTCACCGGGTCGCTGCCGAAGGCGCTCGCCGCGCTGGGACACGACGTGCGGCTCGTGATGCCCGCCTACTCCCCGATCGAGGCCGCACACGGCGCGGGGCAGTGGGACCTGCGCGCGCTCGACCTGACGCTGCAGGTGCCTGTCGCCGGCGGCCCGGTGCAGGCCGGCGTCTTCGAGACGACGCTCCCCGGCACGGACGTCGTCGTCAACTTCATCGCCGAGCGCTTCCTGTTCGATCGGCCGCGGATCTACGGCTACGACGACGATGCGTACCGGTTCGCGTTCTTCAGCCGGGCGGCGCTGGATCTGGTGATCGGCCGCCTCGACTGGCGCCCTGACATCGTCCAGGCGCACGACTGGCACGCCGCGCCGGCGATTGCCTGGCTCGCGACGGCGGGGGGCGGCGGTGGGCGATTCCCGGCGCTGCCCGTGGTGTTCACCATCCACAACCTCATGCATCAGGGGCGTGCGCCGCGTCAGGTGCTGCACTACATCGGCATCGACAGCCCGCCGCTGTTCGAGGAGGGGCCGAACGAAGTCAACTTCATGGCGCGCGGCATCTATCACGCGACGACCATCAACACGGTGAGCCCCACGTACGCGCAGGAGATCCTCACGCCGGAGTACGGCGAGCGGCTCGACGGGCTGCTGCGCTACCGTCAGGACGCGGTACACGGCATCGTGAACGGTCTGGACGACGAGCTGTGGGATCCGGCGCGCGACACGCAGCTGGCCGCTCAGTTCGACGCCTCCGACCTCGACGCGCGGCGGGCGAACAAGCGCGCGCTGCAGGCCCGGCTGGGCCTGCCGCAGGCCGACGTGCCGCTGGTCGCCATGGTCACGCGCCTCGACACGCAGAAGGGGCTCGACCTCACCGGCCACGTCGTCCATCTGCTGCTCAACGGCACGGCCGGTGACGCGCAGTTCGTCGTGCTCGGGTCGGGCGCCGCGCGCTACGAGGGGATGTTCCGCGACCTGCAGGCGTACCATCGGCAGAAGATGGCCGCGGTGCTGCGTTACGACGCGGCGCTGGCGCCGCTGGTGTATGCGGGCAGCGACATCTTCCTGATGCCGTCGCGCTTCGAGCCGTGCGGTCTCGGCCAGCTGATCGCGATGCGCTACGGTTCGGTGCCGGTGGTCCGCGCGACCGGCGGGCTGGCGGACACGGTGGAGGAGGGGGCGACCGGCTTCACGTTCGGCCCGTACACCGTGGACGCGTTCTGGCGCGCGCTGGCCCGGGCGCTCGATCGCTACCATCGCGATCCGGACGGGTGGCGTACGATCCAGCGCACCGGCATGTCGCGCGACTTCTCGTGGACCGCATCCGCGAAGGGATACGAGAGGCTGTTCGAGCTGGCGGCGGGACGATGAGACAGTTCGGCTGACCCGCGGCAACCGGCTGCTCTCAGCTGCGCCGGTGCCATGCCACACTGGTCGCGGGCAGTCGCAGCCAGCGCCGACCATGAACGCCCGACTCTTCTTCTCCGTTCTCCCGAAAGCCGACGCGCCGCTGGCGATCGCGTGGTGGGCCGCGGTCGCGCTGCGCGGCGTGCTGCCGGCGGTCTTCGCGGTCGCGATGGGCCTGCTCGTGGGCGCCGTGGAGCGCGGCGACCCGCTCGGCGCGCCGCTGGCGCTGGCCGGCGCGGTGTTCGTGCTGCTCCAGGTGCTGACGCCGGTGCACCAGGCGATCGGCGCCAACCTGGGCGACCGCACGGCGGCGTGGCTCTACGACCGGTTGACGGACGCATGCGTGACGCCGCCGGGCATCCGGCACCTGGAAGACCCCTCGCTTGCCTCCGATCTCTCGATGGCGCGCGACTTCGATCTCGGCATCACCGGGCCGCCGCTCAGCATCGCCGTCGACTTCATCGCCGCCGGCCTCATCGAGATGATCGCCGGCCTGTCGTGCGCCGTCCTGCTCGCCGCCTACGCCTGGTGGGCGCCGATCGTGCTCGGCGGCGCATGGCTCGTCACCCATCGTCTGCTTCGGGAGAGCGCGGTCTGGCAGGACCGCAATACCGACGAGGTGCGCGGCGCGCAGCGCGAGGCCGACTATGCGTTCCGCCTCGCGGTGGATCCGGCGCCCGCGAAGGAGCTGCGTCTCTTCGGTCTCGCCGGCTGGGTGATGGACCGCTTCATCGCGCGTCGCACGCGGCTGCACGCGCTGCGGTTCGAGGCGACGCGCCTGCGCGAGCGGCCGCTCGCCTGGGCACTGCTGCTGGTCACGGCCGCCAATCTCGTCGTGTTCTGGTCGCTCGCGCGCGCCGTGCAGGCTGGAGGGCTGACGCTCGGCGAGCTGGTCGTCTACGCGCAGGCCGCCGTCGGCACGTCGACGATCGCGTTCGGCGGCCTGAACTGGGCGCTGGACGGCGCCGCGCCGGTCGGCGCGGTGCTGCGGCTGCGCGCGGCGATGGCGCCGGCCGGCGCGCTCCCGGTTGGCACGCTGCCGGCTTCCGGCATGCCGGCGCGCGAGATCCGGTTCCGGGACGTCACCTTCGCGTATCCCGGCGGCCCGCCGGTCCTGGAAGGCTTCGACCTGACGATTCCCGCCGGCTCGTCGCTCGCGATCGTCGGCCAGAACGGCGCCGGCAAGACGACGATCGCCAAGCTGCTGTGCCGGCTCTACGACCCGCAGTCGGGCGCGATCGAGATCGACGGCGTCGACCTGCGCGCCCTGTCGATCGACGGCTGGCGGAGCCGCGTCACCGCCGTCTTCCAGGACTTCATCCGCTACGAGCTGTCGCTGCGCGAGAACGTCGCGCCGGCTGGGGCGCCCGACGACGTGATTCGCGCGGCGCTGGAGGAGGCGGGGGCGCGCGATCTCGCCGGGCTGAACCGCGTGCTCGCGCGCGGCTACGACGGCGGCATCGATCTGTCGGGCGGCCAGTGGCAGCGCGTCGCCCTGGCGCGCGCGCTGTGCGCCGTCCGGATGGGCGCCGGCCTCGTCCTGCTCGACGAGCCGACGGCGCAGCTGGACGTGCGCGGCGAGGCCGAGATCTTCAACCGGATTCTCGCCGCCACGCGGTCGTGCACGACGATCCTGATCTCGCACCGCTTCTCGACGGTCCGCCACGCCGACCGCATCTGCGTCCTCGAAGGCGGCAAGGTCGTCGAGCTCGGCTCGCACGACGAGCTGATGGCGCGCGGCGGGCGCTACCGGACGATGTTCGAGCTGCAGGCGAAGCGGTTCGAGGGGGGCGGAGACGAGGAGGGGCGGGCGTATGACGTCCTCACCTGATCTGCCGCCGGCCCTGTCGTCGATGTGGCGGCTGTGTCGCCTCGGCTTCCGCCACGAGCCGCGGCTGATGGCCGCCGCCGTCGCGCTGTCGCAGCTCGAGGCGCTGCCGGACGCGCTGCTCGCGCTGTGGTTCATGCTCCTCGGCCTCGGCGTCACCGAGGGCCGGCCCGGCCTCGTCGCCGGCGCGGCGCTCGGGCTCGGCCTGTCCGCCAGCGCGACCTGGTTCCTGCGCACGCTCAGCACGCGCGTCCAGCGCCGCTTCCGCGACAAGGTCACCATCGCGCTCGAGGCGCACGTCGCGCGCCTCCAGGCGACGGTCGCGACGATTGCGCACCACGAGCGGCCCGAGTACCTCGATCGCCTGTCGGTGCTGCGCGATCAGGTGTTCGTGCTCGACCACATGTACATGTCGCTGTTCGCGACCGGTGGGTGGATCCTGCGCGTCGCGGTGACGCTGGTGCTGCTCGCGTCGGTGCACCCGGCGCTCCTGCTGCTCGGCGTCTTCGCGCTGCCGGCGGCGTGGACGGCGACGTGGCGCTCGACGGTCGAGAACGCCGCGCTCGAGCGGCGCGCGCAGCCGCACCGCCTCGCGGCCCACTTCTTCGCGACGCTGACCACCGCGCCGCCGGGCAAGGAGATCCGCGTGACGGGCAACGCCGCCGAGCTCGCGGCGCGCCGGCGCGAGGCGTGGGAGCTCGGGCACCGGCCCGTCGCCGCCGCGCGCTGGACGTCGGCCTGGTGGCACGCGCTCGCGTGGGCGACCTTCGGTCTCGGCTACAGCGGCGGCATCGTCTTCGTGTCGGCCGGCATCGGCGCGTCGCCGGCCGACGTACTGCTCGTGCTGGCGGCCGGTGCGCGGCTCTCGTCCTACGTCAGCGCGACGGTCGGGGAGCTGGGTTTCCTCCGCGGCTTCTGGATGGACGGCGCGCAGCGCCTCGCGTGGCTCGAGGACTACGCGGCGTCGCTCGACGCCGACGCCGACGTCGAGCCGCCGGCCACGCTCGCCGAGGGCATCCGCGTCGATCGCGTCTCGTTCGCGTACCCGGGGACGTCGCGGCTCGTCCTCGACGATGTCTCGCTGTTCCTGCCGGCGGGCGCGGTGGTCGCGATCGTCGGCGAGAACGGCGCCGGCAAGACGACGCTCGTCAAGCTGCTGACGAAGATGTACGAGCCGGCCTCCGGCGCGATTCAGGTCGACGGGCGGCCGCTGGCGCGCATGCGCGCCGAGGCGTGGCGAGAGCGGGTGGCCGGCGCGTTCCAGGACTTCTACCGGTTCGAGCTGCTGGCGCGACAGACGATCGGCGTCGGCGACGTCCCGCGCGTCGACGAAGAGCCGGCCGTGGCGGCCGCCGTCACCCGCGCCGGCGCCGGCGACGTCGTCTCACGTCTGACATCGGGGCTTGCGACCCAGCTCGGGCCGACCTGGCCCGGCGGCGTCGAGGTGTCGTTCGGCCAGTGGCAGAAGCTGGCGCTGGCGCGCGGCTACATGCGGGACGCGCCGCTGCTGCTGGTGCTCGACGAGCCGACGGCCGCGCTGGACGCCGAGACGGAGCACGCGCTGTTCGAGCGTTACGCCGCCGCCGCGCGCGATCGCACGGCCGGCGGCCGCATCACCCTCCTCGTCTCGCACCGCTTCTCCACCGTCCGCATGGCCGACCTCATCGTCGTCCTCGACGGCGCCCGCGTCGTCGAAACCGGGACGCACGAGGAGCTGATGCGGAAGGACGGGCAGTACGCGGAGCTGTACCGGATACAGGCGGATGCGTATCGATAGGTCTGATCAGGTCTGATCAGGTCGACCCGCCTTCGCCCGCCCGGGATCGTTTGCGGGCTTCGGCGGGCCAGGTCTGATCGGGTCGGGCTCAGTGCGGCAGCTTGTCCCGCAGCAGCCCGTACGTGAACGTGCCGAGGAGAGCCGACGCGATGGCAATGATCATCACCGTCGCGCCAGCCCCGGTGAGCGCGAAGAGCGGGCCGGGGCAGGCGCCGGTGAAGGCCCAGCCGAGGCCGAAGATGGTGCCCCCGGCGGCATACCGGACGCCACGGCCCATCGTCTTCGGCTCGAGCGCGAGGGGCGCGCCCTGGCGCGAGCGCGCGCCGCGCGCCTGCAGCAGCCGGAGCGTGATGGCGGCGGTCGCCACGGCCGTGCCGAGCAGCCCGTACATGTGAATCGAATGGAAGCGGAACATCTCCTGGATGCGGAACCAGGACACCGCTTCCGCCTTCATCAGCACGAAGCCGAACGCGAGGCCTGCGAGCACGTACTGCCAGAGCGGCGTCGCGCGCGGGTCGACGCGGTGCGAGGCATTGCTCCTCGACGCAGCCGTGTCGGACGGCGGGATCGTGCGCGGCAGCGTCATCGCAGGATCAGCGGCAGCAGCACGTGCGTGCCGATCAGGCCGCCGGCGAAGAAGCCGCAGACGGCGACGAGCGACGGCCGTTCCATCGCAGCCAGTCCGGTGATGCCGTGGCCCGACGTGCAGCCGCCGGCCCAGGCGGTGCCGAAGCCCACCATGAACCCGCCGAGGACGATGAGCACGAGCCCGCGCCAGGAGGCGAGGGCCTCCCAGGAGAAGAGCGAGGCCGGCAGCCAGCCCGACGTGTCGGTGACGCCGAGCCCGCCGAGCGCTTCGCGCGTGGCAGGCGCGATGTCGACGTGCACGTCGCCGGCAAGGGCGGCAACCAGTGCACCCGCGGCGGTCACGCCCGCGAGGAACGCCAGGTTCCAGCCGCCGACGGATCGCCAGTCATAGCGCAGGTAGGAGGAGGCGCCGGGCGCGGCGATGGCGCACATGTGGCGCAGGTTGGACGAGATGCCGAACGACCGGTTGCCGAGCAGGAGCAGCAGCGGCACGACGAGCCCGATGAGCGGCCCGGCGACGTACCACGGCCACGGCTCGCGGAGGACAGTGGAAAGGAACTCAGGCATGTCTCCTGGCTCTCGGTCTCGGCTCTGGCGTTGGGGTTGTTGCCTCGGCTCTGTTCCGGCTTTGGACTTCGTAATGCCCAAAGCCGCCGAAGGCCCAAAGCCCAGAGCCAAAGGCCGCCGAAGGCCAAAGGTCCAAGGCCCAGTTCAGAAGACTTTCCTGAGCGCCCGGCCCATGGTCCGGAAGCCTCCGCCGATGTGCGAGGCGGCGGTCACGAGCGCGCCAGTGACCGGGTCGTGGCGGTCGTCGTCTTCACCGGCGTCCGCGACCTGAACGACGGGAGCCTCGCGGGGCCGCGTGAGATCCGCCAGCGCATGCGCGGGAATCGTGGGCACGGCCTCCTGGTTCACGGCGACGGCGGTGTGCGTCGCGGCTGGAGGCGCAAGACCGAACGCGCCCGTTCCGGCACGCAGCGTGGCCACCGCCGGCAGCGGGGATCGCTGGCCCGAAGGCCGGCTCTCGGGGTCAGGGGCCGGGGGCCAGGGGGTAGGGGCCAGGGGCCGGGGGCCGGGGGCCAGTGGCCGGGGGGCTTGGGCCGCGGGCCGGTTCGCTGTCGTGTCGCTCTCGCGCGACGCGATGAGGGCGGCTCGCAAGGACGGTGTCGCGAGCGCCGACGGCTGCGGCAGCTCGACGTGGATGCGCGGCGCCGGTGGCGGCGGCGGCGTCGCGGAAGGAACGAAGACGAACGCGGCCGCGATGACGAGCGCGCCACCGAGGCCGCCGAGGGCCGCCAGGAAGCGCCGCCGCTCGGTTGCCTCGACTCCGGCCTGCCGCCCGGCGCGCACGGTCATCGCATCTCCCGCAGGCGTTCGCGCGCCCGCTCGACCTCGCGATGGAAGACGAACAGCGGGTCGGCGTTGGCGGCGCGCGTCGTGAAGTTCCAGGTCTTGCCGTCGCGCATCTTCACGGTGAGCGTCTTGCCCAGATAGTCCACCGAAAAGGTCTCGATCGTCTCGAGCGTGATCACGAACGCGTCGTTGCCGTCCGTCGGCGTGTAGCGCAGGTGCTGAGGATTCGCCGTCAGCCGCCCCTCGCACGATCCGAACCGGTGCTTGTGGACAACGTCGACGGCCGCGTCGAGGCGAACCTCCTTCAGCAGGAGCCGCACTTCGGTGGTCGCGCCGTCGGCGACGCTCACGCGCGCGGACGCGCCATCATAGCCCTCCGCCGACACGTTGACCACCCGGTCGCCCGGGTCGACCTCGTCCGTCTCGAGCGGGGTGGTGCCGGCGAAGCGCCGGTCGATGAAGACGAACGCGCCGGGGACGTCGCTCGTGACTTTCAGCACCGTGCGCGGCACGGGCCGTGCGGCGGGTGCCGCGTCGGTCGCATCGGTTGCGCCGGACCCGCCTCGCCCCCGTCGCGCCGGAGCGGGGCGGGCCGGCGCCGGCGTTCCGGCCTCAGCGCCGGGTGGCGTCGCGGCCTCGTCGATCCGATTTGGCTCGCCGGAAGCGGCCGCGCGTCCGGGCGGCTCCTCCCGCCTCACCGACGCCTCCCGGGTCATCCACCAGGTGACGCCGAGGAGGACCATCAGCGCGACCACCAGGTAGGCGGCAACCGGGACGCCCTGGTCGGTCTCCTCGCCCTCGGGTTCGGGAGTGTGGATGAGGCTCATCCGTTCCCGCGAATGCGCGCGATCTTCCGCTCGCGGTCTTCGGTGACCCGCTCGATTTCCCGGCGCAGCTCGGCGTCGGCCGCCGCGCGCTCCGCCGGATCGAACAGGCCGGCCGCCTTCGAGGCATGCAGGATCTTCAGCTCGGCGATGCGCGCCTCGGCACGGCTGCGCACGTCGGCAATCTCCGCCTTCTGTTCGTCGGTGAGCGGCGTCTCGACGATGCCGGCGTCGGCGTCCTTCTTCCGGAGCCGCTCCATCGCCAGCTCGTACGCGCTCTTCGGTTCGTCGGACATCCTGACCGAAGGATAACGGGGAATGGAGCCCCAGGTCGAGGCTGTGCTGTTAAGATCCCCTCGATCCCGGAGGGTCCCGTGGCCGCATTCCTGCTGCACTGGCTGGTGCTCGCGGTGTCGCTGCTGTTGACGACGCGCCTCGTCGGCGGCGTCAGCGTGCGTTCGTACACGACGCTGGCGATTGCGGCGCTGGTCATCGGGCTCGTCAACGCCCTGGTGAAGCCTGTTCTCTTCGTGCTCTCGCTGCCGCTCACGATCCTGACCCTCGGGCTCTTCTATCTGGTCGTCAACGGCGCGTGCCTGATGCTGGCCTCGTGGCTCGTCCCGGGCTTCACGGTGCAGTCGTGGGGCGCGGCCATCATCGGCGCGCTCGTGCTGAGCGTCATCGCCTGGGTGTTGGGATTGGTCGTCGGGCCGAGGTAGGTCAGGGGTCAGGGGTCAGGGGTCAGGGGCCAGGGGCCAGGGGCCAGGGGTCAGGGGTCAGGGGCCAGGGACTGCCAGCTGCCAGCCGCCAGCTACACGGATTGCAGATGAGTGACGTGATTGTCGTCGGATCGGGTGCGACGGGCGGGTGGGTCGCGAAGCGGCTCACGGAAGCGGGCGTAAGTGTGACGCTGCTGGAAGCGGGCCGCGCGGCAGATGACGCCGAGTTTCGCGAGCACGTGCCGCCGTACGATCTGAAGTACCGCGGCCGGACGAAGGCGCACCTCCTGCTGCGACGCCCGCGGCAGGCGCAGTCCTACGCCTGCGACGAGTGGAACGCCCACTTCTTCGCCGACGACCTCGACGAGCCGTACACGACGCCAGACGATGCGCCGTTTCCGTGGGTGGGGCGGACGCGCCTGGTCGGCGGGCGGACGAACGTCTGGGGGCGGCAGTCGTACCGGTTCAGCGATCTGGACTTCAAGGGCGCGTCGCACGACGGCGTCGGCGAGAACTGGCCGATCGCCTACGCGGATCTCGAGCGGTACTACGACCTTGTCGAGGCGTACGTCGGCATCTCGGGGCAGCCGGAGGGGAGCGCGGTCCTGCCGGACGGCCGCTTCCAGCCGCCGATGCCGATGCGCTGCGCCGAGCGCGCCTTCCGCGAGCGCGTGCGCGATCGGCTGGGCCGGCTTGTCACGATCGGGCGCTCCGCCAACCTCACGCGCGCGCTGAACAACCGCGCGCCCTGTCACTACTGCGGCCCCTGCGAGCGTGGCTGCGCCACGCATTCGTACTTCAACGCCGCGTACACGACCATCGCCGACGCCGTGGGCACCGGTCGGCTGACGCTGGTCACCGACGCGATGGTGTACCAGGTGCTGATGGACCCGGACACGCATCGCGCCTCCGGCGTCCGCTACATCGATCGCACCACGCGCGCGGTCCGCGAGATCCGCGCGCGCGCCGTCGTCCTCTGCGCGCAGATGTTCGAGTCGATGCGCATCCTGTTCAACTCGGCGACGCGCCAGGATCCGGACGGGCTCGGCAACTCGAGCGGGCTGCTGGGCCGGTACCTGCAGGTGCACTTCACCGACGCCGGCGCCAGCGCGGAGTTCCCCGAGTTCGCCGCGGAGCCGTCGCTCGGCGCGCCGCGGCGGCCGAACGGCATCTACATCCCGCGCTTCCGCAACCTGCCCGGCCAGCCGCGCCACCCGAAGTTCCTGCGCGCCTACGGCTATCAGGGGGGCGCGAGCGCCGGCTTCAACTTCCGCGCGGCCGGCTACGGCGACGCGTACAAGGGCGCGATTCGGGACAGCGTGACCCGGATCAACCTGCAGGGCTTCGGCGAGTGCCTGCCGAATCCGGACAACCGCGTGACGCTCGACCCGCACGTCGTCGACGCGTACGGCATCCCGGCGCTGCGGATCGAGATGCGCCCGTCGGACAACGACCGCGCGATGCTGCAGGACATGGCGGACGCGGGGGCCGAGATGCTCGAGGCGGCCGGCGGCCGCAACATCCGCCCGCGCGTCGGGTTTCGCTGGGCCAGCCACGAGGTCGGCTGCGCGCGCATGGGCACGGATCCGACCCGCTCGGTGCTCACGCCGTTCCAGCGGCTGCACGACGTCGGCAACGTCTTCGTGATGGACGGCTCGGGATTCGTCTCGGGCGGCTTCGCGAACCCGACGCTGACGATGATGGCGCTGGCGGTGCGCTCGACGGATCACCTGCTGGAGCAGATGAGGATGGGGGAGATCTGAGCAGTAGGCAGTAGGCGCCGAGCGTAGAGGCCGACGATCCCGTCGGCCGACCGCACGATAATCGGTGACGCCCGGCTCGATCGCTGATGCCGTCTCCATCGCGGACGTCACGCGTAGCGTCGGAGGCACAGGGGGTACGTGAAGCACGGGACTACCAGCGCCGCGTGGTTCTCCTCTTCTTGATAAGGCGTCGGTGCGCCGCTCCGCGTTCTAGTCCACTCTGTAGCTTCACCAGAGTCGCTTAGTCGATCTCCATCCCGAACTCCGCTTCGACGGCTTCCATCCGTCGTGGCCTGCACGGGGCCCCGCACGCGGCTCGCCCAGGTCTGATATCCGCGACCGCATCGCGAGTCGACGAGCCAGGACACGCGGAGCTTCGTCTAGCATCTAGGCCAACCACGTACAGACCAGCCCCATGCCCGCGCGCCCTTCTTGGTCTAGGGCCGAGGTCCAGGCCCACTACTTGTCCTTCGGGCGCGGATAACGATTTCGGCACACCGGACACGACGACAGGGCAGATTGTGAAGCGCTGGGCGCGCCCTGTCCTGTTACCGGGCACAGGCCGCGCGACATCGGCCAGCAACTTGACGATGGTGTTCTTCGTCACGCCGTCGAACGAAACGGTCGTCCGGATGCTGTATTCATCGATGATTCTTGACCACTGCTACGAGCTTCGCCGCCGTCGCCAGCAGGTTCATTTTTGATCGTGCTCGAGCGCTCTAAGGCGGTCCAAACTCCTTCTGCTAAGCTCTACCGACATCGTCAGCTCAGGTTGCCGAGTGCCAAACTGGGCACTATGCCGTATGAGGTATAATCCGTGAAGCGCTTTGACCCGACCCCTCCCTGGGAGTCGCACGAGGTCCTGCTGCGCGATTCGGAGGGGAAGCTACACGAGGGCTGTGAGCGTCCGTTCTGGGCTGCCCTCCTGCGCGGCGGCGACCAGATCGTGATGGCGCTCGGATTGATGTGGCAGCTTCAGTTTCACGGTTGGCCGAAAGCAAAGCAGGTTCTGAAGGACGAGCGCGGTAGGCCCAGAATCGTGCTCTCAGATGAAGTTGATGGCGTACAGATCTGGATCCTGAAGGCCAAGCCAACGTGCTGGAGGCTATACTTTTATGTCTACCAAGAGGCGAAGCGCATCTTCTATCTCCACGCCGTCTGCAAGAAGAAGGACGCGCAAGATCCGTCACACGCGAGGAAGGCGAGGCGGATCTTCAATGGCGTTGGCGGTCCCAGAGGTAGTGGTTCGATCGCATTCGAGTTCCCCGATTAAGCAGGCATTTCGGGACAACCTCGATTTGGCTCTAGCGTGGGACAACAACGTCGGGTTCCACGTAGCAAGGAACTTACTGCTGTTGCGGAAGTACAGAGAAGAATCGCAAGCCGCCGTGGCCGCATCAGCAGGGACCAGCCAAGCCAAGGTCGCCAGGATTGAATCGGCCATAGAGAACATCACGCTCAAGACACTGCAGAAGCTCATTACCGCCCTGGGCGGCCGGTTCAAGGTCTCAATATCTCCGCGTGAGGTTGCGATTCCCTTCTGCCCTGACTGGTGGGAGTGGCTAAGGGTTGACGGAGGTTCAGCGCACTGGGTGTTTCAAGCAGCCGCGCTTGTAGACGACGGCGAAACCAAGACGGCGGCGCTCGCTTGGACTGCCCAAAGTGGCGAGCAATTCCCGACGGTTGAGCAAGATCAGACCATGACTCTCACTCTGACCGACGGAGAACACAGCTATGTCACGGAAGCCGCAAGCACCTAGTGACGCAACGTTTGGCTTCGCTGGTCTCATCGTTTCCCGGCTCTTGTTTCAGGAGCTTCCAAAAGCAGAGCTAGGAGAGGGAGAGTCCCCGTCGCACGCACTCAACGCTGCCGTCAACCTTGGGTACGGTATCGATGAATCGGGAAGCCGCGCCGAGGTACGATTTGCGATCTCAATGGATCCCGACCCGCGCGAGAAGCCATACCACATTGAGTTGGAGGTGGTTGGACAATTCACGCAAAAGACCGGGTCGTTAGATGCTTTCAAGGCGTTCTGTCATCTGAACGCACCTACGATCTTGTTTCCCTATGTACGAGAGATCGTACATAGGGTTACGCAGGATGCCAGGTACGGCCCTATTCGAATGGATCCCATCAACATCAGTCGAATAATCGAAAAACAAAGCGCACCTGACCGACGCGAAGGAGCGACTAAGGTTTCGTCCACTTAGCCTGAGCCGCCTCTTAACTATCTCCCTGCTTCTAGCGGGCTGAGGGCTTCTGCCCTGGCCCTCCCGCCTTCTTTTCCTCGGCCTCCCTAACGCTATGGCAGCCTGATTCTTACCAACGTGCGAATGATCTAGCGGCTCCCCGACTCAGCCTCTCCCCGATGGCCTGCTCGACCATCCCGTCGAAATCGTGTGGGATCCCCGCGCGGCTTCGGCTTTGTCGGTTGCTTGCGCCTGTTTGAGTGCTTCGGCATACCCCGTTTTTGCATGGGTGAGCGGGTGGGCCGGACGTCGCGCGGGTCAGGTTTGAAACTGACCCACCGCCGCAGCAATCTCAGTGGTGCTGAGTTGACCGGCGGAGCATACTGGGGATCTGTTGCCGCCTCTTGTGTGCTGCAGACCGCCAGCTGCCTACGCCTGCTACGATAAAGGCATCATGTTCTCCAACAGGAAGCTCCGCATGCCGACGCCGGCCGAGGCACTGCCCGGCCGCGCCGAGCGGATGCCGGTCTCCGGCGTCCATCTCGTCACCGGCAACCCCATCGTTGGGCCGTTTCCCGCGGGGCTGTCACAGGCACTGTTCGGGCTCGGCTGCTTCTGGGGCGCCGAGCGGAAGTTCTGGCAGGTGCCGGGCGTCTACTCCACCGCGTCCGGCTACGCGGGCGGGTTCACGCCGAACCCGACGTACGAGGAGGTCTGCAGCGGCCTCACCGGACACAACGAGACGGTGCTCGTGGTGTTCGATCCGGCGAAGGTCTCGTACGAGCAGCTGCTGCAGGTCTTCTGGGAGAGCCACGACCCGACGCAGGGCATGCGCCAGGGCAACGACATCGGCACCCAGTACCGCTCCGGCATCTACTACTTCGACGACACGCAGCGCGCGGCCGCCGAAGCGTCACGCGAGGCGTATCAGGCCGCGCTGACGAAGGCCGGCTACGGCCGCATCACGACCGAGATCCTGCCGGCGCCCGAGTTCTACTACGCCGAGGAGTACCACCAGCAGTACCTGGAGCGGAACCCGAACGGGTATTGCGGGCTGGGCGGGACTGGCGTTGCGTGTCAGATTGGGCTGGGAGTGGGGTCGGATCAGGTCTGATCAGGTCTGATCGGGTCGGATCAGGTCTGATCAGGTCGGATCAGGTCGGATCAGGTCGGATCAGGTCCCGCCCGCGCCTGCAATGATCGCGCGGGCGGATCAGGTCGGATCAGGTCCCGCCGCCCGCTCGATGAGTATTGCTCGCGGTCGCGCTATCAGGTCCCGGCGTCGCCCGCCCCCCCCCGGCGGGGGGACGGGGGGGTGGGGGGGTGAGGTGTGGCGCGCCCCCGCGGGGCGCTCCCACAACTTGCGGGGGGGGGGCCGGCGGGCGGGGGGGCCCCCCCCCGCTCCTGGGGACGAGGCAATGAGGGGAGACGATCTGCCGTCGGGTTCGGCC
>CAYUPN010000090.1:0-15147 GCA_964446605.1 uncultured Bifidobacteriaceae bacterium | reverse complement strand
GACCTGATCCGACCTGATCCGACCTGATCCGACCCGATCCGACCCGATGAGATCCCTTGCGGGGCTGAAGCCCCGCCGCTACAGTGAACGCTTCAAGAAGGAGTCCCCGGCAGTGGCCAAGCGTGGTGTCCGGCTCGTCCTCGGTCTGATCCTCCTCGCCGCGATCGTGTCCTTTGGCACGGTGGCGCTCATGTACGCCGTCGTGCGTTCCGCGCCGGACGTCGCCCGCGACTCGACCCTGGTGCTGCGGCTCGAGGGGGACCTGCCCGAAGTGCCGGGCGACGGCGTCCTCCAGCTGCTCGATCCGGGCCGCCCCGCCGGCCTGCGCGGCGTCGTCGACGCGCTGCGCAAGGCGAAGGTCGACGCGCGCGTGAAGGCGGTGCTCATCATGCCCGAAGGGCTCGAGGCGCCGCTCTGGGCGAAGGTCCAGGAGATCCACGACGCGATCGTCGACTACCGCCAGTCGGGCAAGCCGGCCATCGCCTACCTCGAGTCCGGCAGCGAGCGCGCGTACTACATCGCCACGGCCTGTGACCGCGTCATCCTCATGCCGGCCGCGCCGCTGGACCTCAACGGGCTGGCCACCTACGAGCTGTTCCTCCGCGGCACGCTCGACAAAATCGGCGTGTACCCGGACATCATGCACATCGGCGAGTACAAGACGGCGTACAACACGCTCACCGAGTCGGGCTTCACGCCGCAGCACCGCGAGGCCACCGAGTCGATGACGCGGGATCTGTACGAGCAGCTCGTGGCCGCCATCGCGAAGGGGCGCGGCAAGTCGGAGGAGGAGGTGCGCGCCATCATCGATCAGGGCCCGTTCCTGCCGCAGGAGGCGCTCGAACAGGGGCTGGTCGACGAGCTGGCCTACGTCGACGAGATCGACGACCGCGTCGACCTGCCGGGCGGGCGCCTGACGCGGCTGGAAAGCCGGGACTACGCGCGCGTCCCGCTCACGTCGGTCGGACTGAACCGCGGGCCGCGCATCGCCGTGATTCACGCCAGCGGCGTCATCATCTCCGGCCGCGGCGGCTACGACCCGCTCTCCGGCGCGGTCCTCGGCGCGGAGACCTTCATCGAGCACCTGCGCGAGGCCCGTGCCGACAATTCGGTGCGCGCCATCGTCGTGCGCATCGACAGCCCCGGGGGATCGGCCACGGCGTCCGACGCGATCTGGCGCGAGCTGGTGATCACGCGCGACGAGAAGCCCGACCGCCCGCTCGTCATCTCGATGTCCGATCTCGCGGCGTCGGGCGGCTACTGGATCGCGATGGCGGCGCCCCACATCGTCGCGCAGCCCGGCACGCTGACCGGCTCGATCGGCGTCATCACGGGCAAGGTCGTCACCGGCGGGCTCTACGGGAAGCTGGGCGCGAACATCGAGACGGTCGCGTTCGGCCGCAACGCCGCCATCGCGTCGCCGGCGCGTCCCTTCACTCCGGAGGAGCGCGAGCGCATCGCCGCCCAGATGACGCACATCTACGACGAGTTCGTGCGCAAGGCGGCCGAGTCGCGCAACATGACCATCGAGCAGCTCCATGCCGTGGCCCAGGGGCGCGTCTGGACCGGACGGCAGGCGCACGAGCTCGGGCTGGTCGACGAGCTCGGCGGCCTCGACACCGCGATTGCCGCAGCCAGGACGCGCGCCAACATCCCGGCGGACAGCGGCGTGGAAATCGTGGTCTATCCGCCGCGGCGGTCGGTGTACGAGCTGCTGACGCGCGGCCTGAGCGCCGAGAGCAGCCTCGCGCGCCTGCTGCTGCCTCCGTCCGCCGACGAACGGCTCGCCGCGCAGATCCTCACCGCGCCGCTGCGGCTCTTCCGGTCGGGGGAGCCGCTGGCGCTCATGCCCAGCGGCCTCGTCGTGCGGTAGGGAGAGGTTCCGGGCCCGTACATGCGAAGGGGCGGCCTGTGATGCCGCCCCTTCGACTTCCCCGGTGTGCTCGCGCGTTCGCTAGGCGCCAACGATCGCGCGGATGGCTTCCTGATCCACTTCGATCCGCATCCGGTCGCGTGCCTTCAGCATGTAGGCGCTGAAGAACTTCGACCGGCGGTCGGCCAGGAGCTCCTGCTTCAGGGCGTCACGCGAGGTCGCCAGCGCCTCGGCCGTGGGCTCCTCGTGCTCGACCACGCGCGCGATGACTGCGCCGCCGTCGGTCGCAACCGGCCCCGCGACCGCGCCCTTGCCGCTCGCGAAGAGCGCCTGGTCGAGGGCGGCGCTGATGCCGATCTCCGGCCACACGGCGCCGCGGGTCACCAGCTCGCTCTTCTTCACCTCGAGCCCGGCCTTGCGCGCCGCGGCGGTGAAGTCGCTGCGGAAGGCATCGGCCAGCTCCGTCGCCCGCTCACCGGCCAGCTCGCGTGCCCGCGCGGAGATGGCATCCTCGCGAACGCGATCCTGCACCTCGTCGAGCGCCGGCAGCCGCGACGGCTCCGAGCCGGTCGTCGCGAACACGACGAAGCCGCGCGCGGCGCGCACCGGCCCCTGAATCGTGCCTGCATCCCCCTCGAACGCCTGCTCGGTAATCGCTGGGGCCGGACCCAGACCGGCCAGCGGCTCGTCGCGGGTGAAGAACCCGGAGTCGGTGACCTCGAGCCCACGGCCCGTCGCGAGCCGCTCGAGATCGTCGACCGTCTTCGCCTCGCGCGCGAGCTGGTCCGCGACGGCCCGCGCCTGTGACTGCGCGCGGTCGTACGCGAGCTGGTCCGCGATCTGCTGCCGCACCTGCTCGAGCGACTGCTTCGTCTCGGGCTTCCTGTCGGTGACCTTGATGATGTGGAACCCGAAGGGGGTCTGCACGAGGTCGCTGGTCGCGCCGACCTCGAGCGAGAAGGCGGCGTCCTCGAACTCCTTCACCATCCGTCCCCGGCCGAAGTAGTCCAGGTCGCCCCCCTGCTCGGCGGACGAGTCGTCCGAGTGCCTGCGCGCCAGGGCTGCGAAGTCGCGTCCGGCCTTCACCTGGGCGAGCACCGCCTCGGCCTCCTTCCGGACCTCCGCCGGGTCCTTGCCCTCGGTGCTGAACAGGATGTGGCTCGCACGGACCTGTTCGGGCGTCGTGTACTGCTCCTCGTTCTCGCGATAGTACCGCTCGATGTCGGCCGGAGCGACCACGGTCTTCTGCCGGATCGGCTCGACGTCCACCAGCACGTACTTGATGGCCCGCCGTTCGCCGATGCGGTAGGCCTCCTGGTTCGCCTCGAAGTACTTCGCGACGTCCTCGTCGGAGAGCTTCACCTGGTCGCGCACCGAGGCGGCCGAGAACACGACGAGCTCGGCCTGCACCTTCTCGTTGCGGCGGCGGAACTCGGTTTCGACCTCGGCGTCCGACACGGTCACCCATTCGGTCAGCGCGGCCCGGAGCTTGTCGACGATCAGCGCGTTGCGCAGGTTCTGCTCGAACTCGGCCTTCGACATCGGCGTGCGCGCGTTCCCGAGAACGCGGCCGTACAGCTCGACGCTGAAGACACCGTTCTCCTGGAACACCGGCATCGCGTAGATGCGATGCGCGACCTCCGCGTCGCTGACGGTGATGCCGAGGCGCCTGGCTTCGGCCAGCGCCGTGCGCTCGTCGATCAGCTGCCGGAGGATCTGCTGTTCGAGTCCGAGCTGCCGCAGCAGCTGCGGGTTGACGTTGCCGCCGTAGGCCTGCGTGAAGGCCTGCATCTGGCGCTGATACGCGGTCCGGAAGGCGCTCGCCGTGATCTCTTCGCCCCCGACCCGGGCCACCGGCATGCTGTTGGACGCGCCCGCCCCCGTGTTCGTGGCCATGAAATCGGGGAAATAGAGCGCAATGAAGGCGACGACAACCAGGAACAGGCTCCACTTGAGCCAGTTCTTGTGGCGTCGCATCCGGTCGAGCATCGTCATGGTTGGCTGGCTTTCGGTCGGTAAGCCCCGTTCCGATCACGGGGGCGAAACAGTTGATTGTCCCTGCTCGGTCGAGCCTCTGTCAATGCGCGCCCACCGGCCGATAACTCCAGACGAGAGCAGGGGATCCGGTGTGCCCGGCTCCCGCGGTACGCGGCGCCGCCGCCGCGTGCCACGGCCGGGGTGCATGGTATTATGTTCCATTTCTGGAAGTATTTAGGGGCAGCGACAGACGGTCCGCTGCGGAAAGATCCACGTCCATGAGCCCACCGGCTGGCGGCCGCGGGCCGGCGCGCCGGTCGCGGCCCGTGCGGCGGCGCGGGGGTTTCGCCCCGTCGCGTCCGACGACCGACCTCGCCGCACGGCTGCACGACAGCCAGCGGGGGCTGTCGCGCCGGCTGGCCGGCCGCACGGTGCTGGCCGACATCGTCGCGTCGACCCACGCCTCGCTCGACCCCCGCGCCGTCGGCCAGGTGCTCGTGGACTGGGCGATCCGGACCATCGGGCCCGGCACCTGGGGCGTCGTGGCGCCGGGCCTCGACGGCGAGCCCACCGTGGTGGCGGGCCGGCTGTCGCCCGCGCTGACCGCGGCGGTGCAGGTGGTGGGGGCGCGCGTGATCCAGACGCAGCGGGATTTCTTCAGCGCCGACCTGCGGCGCGAACCGCGGCTGCCCGCGCCGGTCGGACCGATGTCGATCGCGGGCCTGCTGCTGCCCGGGCGCGATCACGCGGCCGGCGCCCTCGTCTGCGTCGAACGCCAGACGTCGACGGCGACGCCCGCGCTCACCGCCGCCGCGCGGCGCGCGCTGGCGGGCGTGCTCGCGCCCGCGGCGCTCGCGCTCGAAAACGCGATACTATTTCAGCGCGCCGAAGCGCTTTCTGTCACGGACGACCTCACGCGGCTTTACAATTCCCGGTACTTGAATCTCTCGCTGCGCCGCGAGACGAAGCGGGCGCTCCGCTCGGGCCGCGCGCTCTCGCTCTTGTTCATCGATCTCGACGGCTTCAAGGCCGTCAACGATACGCACGGGCACCTGTATGGCAGCCGCGCCCTCGTGGAGGCGGCCGTGGTCATCCGGAGCTGTGCGCGCGAGACCGACGTGGTCGCACGCTTCGGCGGCGACGAGTTCGCGGTCGTGCTGCCCGAGACGGGTCCGGACGGCGCGACCATGGTCGCGCAGCGTATCCGCGATCGCATCGCCGCGCACCGCTTCCTCACGGCGGATCGCCTGGAGGTCCGGCTGACGGCGTCGATCGGCGTCGCGTCGATGCCGGAGGTCGCCGCGTCGGCGACCGAGCTGCTCCAGGCGGCGGATCGCGCGATGTACCGGGTCAAGTCTTCGGGAAAGAACGCGATCGAGGTGGCCGCCGACTGACCGCGCGCGTTCGGATCGTCCGTCAAGGAGTTGTGTCGTTGCCTCTGCGTTCTCTGTTCTCGCTCTTCTCCAGCGACCTCGCCATCGATCTCGGGACGGCCAATACCTGTGTGTTCGTGCGCGGCAGGGGCATCGTCGTCAACGAGCCCTCCATCATCGCGATCAACAAGGCGAACGGCCGCGTCGAGGCCGTCGGCAAGGAAGCCAAGGAGATGCTGGGCCGCACCCCCGGCAACATCGTCGCCATCAAGCCGATGAAGGACGGCGTCATCGCCGACTTCGAGTACACGGAGAAGATGCTCGCCTACTTCATCCGGAAGGCGCACAACAACCGGAACGTCTGGGTGCGCCCCCGGATCGTCGTCGGCGTGCCGAGCGAGATCACCGAGGTCGAGAAGCGGGCGGTCAAGGACAGCGCCTACCGGGCCAAGGCCAGCGAGGTGCACCTGGTCGAGGAGGCGATGGCGGCCGCCATCGGCGCCGGCATGCCGATCACCGAGCCGTCGGGCAACATGATCGTCGACATCGGCGGGGGCACCACGGACATCGCCGTCATCTCGCTGGCGGGCATCGTCTACAGCAAGGCCGTCCGCGTGGCCGGCAACGAGATGGACGAGGCCATCATCCAGTACATCCGCAAGACGTACAACCTGCTCATCGGCGAGCGCACGGCCGAGCAGATCAAGATGGAGGTCGGCTCCGCCTATCCGCTCGACGAGCGCATGACGATGGAGATCAAGGGGCGGCACCTGATCGAGGGGGTGCCGAAGACGATCACCATCACCGACGAGGAGATCCGGGAGGCGCTGGCCGAGACGGTCAACGTCATCGTCGACGCCGTGCGCGTCGCGCTGGAGCGCACGCCGCCGGAGTTGTCGGCGGACATCGTCGACCGCGGCATCGTCCTCACCGGCGGCGGCGCGCTGCTGAAGAACCTGGACAAGCGGCTGCGGGAGGAAACCGGCCTGCCGCTGGCGATGGCCGAGGACCCGCTGTCCTCCGTCGTCCTCGGCGCCGGCAAGATGCTGTCGGATTTCAGCCTGCTGCGGAAGATCTCCCGCGAATGACGATGGCGCGGCACGACGACCGGTCGGCGGCCCGCCCGGTACGGGTGTCTGACACCGGTACCGGTACAGTACGGGTGTCAGACACCGGTACGGGGGCGGCCGGGCGGCCGCGAGGCCGCGGCTGATGGCGCTGCTCGAGACGCGCCGCGGGAGCGCCGTCCTGCTCGTGGCGGTCATCGTCGGCCATCTCGTGCTGATTTCGGCGCAGGTGACGTCGAAGAGCGGGATGCCGGTGCTCCAGGCCGTGGCGTTCGGGCTGGTGGCGGAAATCCAGCGGCTCGGCGCGGGGGCGTTCGATGCCGTGGCGTCGGTCTGGACGGGGTACGTCGATCTGCGCGGGATTCGCGAGGAGAACGCGGAGCTCCGGCAGGAGCTCGCCGACGCCCGCATCCGGCTGCAGCAGGAGCGTGCGCTGGCGCAGCGGAGCGACGAGCTGGCCCAGCTGCTCGAGCTGCGCGGCCGGATCGAGCTGTCGACGACGGCCGCCAACGTCGTGGCCGCGGCGGCCACGCCCGATTTCCGCACCATCACGATCGACAAGGGCACCGCGGCCGGGCTGCGGCCGGACATGGCGGTGCTGTCGCCCGAAGGGGTGGTCGGGCGGGTGGTCGTGCCCGGCGCGCGGGCGGCGAAGGTGCAGCTGCTCATCGACCGCAACGCCGCCGTCGGCGCGCTGGTCGAGCGGACGCGGGCGCAGGGCGTGGTGATGGGGATCGGCGAACAGACGTTGCGGCTGGAATTCGTGCTCGACACGGCCGACGTGAGCGTCGGCGATCGGGTCGTGTCGTCCGGCATCGACGGCATCTACCCGAAGGGGTTCCTCATCGGCCAGGTGGATCACATCGAGCGCGCCGGCAACGCGTACCGGCTCATTCGCGTCCAGCCCGCCGTGGACTTCACGAGTCTCGAGGAGGTGCTGGTGGTCCTGACGCCGCAGGCGCCGGAGCCGCTCGCGGAGCCGGCCGCCGCGCGGGGAGGCGCCCGGTGAAGGGGCTGGCCATCGTCGGCGCGTTGCTGCTCGCCCTGCTGCTGCAGACGCGGCTGGCGGCGTTCCTCGTGCTCGGCACCTCGCCGCTGGATCTGGTGCTGATCGTCGTCGTGTATGTCGCCATCACGTCGGGGCCCACCACCGGGCTGCTCGCCGGGGCGGCAGCCGGGCTGGCACAGGACGCCCTGTCCAGTGGCATCATTGGCATAGGCGGGCTGGCCAAGACGCTGGTCGGCTACTTCGTCGGCCAGGCCAGCATGCAGTTCAACATCGCGGGCGTGCTGCCGCGGTTCATCACCTTCGTGCTGGCAACCGTGGTGCACGCGGCGGTGTTCATGGGGTCGTACGAGCTGCTGAACCTGCGGGACTTCGGCTTCCCATGGGGCGGCGTGCTCGGCCAGGGCGCGGCCAACGCGCTCGTCGGCGTCGTCGTGCTCCAGGCGATCGAGCTGCTGCCGGGCACGGTCGAGCGCCGGCAGGCCCGGGGCGGGGGCGCCATGCGCGTGTCCCGCCGGCTCGATTAGGGAAGGACGGCAGGCGTGGCGGTGACGAGACCAGGCGAGGATCGGCGGATCCCGGCGGCGCGCATTTTCGTGCTGCAGGTGGCCGTCGTGGCCGGATTCATCCTGCTGGCCGGCACCTTCTGGTTCTTCCAGATCATCCAGCACGAGCAGTTCCGCGAGATGGCGGAGAACAACCATCAGCGGGAGCTCGTCCTCCGGGCGCCACGCGGCGTGCTCTACGACCGCCACGGGCGTGTCCTCGTCGAGAACCGCCACAGCTACAGCGTCTCCATCGTCCGGCCGTTCACGAACGACATCGATCGCACCATCCGCATGCTGGCGGCCGTGGCCGGCGTGGAGGAGCGCCGGATCCGCGAGGCCGTGACGCGCGGCATGGCGCTGCCCGCCTACCGGCCGATTGTCGTCATCCAGGACGCGAGCCTGGCGCAGGTCGCGGCGATCATGGCGCGGCGGCTCGACTTCGAACTGCCCGACGTCGTCGTCGAGCGCGTGCCGACCCGGCGTTACCCGATCGATTCGCTCGCGGCGCACCTGCTCGGCTATGTCGGCGAGGCGTCGGAGCGCCAGGTCTCGGTCGACGGGCTCAGGCCCGGGGCCATCGTGGGGCAGGCGGGGGTCGAGCGCACGCACAACCGGGAGCTGATGGGGACCGACGGCGTCCGGACCGTGGTCGTCAACAGCATGGGGCGCGAGATCCGCCACCTGGACGAAGTGGCGCCCACCGAGGGGCGCCGGCTCCAGCTGACGATCGACTACGACGTCCAGAAGGCGGCCGAGGACGGGTTCCAGGCGCTCGGCTTCTGGGGCGCGGCCGTGGCGCTCGATCCCCGCACGGGGGAGGTGCTCGCGCTCGTGAGCCTGCCGGCCTACGATCCGAACGCGTTCGCCACCGGCATCGACGTGGCCACGTGGAACGCCCTCAACACCGACCGGCTGCGGCCGCTGCAGAACCGGGCCATCCAGGGGCGCTATTCGCCCGGGTCCACGTTCAAGATCGTCGTCGCCGTGGCGGCGCTCGAAGAGGGGCTGGTGACCCCCGACTTCAAGGTCCGGTGCAACGGCGGCGGCACGTTCCACGGCCGCTACTTCCGCTGCCATCTCAAGGGAGGCCACGGCCTGATCGATCTGCGCCACGCGATCGAGAAGTCGTGCAACGTCTACTTCTACACGCTCGGCAACATGCTCGGCGTCGACCGCATCCACAAGTGGGCGACGCGCCTGGGGCTGGGCGTGAAGTCGGAGATCGATCTGCCGAACGAGGTCGAGGGCATCATGCCGTCGACGGAGTGGAAGCAGCGCCGCTACGGCGAGCGCTGGTACGCGGGGGAGACGATTTCGGTCGCGATCGGCCAGGGGCAGGTCTCGGTGACGCCGATCTCGCTCGCCGTGATGATGAGCGTGGTCGCCAACGGCGGCACCCGCTTCGCGCCCCGGCTGGTTCGTGCCTACGACGACGGGGACGGGTGGAGGCCGATGGAGCCGCCGCCGGCGCTCGAGCGGTTCGCGTTCAAGCCGACGACAAGCGCGGCGGTGCGCGACGGGCTGTGGATGGCGGTCAACGGGGCGGGGACGGCCGGACGGGCGCGCATCCCCGGGCTGGACGTCGCCGGGAAGACGGGCACGGCGCAGGTGATCTCCCTGCGCGGCCGCGCGGCGGCGCGCGGCAGCGACCGCGACCTGCGCGATCACGGGTGGTTCGTGTTCCTCGCGCCGCGCGACAATCCCGAGATCGCGGGGGTCATCTTCGGCGAGCACTCGGAGCACGGCTACAGCACCGCGCCGATCGCGCGGCACATGATCAACACCTACTTCGCCAAGAAGCGGGGCGAGCCGCTGCCGGCGTTCACCGCCCCCGGTCTGCCTCCGCCGACGCCGCCGGTCGAGGAAGTGCCGATCGAGGACACGCCACTGCCGGAGACGGTCGCGTCGGCGGCGGTGGGGCGGTAGCGGCATGTTCGACCGGCGCCTCTACTTCCATCTCGACTGGCTGCTGATCGGCGCGATCCTCGTGCTGAGCATCATGGGCGTGACCATGATCTACAGCGCGACGCAGGCCACCGCGCCCCGCCTGTACCTCGCGCAGCTCTACGCGCTCGGCCTCGGGCTGGCCGCGATGGTCGTGATCCTCTCGATCGACTACCGCACGCTGGCGGACAAGTCGCACCTGATCTATCTCGCCATCATCCTGCTGCTGCTGTACGTGATGTTCTTCGGGGCCGTGCGCGGGGGCGCGCGGCGCTGGATCGCGCTGGGGGCGTTCAACCTCCAGCCGTCCGAGTTCGCGAAGCTCGTCGTCGCGCTGGTGCTGGCGAAGTTCTATGGCGAGAGCCGGCGTCACCTGCCGACGCGCGGGGATCTCGCCATCGGCGCCGGGATGGTGGCGCTTCCGTTCCTGCTCATCGCGCGGCAGCCGGACCTCGGCACCGCGGTCACGCTGATTCCCATCTTCCTGTTCGTCGCGTTCGTCGCCGGGCTGCCGGTGCGCATGCTCGGCATCCTGGCCATCGCCGCCGTGCTGGCGGCGCCGGTGGCGTGGGCGTTCGCGCTGAAGGACTACCAGAAGGAGCGCATCGAGACGTTCATCAACCCGTACAAGGACCCGCGGGGCGCCGGCTACCAGCAGATCCAGGCGCGCATCACCGTGGGGTCCGGCGGGCTGACGGGGAAGGGCTTCCGGCAGGGGACGCAGGGGCAGCTCCGGTTCCTGCCGGTGGCGCACAACGATTTCATCTTCTCGGCCTGGGCCGAGGAGCGCGGGTTCCTGGGCGTGCTGACCGCCCTCGGGCTGTACCTGCTGGTGATCTGGCGGTCGCTCGAGGCGGCACGGCTGTCGAAGGACCGGCTGGGCACCTTCCTGGTGCTCGGGGTCCTGGCCAGCTTCACGTTCCAGGTGTTCTACAACATCACCATGTCGGCGGGACTGGCGCCGGTGAAGGGGCTGACGCTGCCGCTCATGAGCTATGGCGGCAGCTCGCTCATCGCGACGCTGATGGGCTTCGGATTGATCCTGAGCGTCCGGATGCGCCGCTTCACCAACTGACGCCGGTTCCCGGAAGGGCGGGCATGACCAAGGAGATGATCATCTCCTCGAACGACCACGAGACGCGGGTCGCGATCCTCGAGGACGATCTGGTCGCCGAGATCTTCGTCGAGCGCGAGCGCAGCCGCGGGGTCGCGGGGAACGTGTACAAGGGCCGGGTGTCGAAGGTGCTGCCCGGCATGCAGTCCTCCTTCGTCGACATCGGGCTGGAGCGGGACGGCTTCCTCTACGTGTCGGACGTGGTCCCCTCGTTCGACGACCTGGACGGCGGCGAGGACGGGGAGGGGGACGCCGCCGAGGACGGCGAGAAGCCGGAGCGCGCGAAGGGAGGCCGGCGGACGCGCGGCGAGGACCGCCCGAAGGAGCAGCCGAAGATCGAGGAGCTCCTCAAGGAAGGGCAGGAAGTCCTCGTACAGGTCGTGAAGGAGCCGCTGGGCACGAAGGGGGCCCGGCTCACGTCCCACGCGTCGCTGCCGGGGCGCTTCCTCGTGTTCATGCCCACGGTGGATCACATCGGCGTTTCACGGAAGATCGAGTCCCGCGAGGAGCGAGCCCGTCTGCGCGGGATCGTCCGCGAGTTCCGGGAGCAGCAGCACTTCACCGGCGGCATCATCATCCGGACCGCGGCCGCGGGCCGGCCGAAGGAGGACATCCTGACCGACCTGGAGTACTTCCACCAGGTCTGGAAGGAGATCCGCCAGAAGATGGACACGCAGCGGGCGCCCGCGATCGTCTATCGCGAGCAGAGCCTGATCGCGAAGCTGCTGCGCGATCTCCTCACCGAGGACTACACCGCCATCCGGATCGACAGCTACCAGGAGTACCTGCGCGTGCTCGACCTCGTCCAGCGGATGATGCCGTCGCTGGTCTCGAAGGTGAAGCACTACAACAAGGACTTCCCGATCTTCGAGGAGTACGGCGTCCAGGCCGAGCTCGACAAGGCGCTGCGCAGCAAGGTGTGGCTGAAGTCGGGCGGCTCGATCGTGATCAACCAGACCGAGGCGCTCGTGGCCGTCGACGTGAACACGGGCCGCTACGTCGGCAAGAAGACGACCGGCCGGCTGGAAGACACCATCGTCAAGACGAACCTCGAGGCGGCGAAGGAGATCGTCCGGCAGATCCGGCTCCGCGACCTCGGCGGGATCATCGTCCTCGATTTCATCGACATGGAGGAGAAGAAGAACCGCCAGAAGGTCTTCCAGGCGGTGGAGCAGGAGCTGCGGCGCGACCGGGCGCCGTCGAAGGCGGTGCAGGTCTCGGACTTCGGGCTGATCGTGATCACGCGCAAGCGGGTGAAGCAGAGCCTGGAGCGCGTGCTGACCGAGCCGTGCCCGTACTGCTCAGGGAGCGGCGTGATCAAGTCGAGCTCGACGATCTGCTACGAGATCCTGGCCGAGGTGAAGAAGCTCAACATGGATCTCAACGGCCACGGCGTCGTGCTGCGGGTGAACCCCGACATCGCGCGGGCGTTGAAGGAAGAGGAGAGCGGCGTGCTGAGGGACCTGCAGGCGGCGCTCGGCCGGACGATCAGCATCCGCCCGGATGCTCACCTGCATCACGAACAGTTCGATCTGATGGCGGTCGGATAAGCAGGCGGCAGGCGGTAAGCCGCAAGCAGGCAGCAGGCGGGCGCCTGCTGCCTGCCGGCGGTCTGCTTCCTAGGCGGGGAAGTGAATCAGGTAGTGATTCCCGCCCCGGTTGATCCAGACCCGGACGTAGTCGCCGCCCTTCAGCAGCTCCACGCGGTGCCCGCCGCGCGGGGGGCGCGGGCCCTTCGCGATCTCGCCGATTTCAGTGTCGGGCACCACCGTCACGACCTCGCGGCCGACGACCTTGCCGCCGCGCACGAACTCCACCCAGCGCTCCGCGCCCCGGGTCTGGCCCACGGCCGGATCCGGAGCGTCGGCGGTCAGGCGCACGGTGTAGCGTCCCGCCGGCAGCGGCTCGCCGTTGGCGGTCACCGCGCGCGTGAGCGTGATCGAGCCGAGCGACGTGGTTCCGGACTGCGATCCGGACTGCGCGACCGCGGGCGCCGCGCCCGCCAGCGCCGTCACTGCCGCCAGCACACCGATCTGGAACACGCGAAACATCAGCAGCCTCCTCGAGCGCGCGTCCGGTGGAGCACCCGGCGCGCACGGATGATTATAGACGGACTCGCTCACCCCTCCCATCGCACCCGTGCGAACCCGCGCACCCGGCCGCCCACGACGGTCAGCCCCTCCCGCCGGAGCAGCGCCGCCTTCATCGTCTCGTTGCCGCCGTACCCGCCCAGCCGTCCGCCTGCGGCAATCACGCGATGATAGGGAAGCCCGGGCTCGCCGGCCTCGCGCATGATGTTGCCCACGGCCCGGGCGGCTCCCGGACGTCCCGCGAGGGCCGCGAGGTCGCCGTACGTCACGACCCGGCCGGGCGGCACCCGTCGCAGCAGCGCCAGCACGCGTCGTGTGAACGGCGTGCGCACGGGCCGCTGCCCGTTCCCCCTGGCGATACTCATCGGGGCCCGGCCGCTTCCGCCGTCGCCGCCGGCGCCGGGGCCAGCGCCTCGTCGAGGACGCGTCCGGTCGCGGACGCGAACGGCACCCCCGCGATGCGCGCCAGCGTCGGCGCGATGTCGGCGGGGGAGGCCTCGCCGTCGTACCGTCCCGGCTTCACCCCGCCGCCGAAGATCACCAGCGGCACGTTGGTGTCGTACGCGTACCCCGTCCCGTGCGTCGTCGCGTTGCCGGGCACGATGCTCTTGTCGTCGGCGACGAAAATCCAGTTCGGCTTCGGGACGACGATCAGGTCGCCGCTGCGGTCCGGGTGGAAACCAGCGGCCACCGCGCGCGCGAGCGGATCGGCGCTCCCGGCGAGGGCCGCGACCTCGGTGCGGTCGTAGACGCGCGCGACGCCGGGCTGCGAGGCGAGCGCGTCCTTGACCTTCTGGAGCAGCCCCGGCGTCGCGAGGATACGGTCGAACACGCCGCCGCGGAAGTAGAACTCGCTGTAGGCCTCCGTCGCGGTCCAGCGTCCGCGGCCGAAGGATTCCGCCAGCGTCTCGTCCGCGACCCGGATCAGCTCGTTCATCAGGATCCGTCCCGCATCGGCGCCGTCGCGCGCCGCCTGCTCGGGGATGACGGCGACGCCATGATCCGCCGTGAACGCGACGACGTAGCGGCCACGTCCCACGCGGCGATCGAGCCGATCGAGGAGGCGGTCGAACGTCTCGTCGAGCCGGAAGAGCACGTCCTGGATTTCGTGACTGCGCGGCCCGAAGTCGTGCCCGACCACGTCGAGCGCCGAGAAGCTCACCGCGAGGACGTCGATGCCGGACTCACGGCCGAGCTTCATGCCGTCGATCGCCGCAAGCGCCAGCCGCTCGAGGTGGCCGTCCGAGTACGGGCTCGACTGCCAGGCCTCGTAGAAGAACAGCGTCGGCCGTCCGTCCCGCGGCTGCAGGGCGTGGGGGAACACGGTGGTCCACTCCGGCGACGGCTTCTCGCCCAGCCCGTCGTCCTCGTACTTGTAGTGGCCGCCGCCGTGGCGTCTGGCCCAGACGCGGCCGAAGTCCGCTTCGATGGGCGTCCGGGTGGCGGCGCGCAGCAGGGCGCGTTCCGGCCTGGCCGCCCAGGCCGTCGACGAGCTCCAGCCGCCGCCCTGGAACCAGAGCACCGCGTCACCACGTCCGGTGCCGGCCAGCATCGCCGCGGCGGCCCGCTTCAGCGAGATGGACACCACGCGGCCGCCGGTTGCCGAGGCGATTGCCGAGGCAAGCGTCGGCGCTTTCAGCGCCACGGCGCTGCCGCCGGGACCAGCCTGCCGGTCGCCGTATGGCACCTCGCGCGCCGACGGGTCCTGTGTGCACGAAACCATCCGCTGGCCCGCGCGATCCCACCACTGGTTGCTGATGATCCCGTGCGTGCGCGGCAGCGTGCCCGTCGCAATCGTCGCATGCCCGGCGCAGGTCAGCGTCGTCGAATACGGGTAGGCCGCGTTCGGGAACCAGGCGCCTTCGTCGTACAGCCGCCGCAATCCCTTCTCCCAGCGCGCGCCGTACTCGTCCAGATAGTCGCGCCGCATCTGGTCCACCACGAGCAGCACGACGAGCCTGGGCCTGCCGTCGGCCGCGGGCTGGGGCGGCGCCGGCGCGGTGAAGGCAGCGGTCGCCGCGGCCGCCAGCGTGAGCATCGCGAGCAGGGGTCTTGTCATGGAAGCGCTCACCGCGATCTGTTCGCCCGCTCTGGGACGACCTGACCCGATCCGACCTGATCCGACCTGATCCGACCTGATCCGACCTGATCCGAC
>CAYUPN010000089.1:11046-15761 GCA_964446605.1 uncultured Bifidobacteriaceae bacterium | reverse complement strand
TGATCCGACCTGATCCGACCTGATCCGACCTGATCAGACCCGATCCGACCTGATCCGTTCCGCCATCTCCTTGACCAGCGCCCCGAGCGCCGTCAGCCGATCCGCCGGAATCTGCCAGGTCGTCCCGGTGATGGCGATGGCGGCGACGGCGTGGCGCCGCGGGTCGAGCACCGGCGCGGCCACGCTGCGCACACCGGGCTCGGCTTCCTCGTCGGACACGGCGAAGCCGAGCTCGCGTACCCGCTCCAGCTCGCGGGTGAGCGCGCCGATGGTCGCGATCGCGCGCTCCGTGGGGCGCGGCAGCGGGGCGGGCCGGATCTGCGCGTCGAACACAGGGTCCGGGAGGAACGCGAGGAGCGCCTTCCCGAGCGCGCTGGCGCTGGCGCCATAGCGGCGGCCGATCCAGGAGGCGACGCGCACGGAGGCCGTGGACTCGACGCGCTCGATCACGACCGCGTCGGCGCGGTCGAGGATGCCCAACTCGGCGGTGAGCCCGGCCTGGTGCGCGAGGGCGGCCAGGATCGGCTGGGCTTCGTCACGCAGGTCCGAACCCGGCGTGGTGCTGCGGACGAGCGCCAGGGCCTGGGCGCCAAGACGATAGCGGCCGCCCGTCGGCAGCTTCTGGACGTAGCCGCGGCGTTCCAGCGTGCGCAGGAGGAGATAGGCGGAGCTCTTGGGCAGCGCGAGCCGCCGGCTCAGCTCGGAGACGGAGTACCCCCGCCGCGACTGCGCGATGGCCTCGAGCATCGTCAGGGCACGATCGAGTGCGGGAACGGGTTCGCCCATGCCTCGGTGTGGGGAAACGGTAGACGAATTCTTTCCAACAGGCTGAACAGCGTGGGCAATATACAACACCGTCAACCTTCGCGAGTCGCGTCCATCCAATCGAGCCCGGCGGCAAATCACTGGTCCAAGAATGTGAACGTTTTCTTCGGCCCGCCGCGCTGAAACGTTTCAATTCAGCCGCTCCGGGCCGTCCAGCCCATCCGGTTGGCTGGATCTCTCCCTCCAGCCGAATCGATCCGTGCTGAGCCATCTGAAATCGATATGGCCATTCTGCGCCCCGTGTCAGACCACTCATGACCAATTCGCGGTCGGACGGCCGATTTTCCGAAGTTTTCGGTTTGACTTGCCCACTAGAACTTTTGTATTACTTGGCCCGCTCACTGACAGTGGTCAGACCTCGCAAGACAAAGAGGAGAGCCCCTGAGGGAAACCATGGTTTACGTGCGTGAGAACGCAATACCGCGGTTCGGACGCGTCTGGGCGTGGGCACTGGCCGCCCTGCTCGCGTCCAGCAGCGTTGTCTTCGCCCAGGCCACGACCTCCACGATTCGCGGCACGGTCGAGGATACGAGTGGCGGCGTGCTTCCGGGCGCGACCGTCACCATCACGAACGTCGGGACACAGGCCGTCGTGACGACGGTGACCGACGCGCGTGGGGGCTACCTGGCTGTCGTCTTCCCCGGCACCTACGACATCAAGGTCGAGCTGGAAGGCTTCAAGACCTACGAGCAGAAGGGCATCGTCATCTCGCCGCAGGACACGCGCGGCATCGACGTGCGGCTCGAGGTCGGCGCGCAGACCGAGACGGTTACGGTCACCGCGGTCACCGAAGTCATCCAGACGGAAACCGGCGCCCGTGAGGGCGTGCTGACGGCCCAGCAGATCGACAACCTGTCGATCATCGGCCGCAGCTCGCTCGAGCTCCTCCGCATCCTGCCCGGCGTCGTCGCCCCCGACGCGTCCGCGTTCGAGAGCGTCAGCTTCGGCGGCGGCGCGAACAACACGCAGGGCTACACGGTCAACGGCATCCGCTCGTCGAGCAACACGGTCCAGCTCGACGGCTCCAGCCTCATCGACATCGGCTCGAACTCGGGCCTCATCGTCACCCTGAACAACGACATGGTTCAGGAAGTGAAGGTGCAGAGCTCGAACTACGCGGCCGAGCACGGTTCGAGCGGCATGAACGTCAGCGCGGTCACGAAGAGCGGCACGTCCCGCTTCAGCGGCACGCTGTACGACTACTGGCGCGACTCGAAGTTCGCGGCGAACGACCGGTCGAACAACCTGACCGGCACGGAGAAGCCGAAGAGCTCGTTCCAGTACCCGGGCGGCAACCTCGGCGGTCCCATCATCCTCCCCGGTCTGGACTTCAACCGGAACCGCGACAAGGCGTTCTTCTTCGCGGGGCTGGAAATCCAGCGGCAGAAGGTGGACCCCGGCTCGTTCCTGAGCGTCGTGCCGACGGCGAAGATGCGCACCGGCGACCTGAGCGAGCTGCTGCCGGGCAACTGCCTCGCGCAGAACCTCGACATGACCTGCGCGCAGTTCAACATTCCGCGCGGGTTCCCGGGTGCGGGCACCCCGGCGCCGAACAACAACCTCGCGCCGTACATGCACCCGCTCGGCCGGATCCTCGCGGGGATGTATCCGGAACCGAACCTGGTGCACCCGGACAACCGGTACAACTACTCGTTCAACACCCTGCAGCCGGCGAACCGCTACGACTTCAAGACGCGCGTCGACTACAACATCTCGAACAACACCAAGGCGTACGTCCGCCTGGCGTTCGAGGGGGAGGAGACGGAGAACGCGCGCGGGATCTGGTGGAGCTCGTCGGACGTCGCGCTGCCGACGCCGACGGTCGGCACGAACCGCGGCAAGTCGGTGTCCGGCAACATCGTCTCGGTGCTGAGCCCGACGATGACCAACGAGGTGCTCGTGAGCTGGAGCCGGCTGACGCTGGACAACTCCTGGCGCGATCCCTCGGTGGTCCGCATCGACGCGTATCCCGAGCTCGCGGGCTACGACCAGGGCTTCTTCCCGGGCGCCAGCCCCTACCTGCCGCTCAACATCATCACGTCCGGCTGGGGCCAGGGCGGTCCGGGCAACCTGTGGGCGCCGGCCATGGACGTCTACGCCTACAACGACGCGCTCCAGCTCTCGAATCGTCTGACCAAGATTGCCGGCTCGCACAGCCTGAAGTTCGGCTTCTCGTTCGAGCGCGGGCAGAAGCAGCAGAACTTCGAGAACGACGAGATGGGCTACATGGAGTTCGACCAGTGGGCCAACGGCGGCACGGGCAGTGCCTTCGGTGACCTGCTGACCGGACGCCTGAGCGCCTACCAGCAGGGCACGGCGATTCCGCGCGGCGATTTCCGGTACTGGAACTTCGACGCGTTCGCCCAGGACTCGTGGCGGATCCGCTCGAACTTCACGCTCGAGTTCGGCGTCCGCGCCGGCTACTGGACGAACAACGCCGAGCTCAACAGTGTCGGCGGGTACTTCGACCCGAGCTTCTACCAGCCGGGACAGGGCACGTTCCTCGACCCGGGCACCTGGCAGCGTGTGAACGGCTACCGGTACGTCGCCACCGGCGACGCACCGATGGGCTTCCTGCCCAACCGTGACCCGTTCGCGATGCCGCGCGTCAACGCCGCGTGGGACATCGACGGCCGGGGCAACAACGTGCTGCGCGGCGGCTACGGGCTGTTCTTCAACCGCAACATGGGCAACCTCGAGTACAACGTGTTGCGGATGCCCCCGAACGCCTACCGTGTGCGCGTCGGCTCGGGCGACATGCCGGACCTCGGCGGTGTCGGCCTGACCTACGACACCATCCGGCAGCTCGACTGGACGACGCGCGTGGCGTCGATCGCGCTCGACACGCTGAACGCGGATTCGAACAAGTGGCCGAAGACGCACAGCTTCAGCCTCTCGTATGCCCGCCGGATCTTCTTCAACCAGGTCGCCGAGGTCGCGTATGTCGGCACCCGGGGCCGGGATCTGGTGAGCCGCCGCAACCTCAACGCGGTGCCGCTCGGCGCGCTGTTGAGCGGGACGGTGAGCGGGATCGACCTGTCGAATCCGGTCAACCGCGTCGCGCTCGACGCCTCCGTCGTCAACCAGCTGCGGCCGTTCCAGGCCTTCCCTGGCGTGACCGACTGGAGCTTCGAGGGCGTCTCCGACTACAACTCGCTGCAGGTGACCTTGAGCCGCCAGACGGGCCGGCGCCTCCAGTACTTCGCGGCCTACACGTTCGCGAAGTCGAAGGGCACGACCTCGGGCAACGGCGAGTACGGGAGCATCGACCCGTTCGATCCCTCCCGCACCTACGGCGTGCTGCCGGAAGACCGCACGCACATCTTCAACCTGTCGTGGAACGCCTTCCTGCCGGACGGCGCGCGCGGCGCGCTGGACAACCCGGTCATGCGCGGTGTGCTGAACGGCTGGCAGCTCTCGGGCATCTCCACGATTGCCAGCGGCGTGCCGATCTTCCTCGGCTTCGGCGGCCAGGCGGGCGGTGACGGGGTTACCCAGGCGATCTTCGGCACGCCCGACATCATCGGCAACCCGGGTCCGGGCGGCGGCGACCGCGGCGGTCTGGTCCCGATTTACACCTGCGATCCGCGCACGGGACGCAGCGGTGTCGGCGAGAAGCTGCTCGACATCAACTGCATCAAGATCCCGGCGTTCGGCGAGAACGGGTCGCTGGTGCCGACGTACAACCTGCGCATGCCGACCCGCATCAACCACGACCTGACGCTGTTCAAGAACTTCGCGCTCCCGAACGAGCAGAAGCTCCAGTTCCGCGTCGGTGTCTTCAACCTGTTCAACCAGGCGTGGGCGACCACGCAGTCGGAGGCCGACATCGATCTCCTGCTGGACACGAGCTGCAACGTGACCTACAACGGGATTTCGAACGGCGCCGG
>CAYUPN010000089.1:0-10946 GCA_964446605.1 uncultured Bifidobacteriaceae bacterium | reverse complement strand
AGTACAATCGCCCGACCGGCCTCATCTCCCCCGCCGGTCGACTCGACAGATGGGTATCCGCGCCGCACTGGGCTTCGTGCTGCTGATCCTGCTCGCCGCGCCGGCGGGCGGGCAGGACCGCCGGCCGCCCGATTTCGACATGTTGCTGGCGCAGGCGATGGCCCTGCACCAGGCCGGCGACCTGATCGGCGCGATCGACGCCTACGAGGCCGCGCTGAAGATGGAGCCGGGCCGCGCCGACGCCCGCTCGAATCTCGGTGCCGCCTACGTCAGGCTCGGGCGCCTCGAGGAGGCCATCGGACAGTACCGGACGGCCCTGGAGCTGGCCCCCGGCAATCCCGCGTTCCTCTTCAATCTCGGCCTGGCGTTCTACAAGGCATCCCGGTACGACGAGGCGATCTCCCCGCTCGAACAGGTCGTCGCCGCGCAGCCGGACAATGCCGCCGCGGCGCTGCTGCTCGGGGATGCGCTGCTCCAGCAGGGCGAGTTCCAGCGCGCCGTCGACCTCCTCGAGCCGCGCGAATCGCAGTTCCCCGATGACCTCGGGTTCGCGTACGTGCTCGGGACGGCGCTCGTGCGCGCCGGCCATCGCGATCGCGGGCAGGTCTACATCGATCGGATCTTCAAGGAAGGCGAGTCGGCGGAGGCGCGGCTGCTGATGGGGATTGCGCTGCTCCAGTCGCGCGACTACCAGGCGGCCATCGTGGAGCTCCGCAAGGCCGTCGAGCTGAACCCGATGCTCCCCTCGGCGCGGACGATGTACGCGCGCGCGCTCATGGCATCCGGCGACACGGAGACGGCGGCGCGCGAGTTCCAGCGCGCGCTGCAGGTGAACCCGAACGACTTCGAGGCCAACCTGCAGCTCGGCGCGCTCCGCCGGCGCGACAACCGCAACGACGAGGCGCTCGTCTATCTGGAGCGCGCGTCGCGGCTGCGCCCGAAGGACCCCACGGCGATGTTCGGCCTGGCGGGCGCGAAGATGTCGCTCGGCCAGGTCGAGGAGGCACGCGAGCTGCTCGAGCAGGTCGTGGCCGCCGTGCCCGATTTCACGGAGGCGCACGTCCTGCTGGCGACGACGTACTACCGGCTGAAGCGGACGGAGGACGGCGATCGGCATCGCGCGATTGCCGATCGGCTGCGGCTCGAACGGCAGGACCGCGAGCCGCGCCCCGCCGATCCGTCGCTCGGCCCGCCCTCGCCGGGAGGGCGTGAGCGCTGAAGGACGAGACGAAACGTGGACGGACGCGGACGCTTCCTGTTGATCCTCTTCGCCGCCGCGGCGCTGACGGCCGGATCCGCCCGGGCGCAGACGCCGCCGAAACCGGCTGCACCGGCGGCGCAGGCCCCGGCCCGCGGGCGTGCGAACACGCCGGCCGGCGGCGGCTTCGACGCGCTCGCGAAGCAGGCGGCGGAGGCGCGGGAGGCGGGCCGGCTGGACGAGGCGGCCGGCCTGTACGAGAAGGCGCTGGCGCAGCGTGCGTCGTGGACCGAGGGGCACTGGTACCTCGGGACGCTGCAATACGAGCTGGATCGCTACCGTCCGGCGCGCGACGCGTTCCGGCGGGTCCTCGAGGCCGACCCGAATCATGGCGGCGCGTACGCGATGAAGGGGCTCTGCGAGTTCCGGCTCGAGAACTACGACGCGGCGATCGACGATCTGCTGAAGGCATCGGAGATCGGACTGGGCACCAGCGGCGATCTGACCGACGTCGTCCGCTATCACACCGCGATCCTGCTGACGCGGCGGCAGGAGTTCGAGTTCGCGCTCCTGCAGCTCGAGCCGATCGCGCAGTCCGGCAACGACAGCCCCTCGGTCGTCGAGGCGTTGGGGATCGCCGCGTTGCGCATCCCGCTGCTGCCGTCGGAGCTGCCGCCGGAGCGGCGCGAGATGGTGCTGCTCGCGGGCCGCGGCGCGTACTACCAGGCCGTGCGCGTGACGTCCGCCGCCGACCGCGCGTATCGCGAGCTCGTGCAGCGATACCCCGACTCGCCGAACACGCACTACCTGTACGGCACGTTCCTCCTGCAGTCGGACCCGCAGAGGGCGCTCGGGGAGCTCGAGAAGGAGCTGAAGATCTCGCCGGGCCACGTGCCGGCCATCCTGCAGATCGCACTCGAGTACATCAAGCAGTCGAACTGGGAGGCGGCCCGGCCGTGGGCGGAGGAGGCGGTCGCGATTGCGCCCGACAACTTCGCGGCGCGCCGGGCGATCGGTCAGGTGCTGCTCGAGACGGGCGACGTCGAGGGGGCCGTCGACCACCTCGAGCGCGGCGTCCGGATGGCGCCTGACAGCCCCTCGATGCGCTTCATTCTCGCGCGCGCCTACCAGCGCGCAGGCCGGGCCGAGGACGCGGCGCGCGAGCGCCTCGAGTTCCGTCGTCTCGAGCGGCTGGTCCGCACCGGCCGGCATGGCCGGCAGGCGGTCGGCGGCATCGAGGTCATCCCGGAGGACACCGAAGGAGAACAGCCGCAGCGATAGCCGTCCGGCTGTCCTGCGCGGGGAGCCATGCGCCGAATTGCCATCATCGCCGCCGTTCTCGTCAGCCTCGTCAGCGCGCGCCCGCTCGCGCGTCAGGGCCAGACGCCCCCGCCTGCCCAGCGCGCCGAGGGCACCGTCGAGGCGCAGGCGACCGCCATCATGGTCGACGTCGTCGTGCGCGACCGCCGCGGCAATCCCGTCACGGATCTGAAGCCCGGAGATTTCGAGCTGCTCGAGGACGGTGTGCCCCAGGAGGTCGGCTCCGTGGTCTTCTATGGCACGCCGGCCGCCCCCACGGACGGCGCGTCGGCGCCGGCGCAGCCTGCGCAGGCATCGGCCGGCGCCAGCGCCGCGCTGACGTCCGCGCGCGGCGTGCTCCCGGCCCCTCCGCCCGTCATCGCGCTCGTGTTCGACCGGCTCACGCCCGAGGCCCGCGCGCTGGCCTACAAGGCGGCAACCGAGTACGTGCGCCGCGAAGGCAACGACGCGCTCGTCGGCGTGTTCGGGATCGACCTCTCGCTCATCACGTACCAGACGTACACCAGCGACCCGCAACTGCTCGCGAAGGCGCTGGACTCGCTGGCGTCCCGCAGCACGTCCCAGTTCAGCTCGAACGCGTCCGAGATGCGCGACGTGGCGGGCCGCGCCTCGAGCTTCTCGCGCGCGGCGCAGAACATGCAGGCCGGCGCCTCGGGTCCGGGCGGCGCGCAGGCCGGCAGCGCCTCGGGCGCGGCGGCGGCGGAGGCCCAGCTCGCCGAGATGGAGCGGCGCCGTCTCGAGACGTTCGAGGTCCTCGAGCGCGATCAACAGGGCTACGCGACGACGCACGGGCTGCTCGCGCTCATCAACTCCATGCGGACGTTGCCCGGGCGCAAGTCGATGATCTTCTTCTCCGAAGGGCTCGCAATTCCGCCCGCCGTCGCCTCGCAGTTCCGCTCGCTCATCGACACGGCGAACCGCGCGAACGTCAGCATCTACGCGATGGACGCGGCCGGCCTGCGTACCGAGAGCACGCAGCGCGAGACGGCCAACCAGATCAACGAGGCGGCCAATCGCAACTTCCTCCAGCGCAACCCGTCGGCCGATGTCGTCGGCGGTGCGATGACCGCCGATCTCGAGCTCAACGAGGATCGGCTGCGCGCCGATCCCCATGCCGGCCTCGGACAGCTCACGACGGAAACCGGCGGCATCCTCGTCCACAACACCAACGATCTCGGCGGCGGCTTCCGTCGCGTCGACGAGGACATGCGGAACTACTACATGCTGACGTACGTGCCGGCGAACGACCGGTTCGACGGGCAGTTCCGCAACATCGAGGTCCGCGTGAAGCGCGGGGGCATGGAGGTGGCCGCGCGCAAGGGCTACTTCGCCGTCCGGGAGGCCGGCGCCCAGCCGGTGATGGCGTTCGAGGCGCCGGCGCTCGCGATGCTGGACACGACGCCGGTCCCCAACGCGTTCCCCGTCCGCGCGGCGGCCGTGCGCTTCCCGGAGACGGATCGGCCGGGACTGGCGCCGGTGCTGGTCGCCGTCCCCGCGTCGAACCTGACCTACGAACCGGTCGACGACGGCCAGGCGTACCGGGCCGACTTTACGGTGCTCGTGCGGTTCCGCGACGGGGAGAACGAGATCGTCCGCAAGCTGAGCCAGCACTACGCGCTCAACACGCCGGCCGACAAGCTCGACGAGATCAAGGCGGGCCAGGTGCTCTTCTTCCGGCAGCCCGAGCTCGATCCCGGCGTCTACGGCATGGAGACCGTCGTCTACGACGCGATCGGCACCCGCGCGAGCGTGCGGTTCTCGACGGTCGAGGTGCCCGATGTCGACCCGGCCGCGCTGCGCGTCAGCAATCTGGTTCTCGTCAGCCGCGGCGAGCGGCTGAGCGCAGGCGATCGTCCCGAGGACAATCCCTTCCTGGTCGGCGACATCCTGCTGTACCCGAATCTCGGCGAGTCGCTGCAGAAGGGCCGGGACTCCGAACTGGCGTTCTTCTTCACGGTGTACCCTCCAACGGGCGACGGCGCACCCCCCGCCGTGCTCGAGCTCATGAAGGACGGCCGGCTGCTTGCACGCTCCCCGCTGGAGCTGCCGGCGCCGGACGCGGACGGCCGCATTCAGCACATCAGCCGCCTGCCGCTCGAACCGCTCGAGCCAGGCACGTACGACCTGCGGGTCGTGGTCGGGGACGGACCGTCCCGGCAGCTCCGGTCGGTGCTCGTACGGATTGCGGGGTGACGCGCGCGTTCGCGCGCGGCCGCCGCGTGGGGTGGCCCATGGCAACGTTCCACAGATTCGCCGTCGCGTTGCTCCTCCTGATTGCCGCCGCGCCGGCTGGCAGGGGACAGACGCCTGCCCGGACGGGCGAGAGCTATCAGGCCGCGACGACCGCCATCCTGGTCGACGTCGTCGTGCGCGATCGCCAGGGCCGGCCCGTCAGGGATCTGAAGGCCGAGGACTTCGAGCTCTACGAGGACAGGGTCCCGCAGGTGATCGGGTCGTTCTCCGTCGTCGAGCGCTCCGACGGCATCGGCATTGCCGTCCGGCGCCGGGCGCCCGGGACGACGACCGTCGCGACCGTCGGGGACGAGCCGGCGTCGGGTGCCCCGGACGACCCGCTCGAGGCGCCGCCGACGATGGCGCTGCTGTTCGATTCGCTGTCGCCCGAGGCGCTGGCGCTGGCGCAGCGCGCGTCGCTCGACTACCTCCCGATGAGCACCGACAAGGAATCCCGCGTCGGCGTGTTCACGTCGGAGCCCGGTCTCCGCGTGCTGCAGTCCTACACGGAGGATGTCGCGCTCGTCCGGCAGGCCGTGCGTGATCTGACGCCGGCTGGCAACGGCAGGAAGGAGCTGGAGACCGAGAGCCGGATCGCCCTGCACGATCGGCTCCGGCAGCTCGACGCGATGCAGAGCTCCCCGGGCAGCGGGGAGGGCGGCAGTATCGCCGGCGAGTCCGGGTCGTCGCTCGCGCAGTCGATCGTCGAGCGCCAGTTCGTGCAGGCCCAGATCCGGATGATGCAGTCCTTCAACGACCTCGACCGGGATCACCGCGGCTTCGGCACCGCGGCGACGCTCCTTGCGGTCGTGCAGTCGCTGGCCTACGTGCCCGGCCGCAAGTCGATCGTCTACTTCTCCGAGGGGCTGCCGGCGTCGCCGGCCCTGCAGAACCGGCTCGACACCGTCATCGGCGCCGCGAACCGCGCCAACGTCAGCGTCTACACCATCGACGCGGCCGGACTGCGCACCGAGAGCTCGTTGCTCGAAACGAAGCGCGAGATCGACTGGACGGGTGAGGAGCGCCTGCGCCAGACCGTGCAGATCGGCGATCCGACGAACGGCCCCATGAACCGGCTCGTGGAGCGCGCGGAAGATCTGCTGCGGCTCGACCCGCAGGGCGGCCTCGCGCGGCTGGCCGAGGACACGGGCGGCTTCCTCGTGCGCGACACGAACGACCTGAGCTCGGCGTTCCGCCGCATCGACGAGGACAACCGCTTCCACTACCTGCTCACGTACTCGCCGGTGAAATCCGACTTCGACGGGAAGTTCCGGACGATTCAGGTGAAGGTGAAGCGCGACGGCCTGCAGGTGTTCTCGCGCAGGGGGTACTACGCCGTCCGGTCGACGACGGCGCCGGTTCCGAGCTACGAGGCGCCCGCGGTGGCCGTGCTCGAGGCCGGGAAGCCGCCCAACGATTTCCCGATTCACGCAGCCGGGTTCGCCTTCCCCACGGCCGAGGGCACGACGCTGACGCCGATCGTCGTGCAGCTGCGCACAGGTGTGCTGGCGTACCAGGTGGACCGCCAGCGCGGGACGTACTCGGCGCAGGCGGCCGTCGTCGCGCGGCTGAAGGACGCGCAGGGGCAGGTGGTCGCGACGTTGAGCCAGCAGTACGTCCTGGTCGGCGACGCGAAGGAGGTCGAGCAGGCGAAACAGGGTGAGATCCTGTTCTACCGGCAGCCGGGCCTGCGCCCGGGCGTCTACACGCTCGAGACCGTCGTGTACGACGCGATCGCTGAGCGCGCGAGCGCGCGCCTCTCGACGCTCACCGTTCCCGGCTGGTCTCCGGATCGGCTGACGGCCAGCAGTCTGGTCTGCGTGCGCCGGGTCGAAGAGGTGGAACAGGTGGAAGACGACGCGGCCGCGCTGCCGTTCTACTACGGCCACCTGCTGCTGTACCCGAACGCCGGGGAGCCGCTGCGCGCCGGGGTCGACCGCGACCTGCTGTTCTACTTCACGTTCCATCCGGCCGACGGGGCCGGCGAGACGACCGCGACGGCCGAAGTCCTCAACAACGGCCGGGTGCTCGCCTCGGCGCCCGTCGATCTGCCCACGACCTTCAGCGACGGACGCGTGCAGCACGTGGCCAAGCTGTCGATCGCGGACTTTCCGGAGGGCACGTTCGAGCTGCGGCTGGTGCTCCGCCAGGCGGAGCAGGAGCAGGTCAGGACGGCGTACTTCAGAGTCGAGCGGTAATCGGATCGGGGTAGCGGGCGGCCGGCAGCCGGCGGGCTGAGGCAACGGCACGGGTTCGTGACGGCCAGCTGCCTGCTGCCCGCCGCCCGCCACACGATTCACTTCTCCTTGAGCTGATTCACCCACAGCACGATCGACGACTCCACCTCCTGCGCGGCCGCGAAGTTGCCGACGACGATGTCGATGTCGCCGTCGCCGTCGAAGTCGGCGAGGTCGAGCGAGGCGTGCTGCGGGACGCCGCGAGTCAGCGTGTGACGCGTGAACGTGTTCCGGCCGGTCCGCTCGAGCCAGACGAGCGATGGCAGGTCGACGTTCGAACTCAACCGGGTCTGGCCCAGCAGCGCGCACGCGACGACGTCGAGATCGCCGTCGCCATCGAGGTCCGCCGCCAGCGCGCGGTGCACGCCCGCCATCCGCGCGATCGGATGCGCGGTGAACGGGAACGTTCCGGTGTTCTCGAGCCACTGAATCCCGTGATACGGCTTGATGAGCGCATCGTCGAACGAGTCGCCGTTCGTCATCAGCACGTCCAGGTCCCCGTCCCCGTCGAAGTCCACCAGCTGGATGCCGGACGAGCCCCAGTTCGGGTGGGGCGCCGTGTAGATCGGGTGCGGCGTGAAGCCGCCCTGCCCGTCGTTGAGGTACGCGACGACCGTTTCGTGCTCCTGGGCGAGGAGCGCAACGAAATCGAGGTGGCCGTCGCCGTTCAGGTCGGCCGTCGGCACGTGGATCGCGCCGCTGCGCGGGTCGATCTGCCTGGAGCTGAGCGACGGTTGCGCATAGTCGACGGTCCGGTTCGTCAGCAGCGTGATGAAGCCGGTCTTGCGCCAGCCGAAGGCCCCGATCAGCAGGTCCAGCTTCCCGTCGCCGTCGAAGTCCGCGGCCTGGATGTCCGCCACGCGCGGGAATCCGCGCACGTCGAGGGCGCCGTAGGTGCCGTCCGCTCTCCGCTTCAGCCAGACGATGGCGCCGCGGTCGTGATCCTCGGGCGGAAACGAGCCGAGGTCCGCGACCAGAAGGTCCAGCAGGCCGTCTGCATCGAAGTCCACGGCCTCGACGTGGGCCGGGTGCGGCACGTCGGCGATGATCTCGAGGTGCGGCCGCTCCGGGTCGTTCGGCCGGCCCACGAGGACGTTTCCGTGGCGCATGTCCGTGGCCACGATCTCGGGTGTTCCGTCGCCGTCCAGGTCGCGGAACTTGACGTTCGAGATCGCGGCCGTGCGGCGCGGACGGGGGAGCGAGAGGGCGCGCGGCTCGAAGCGGACCCGCGGCGACCGCTCGATCGCAGGCCACGGCTCGGGGTTCGGGAGCCTGCGCGGGGCCCTAGCCACATAGAACCGGAGCACGCGCTCCATGTCCTCGGGCAGATCCACGAGGCGTGCGATGGTGCCCGGCGGACCGATCGGTACGGGCCGGCCCGTGCGGAACAGTTCCATCTTGCCGACGGAATCCGGCCACTCCGATCGCGGCAGGATGTCTGGCGGCGGATAGGCGTGGCAGGATCCGCACAGCGCGCGCGCCTCGGCTTCCGTGGCGGTGCCGCCGCGCGTGGCCCGATTCTGGTCCGCCCTGGAAGCGGTGGCCAGCGGGAAGAGGCAGAGGGTGCCGGCGAGGACGGCGAGCAGGGAACGCGTCATCACCTCTACCTTACCGCCTCACCGGCGCTTCGACGATCTCCACGATCCGGTCCATCCCGACGTCGGTGAGCACCTGGCGGCTGCCGCTCGCCGGCCACCAGACCTCGATGCGCTCGATGCCCTCGGCGTCCCCGAGCCCGATGTGCTGCATGTACGACGACGCGCCGAACGATCCACCGGTCGAGACCGCGCGGTGGATCTGGCGGACCGAGCCGTCCCGCATGCGCGCGTGCACGGTGATGCGCGCGCCGGCGCCGAAGCGGTTGCTCCGCGTGCCGGTGAGCCGGAGCTTCACCCAGCGCCCCTGCGCCTCTTCGCTGCGGAACAGCGTGTTCCAGTACGCGTCGCCCGGCACGAAGCCGCCGATGTTCACCAGCAGTTCCTGCGCGCCGTCGCCGTCGACGTCGCCGAACGAGACGCCGTGCCCCTTCTGGAGATGCCCGGTGCCGCTCGAGGACGTGACGTCGACGAACCGCTCGCCGCTCTCGTTCCTGAACAGGACGTTCGGCACCAGCGCGGCGTACGAGGGCGCGCCGGTGGCGAGGTAGAAGTCGAGGAACCCGTCGTTGTCGATGTCGCCGAAGTTCGCGCCCATGGCCAGCGACACGCGCGCGAGGCCGGTCCGCTCCGTGACGTCCTCGAAGCCCCCCTTGCCGTCGTTGCGATAGAGCCGCATCGTCTCGGCCCGCGGCGGCAGCCCCAGGAAGCCGCGGACGACCTCGGTGACGGATGGGACGAAGTTCGCGACGTAGAGATCGAGCCGGCCGTCGTTGTCGTAGTCGAAGAACCAGGTCGCGAAGCTCATGAGCGGCCGATCGACGCCCAGCGCCCCGGCGACCTCCTCGAACGTGCCGTCCCCCCTGTTCCGGTAGAGCAGGTTCGGCTCGGCGAAGTTCGAGACGTAGAGGTCCAGGAAGCCGTCGTTGTCGTAGTCCCCCCAGGCAGCCCCTTTCACGAACGTGATGGGCCTGATGCCGGCTTTCGCGCCGACTTCCTCGAACGTGCCGTCGCCGCGGTTCCGATACAGCATCGACGGCGATTGCTCGTGCCCGACGAACAGGTCGAGCCGTCCGTCGTTGTCGTAATCGCCCCAGGCCGCCGTATGGGTCCGGTGCGCCGGCTTCTCGAGCAGCCCCGCGCGTTCCGTGACGTCGGTGAAGGTGCCGTCGCCGTTGTTGCGCAGCAGGGAATTGCGCATCGGCGCTTCCCAGCCGCCGCGGTGCACGAAGATGTCGAGCAGGCCGTCATTGTCGTAGTCGGCGTGCGACAGGTTCAGCCCGCCGGTCTGGTCCAGCACCCCGGCCTGCTCCGAGACGTCGTCGAACGTGCCGTCGCCGCGGTTGCGGTAGATCCGCAGCGGCTCGCACGCGCCGACCGCGGAGAGGACGATGTCGAGGTCGCCGTCGTTGTCGAAGTCGTCGAGCGCGGAGCCGCCGGCGCCGCTGCGCACGTCGAGACCCCGGGCTGCCGCGACGTCCTCGAGCGCCGGCATGCGGGCTCCTTCGAAGGCCGCGGGGTTGATGCGGAGCGCCTCGGGCACGCCGTCGGGATACCGACCGAGCGTCATGTAGGCGACGTTCAGGAGCCACCGGGTCTCCAGGTCGTCCGGTGTGCGTGCGAGCGCGCGGGTGAAGTACTCGACCGCCCGCTCGGAACCGGACGTATCGCTGTGGACGCCCCCGCCGCGGATGGGGAAGATGCAGCGCGCCGGGTTGCGGTGGTGAATGCAGTTGTCCAGCTCGCCGCGCCGCAGGTGCGCGACGCCGATCACGCGCTCGAGCATCAGCTGCGCGCCGCGCAGCTCCGGCGTCGTCGCGCGCGACGAGACGATGTCGTAGGCGCCCTGCAATTGTTCGGCGGACTCCGCCATCTCGCCGAAATAGGCGTGCAGCTGCCCGAGCGTGCGCTTCGCCCAGCCGCGCTCCAGCGGATCGGCGCCGGCGCCGGCTTCGCGTGTCAGCAGTTCGAGCTGCAGCCGCGCGTCGCGCATCGACTCGGTCTCCTGCTCGCGGGCCGCGCGGCAGAGCGACCGGAGGTCGAGCGGATCGGCAAAGGAGCGGTAGAGCGCGATCTCGTAGCGGCCGGACAGCTCCAGGACGGTCTCGTACTCTCCTGCGCCTTCCGCACGGAGATCCCAGGCGCTGCGCGACTGCGGTCCCTGCGCCGCCAGCAGCGCTCCGCCCAGGAGCGCCGCCGCCAGGATGACGGGAACTCTCACGTCGGCGATTGTACGCTCTGACCCATCCGTAGCGGCGGGCCTTCAGGCCCGCCCGCGACCGCGAGTCAGCGATCAGCGAGCGGTCGCGAGACCTGATCAGACCTGATCAGACCTGATCCGACCCGATCCGACCCGATCCGACC
>CAYUPN010000088.1:6052-15867 GCA_964446605.1 uncultured Bifidobacteriaceae bacterium | reverse complement strand
GGTCGGATCAGGTCGGATCAGGTCGGATCAGGTCGGATCAGGTCCCGCCTTCGCCCTCCTCCGCCCTTCGGGCTACGGAGGGCTTCGGCGGATCGGGTCCGTGCGCCCGCGAGGCGGCGGGGGCTTGTGGCCCGCGGCCCGTCGGAGCACGCCGCGCGAGCGTCAGTCGGACGAAGGCTCCGCAACGGGGTGACGTTCGGCGTGGGGTTTCCGGGGCCCCACGCCGTGACACGGGCGAATCCCGTGGAGGAGCCTTCGTCCGGCGTGCGGAGTTCGGGCCGCGGACACAAGCCCCCGGCGCCCCAGGGCGCGGCGTGGTCTCAAGTACAGGCGTGGTCTCAGGTACAAACGAACGCGCCGGGCCCCGCGAGGGACCCGGCGCGTGACTCACGAGAAAGGCGGCGGCTACCGCGTCGCGGCGCGGCGGATCTTGCCGAGGTACTCCCGGATCTCGTCGAGCTGTGCCGAGGTGAGGGTCACGCCCGACCCGCCGGCGCCGGCCGACTCGAGGACGCGCTCGATGCGCTCCACCATCAGGACCGGGTCGCCGCTGGCGCGCTCGAACGTGTCGAGGTGCTGGCGCACCTCCTTCAGCTTCTCGACGATCTCGGGGGGCCAGGTCGCGGCCTGCTCCCCTTCGGCGGGCGCGGGCGCCGGCGCGGATCCGGCACTCGCCGCGGCCTCGAGCGTCTTGTTGAGCGAAGCGCTCGCGGCCTGGTACTTCGACCGCCAGTCGGTGGTGGCCGTCGCGAACGCGTTGAAGTCGCTGATGAACCCGGCGACGAGCGTCCGCGGATCTCCCTGCAGCGTCGCGGCCGACGGCAGCTTGGTCAACTCGGCGAGCGACTGCTGGGCGCTCTGGAGCGCCTGCCGGGCCACCTGCTGGTCCGAGCTTCCGTCCTGTTGCGACGGCTGCTGGGTCTGGGTCTGGCCCTGGGGGGCCTGCCCGGCAGACCCGGCGTCCTGCGCGCCGGCGGCGGAAACACAGGCGAAGGCGATCGCGAAGACGCCCGTCGCAACACGCGTCGAAAGCAACATGACCAAAATCCTCCTGCGCTAGAAAACCTGTCGAGCGCCCGTCGGGGCGCGTCCGGAACCATTCGCCGCTCGCGATCGATGCAGCAAGGGCGATACCAAAAGCCGAGCCGCGTGGCGTGCGGGGGATTATCGACGATCCGCGCTGGTGAAGGGATTCACAACCCGGTCCGCGACGCGAATACATCCAGGAGCCGCGCCTCCGCACGAACAGCCGCGCCGGGCACATTGCCACGGTTCCCTACCCTTGACACAATCCTGTATGTCGCATAGTATGCAGCACACACCATGCATCACACAGGTGATTTCGAGCTCGCAACGGCCGCCGGACTGGAGAATCTGAAGCTCGAACTGCGGCGGGGACTGCTGACGCTGGCGGTCCTCTCGCGGCTGCAGACGGAGCACTACGGGTACACCCTGCGCAAGGCGCTTGCGGCCGGCGGGCTCGCCATCGAGGAAGGAACCCTCTATCCCCTGCTCCGCCGGCTCGAGGGGCAGGGGCTGCTCGTCAGCGAGTGGCGCGACGAGGACCGGCGCCCGAAGCGTTTCTACCGGCTCTCGCCCGGGGGGCACACCGTGCTCACGCGGCTGCGGGAGGAATGGGCGGCCCTCACGGCCGCCATGGATCGCACGCTGAACGCCGACGGACCGGCCGCCCGGCCGCACGCCGGCAGGTGAGGAGCCCATGGATCTCATCGACCGCTATCTGCATGCCGTCCGCAGCTACCTGCCCCGGTCGATGCAGGACGATGTGGTGGGCGAACTGGCGGAGGACCTGCACGCGCAGGCGGCGGAGCGGGAGGAGGCGCTGAGCCGGCCGCTCACCGACAGCGAGCTCGCCGCGATCGTCCGCCCGTACGGGCACCCGATGCTGCTCGCCGCGCGCTATCGCCCGAAGCAGTACCTGATCGGACCCGCGGTCTTTCCGTTCTACATCCGCATCCTGAAGCTGGTGCTGATCGGGGTCGTGCTCGTGCACGCGGCCCTCGCGGTGGCCTTCGCGGTGATGGGCGAGCCGTTCTCGCGCAGCCTCGGCGCGCTCGGCAACGTGCCCTTCGCGGCGGTGGTCGCGGTCGGGTGGCTCACCGCGATCTTCGCGCTGGTCGACGTCTTCGTGCCGCGGCTGCCGTTCGTCGAGACCTGGGATCCGCTCTCGCTGCCGGCGCCCGCTCCGGGCCCGGTTGTCTCGCGGGTGAACACGGCGATCGAGCTGCTGTTCACGGCCGCGTTCCTCGCCTGGTGGCTCACGGTCCCGGGCGCCGAGTGGCTCGTGTTCGGGCCGGCGGCTCAGTTCCTGACGCTGGGGCCGGCGATGGACGCCGCGTACCTGCCGGTGCTGGTGCTCCTGCTGCTCTCGCTGCTGCGGCTCGCGGCCACGCTGGTCCGGCCGTACCAGACGACGTTCTGGCGCGCGGCGCGGATCGCGCTGAGCGCGGCGGGGGTGGTTCTGATAGTCTCCCTGCTCGACGCGGGCGGCTTCGTCGCGCTGCGCGAGGGCGTCGACTCGGCGCAGGCCGCGGCGGTCGTGCCGCACGTCAACCGCGGGATCGGCATCGGCCTCGGAATCGCGGCCGCGATCAACGCGTGGGAGATCGTCAGGGACATCGCGCGGCTGGCGGGCGCGCGCCCGTCCGCTGTGACAGGCTCGCGGTCGCGCGCGTGAGGCGGGGCTGAAGCCCCGCCGCTACGGAAGTCTTTGAGAGGGACCCGCCGACCGGCGCGCTTTCATGCGTGCCCCTTTTTTGCGCTGCCTGTAGCGGCGGGGCTTCAGCCCCGCCGTTACAGGGACCGCAAGAGAGCGGGCCGGCAGGCGACGGGGCCTGCGGACCGCAGACCGAACCCGCACGCAGGACGAAGGCGCGCGCGCTTTTTTTTGCTGTCTGTAGCGGCGGGGCTTCAGCCCCGCCTCAATTGCGGAGCGGCATTCACGTGAATCACCGCAGACGGCACATCCTGACGGCGCTCGCGGCGATCCTGCTCCTCTCCGCCGCGCACGCCCGCGCCGACGACGGCTACGACCTCTGGCTCCGCTACGCCCGCATCGACGACGAGGTGGTACGCACAGCCTACGAGCGGCACGTGACGGCCATCGTCGTGCCGTCGGCGTCTCCGACGGCGCGCGCGATCGTCGACGAGCTGCAGCGCGGACTGCGCGGCATGCTCGGACGGCCGGTCTCCCCCGCCGCCTCCGTGGACGCAGCCGGCGCCATCGTCGTCGGCACGCCGGCGACCTCGCCGATCATCGCCGGGCTCGGGCTCGATGACGCGCTCGCGTGGGCGGGCGAGGAGGGGTTCGTCATCCGCTCGGCCGACGTGAACGGCCATCGCGCGACGGTCGTCGCCGCGAGCTCGGAGGCGGGCGCGCTCTACGGCACCTTCCACCTGCTGCGGCTGATGCAGTGGCGCACACCGCTCGACGATCTCGACATCCGCGAGCGCCCGCGCGTGCAGCGGCGGCTCCTGAACCACTGGGACAACCTGGACGGCTCGATCGAGCGCGGCTACGCGGGGCAGTCGCTGTGGACATGGGAGGAGCTGCCGGATCGCGTGGACCCGCGCGTGATCGACTACGCGCGCGCGAACGCCTCGCTCGGCATCAACGGCACGGTCGTCAACAGCGTCAATGCGAACCCGCGGTCGCTGAGCACGGAGTACCTGCGCAAGGCGGCGGCGCTCGCCGGCGCGTTCCGGCCGTACGGCATCCGCCTGTACCTGGCGGCGAACCTGTCGACGCCGCGCGCGTCGGGCGACCTGCCGACGGCCGACCCGCTCGATCCGCGGGTGATCCGCTGGTGGCGCGAGAAGGCCGACGAGATCTACCGGCTCGTACCGGACTTCGGCGGCTTCGTCGTCAAGGCGAACAGCGAGGGACAGCCGGGACCGCAGGACTACGGGCGCACGCACGCCGACGGCGCCAACGTGCTGGCTGACGCGCTGGCGCCGCATGGCGGCATCGTGATGTGGCGCGCGTTCGTCTACAACGCCGACGTCGATCCGGATCGCGTGAAGCGCGCGGCGATGGAGTTCGTGCCGCTCGACGGCACGTTCCGCGACAACGTCCTGGTGCAGGTGAAGACGGGCCCGCTCGACTTCCAGCCGCGCGAACCGTTCCATCCGCTCTTCGGGACGATGCCGCGGACGCCGCTGATGGCGGAACTGCAGATCACGCAGGAGTACTTCGGGCACTCGACGCACCTGGTGTATCTCGCGCCGATGTGGCAGGAAGTGCTGGAGTCCGACACGTTCGCGCGCGGTCCCGGATCGACAGTCGCGCAAGTCGTCGACGGCACGATCGAGGGGCACGCGCTCACCGGCATGGCCGGCGTCGCCAACACCGGCAGCGACCGCAACTGGACCGGGCACCACCTGGCGCAGGCGAACTGGTACGCGTACGGACGGCTGGCGTGGGACCCGGGGCTCGACGCCGACACGATTGCCGACGAGTGGATTCCGCTGACGTGGGGACACGACCGCGCGGTGTGGCGCACGATCCGGTCGATGCTGCTGGACTCGTACGAGACGTACGTCAGCTACACGATGCCGCTCGGCCTGCACCACCTGATCGGCGGCGACCACTACGCGCCGATGCCGGAGAACCCCGATCCCCGGCGCGCCGACTGGTCGGCGATTTACTACCACCGCGCCAGCGAGGACGCGATCGGCTTCGACCGCACGCCGTCCGGCAGCAACGCCGTCGCGCAGTACCATTCACCCCTGCGCGAGCGCTGGGCCGATCCGCGCCGCACGCCGGAGAACCTGCTGCTCTGGTTCCACCGGCTGCCCTGGGACTACCGCCTGAAGGACGGCCGCACGCTCTGGGAGGGCATCGTCTCGCACTACACGCAGGGCGCCGAGCGCGCGCGCACGCTGGAGACGCGGTGGCGGTCGCTGGAGGGGAAGGTCGACGCGGAGCGCTACGCGTCAGTGCTGGAGCGGCTGGAGAAGCAGACCGCGGATGCCGCCGCGTGGCGCGATCACTGCCTGCAGTACTTCCAGACGTTCAGCAAGCGACCGGTCGAGGGCACGCGGTAGCAACGGGAAACGGGCGCCTCTTTTCGGATGCCTGCAGCGGCGGGGCTTCAGCCCCGCTTCACTTCCTGGGTGCCTGTGGCGGCGGGGCTTCAGCCCCGCTTCACGCCGTCGCTTCGTCCGGCTCCACCGTCCCGCAACCAATTGCCGCGAGCCGCAGCTGCGAGCGGCGCAGTTCGGCGGCGTACTCCTCGTTGAGCACGCGCGTCAGCGTGCCGTCCGGCTCGTGGCGGTAGTCCCACAGCCCGCTGTTGTGCCAGTGGGTCGGGTCCTCCCACTCGAAGCGGTCCATGATCGGGTAGAGGCAGATGCCTTCGAGCGGCACGCCGTGGCCCACCGCCTGGATCACCTCGTCGGTCAGCTCGCGGAGCCACTCCGCGCGGCCCGAGCCGACGTGGCTCGTCTCGCCGATCATGATCGGCCGGCGGTAGCGCTCCCAGGCGGTCTTCAGCAGCTTGTGGAACGGCACCCAGCGCGGGTCGCGCGGCTGCAGGTGCCAGTGGATCTTCTCTCCGCCGGGCACCTCCCACTGGTTGTCGTGGTAGAAGTTCACGCCGACGATGTCGAGGTAGCGCGGGGCGCCGCCGAGATCGGGATCGCGATCGCCGGCGATCATGTCCCACGCCTCCCACTGGCTGGCGTTCTGGCCGGCCGCCCGTCCGCCGATGTCCGGCATCTCGCGCGGCGGCACGGTGTGGATCAGCGGCTCCACCGAGACGATGCGCGCGCGGTCGTCGACGCTGCGGATGGCGTCGACGGCGGCGATCCAGGCACGCACGAGCTGCCGCTTCAGCTCGCCGCCGCGGCCGTGGCCGAACGGATGGAACCAGCCGACCTGCCCGGCCGCCCACGCGAAGAACGAGATCTCGTTGATGGGCGTGTAGAACGGCACGCCGTCGGTGTGGTCGCGCAAATAGCGCGCGGCCGCCTCGGCGAAGCGCGCGAAGCGGTCGACGAAGGCCGGGCTGAAGATGTCGAGGCCGTCGGGCCAGCCGTAGTGCAGCAGGTCCCAGATGACTTCCATCTTGTGCCGGCGCGCGGCGCGCACGTAGGGCTTGACAGAGCTGAAGTCGTACTCGCCCGGCGCGCGCTCGATGCGGTGCCACCGCACGGTGTCGCGAACCGTCCCGAGCCGTTCGGACCGGAGGCGCGCGTAGTCCTCGTCGACGAAACGGTCGTGCTGCGTCGCCGCGAGCATGTCGAGGCGTTCGCCGTTGCGGTTGACGTGACACGAGGACTCGAAGCCGCCCATCCAGAAGGACTGGAAGAGCGCGGGGCGGAAGCCGTGCGGATTCTGCATGTCTCTGCTGTGCTGAAGGTTGCGACGCCGTACGCGGCACGCGCCGACTGAGGCGTAGTCTCCTTCCAGTGTCCAGCAAACGGGAAGCCGGTTCCAGACTGACAACGGACGCTGACGATGCCGATTTGACGTAGGGCCGGACTTCAGTCCGGCCATGCCGGTCGGATCGGGTCGGATCGGGTCGGATCAGGTCGGATCAGGTCTGATCAGGTCCGCGCGCCCGCTCGCTGATCCCCGCCTCGCGGTCGCGCGATCAGGTCGGATCAGGTCCCGCCCGCGCCGCGACGAGAGCGCGGGCGGACATGGCCGAACTGAAGTTCGGCCCTACGAGGGATCCGCGCAGCATGAGAGCGTCAGCGTGCCGCCGGTTTCGGGAATGCAGCACCCGGTCCGGCGTGCCAGGCGCTTCTGATCGCGCCGCACCTGGTTGACATGTCCGAGGACGTGCCGCACGGCGTCCTCGAGCGCGCGGAGGATCGGCTCGCTCTGCTCCGCGAGCCGGTAGTAAACCCACAGCCCATCCCGGCGCGTGTCGACCAGCCCTTCGCGCCGCAGATACGCCAGGTGCCGCGAGGCCTTCGGCTGCGGGATGTCGAGCGCTTCGTGGATGTGGCAGACGCAGACCTCGCCTGTCAGCAGCAGGCCGAGAATCCGCAGGCGCGTGCCGTCCGACAGCGCCTTGAAGAGCCGTTCGAGCTGGAGGATATCGGGCATGGCAAATATTTGTCTTGACGAATATATCACGGGTCCGCTATCGTCCACTGTATTCGCATTGGCGCATACAGACGGGAAGCGAACAGGAGCACTCCCATGGCGGACACCACACTGCAGGACGAGATCAGGCGCAAGTACGGCGAGATCGCCACGGGGCAGCGGAGCGGCTGTGCCCCCGGCGGCGGGTGCTGCGGGCCCGACCCGATAACCGGCGGCCTCTACTCGACGGAAGAGTCCGGCGATGTGCCGGCCGAAGCGCTGGAAGTCTCGCTGGGCTGCGGCAACCCGACGGCCCTCGCGGCGCTCGAAGAGGGCGAGACGGTGCTCGACCTCGGCTCGGGCGGCGGCGTCGACGTGCTGCTCTCCGCGCGGCGCGTCGGCCCGACGGGACGTGCGTACGGCGTCGACATGACGGACCAGATGCTCGCGCTCGCGCGTGAGAACGCGGAGCGCGCCGGCGCGACGAACGTCGACTTCCTCAAGGGCACGATCGAGGCGGTGCCGCTGCCGGACGCCTCCGTTGACGTCGTCATCTCGAACTGCGTGATCAATCTCTCGACCGACAAGGACGCCGTGCTCCGCGAGGCCTTCCGCGTGCTCAGGCCCGGCGGCCGCTTCGCCGTCGCCGACGTCGTCGTTCGCGGCGACGTCCCGGCGGAGATCCGGCGGAACGTCGAGCTGTGGATCGGCTGCGTCGCCGGCGCGCTGCGCGACGACGAGTACGCGGCGAAGCTGCGGGCGGCGGGATTCGAGGACGTCGAGATCGAGCCGTGGCGCGTGTACGACGTCGAGGACGCGCGCACGCTGCTGACGGACAGCGGCGTCGACGTCGACGCGGTGCTGCCGCAGGTCCAGGGTCGCTTCGCGAGCGCCTTCATCCGCGCGCGCAAGCCGGCCGAAAAGGCGGCATGCTGCGGAGACGGATGCTGCAAGTAGGGCCGGACTTCCGTCCGGCCATGCTGGTCGGATCGGGTCGGATCGGGTCGGATCAGGTCTGATCGGGTCGGATCAGGTCCGATCGGGTCCGATCAGGTCCGATCAGGTCTCGCCCGCGTGGCCGGGAAGCGCGGGCGCGTCTGGCCGAACTGAAGTTCGGCCCTACGTCCGCGCGCGCAAACCAGCTGCGAAGGCGGCGTGCTGCGGGATGGGTGCTGCGCGTAACGCCGGCAGATGTAGGGCCGGACTTCAGTCCGGCCATGCTGGTCGGATCGGGTCGGATCAGGTCGGATCGGGTCGGATCGGGTCGGATCGGGTCCGATCAGGTCTCGCCTTCGCCCGCGTTCGCGGGCTCCGGCTGATCAGGTCCCGCCCGCCTCGCCGACAAGCGACGGCGGACGGATCGTCTCGCGAGCCAGAATGAACAGAGCCAGAATGAACAGAGTCGTCTTCGCGTGCGTGCAGAACGCCGGCCGATCCCAGATGGCGGCGGCGTTCTTCAAGAACGAAGCGGACCGGGCGAAGGCCGTCGCGATCTCCGCCGGCATGGCGCCGGGTCCGCGCGTGCATCCCGAGGTCGTCGAGGTGATGCGCGAGGCCGGCATCGATCTGTCGAACGCGCGGCCGCGTGCATTCACGCCCGAGATCGCCGACGAGGTGACGCTGCTCGTCACGATGGGGTGCGGCGACACGTGCCCGGTCGCGCCGGGCACGGAGACGATCGTGCTGGCCGCTGCCCGGACCTCCAGCGTTGGCGAGGTCGCGCGCGGCCAGCCGATCGGGCGCATGCGGGAGATCCGCGACGAGATCCGGCCCGCATTCTCGCATTGCTGGTAGGACAGAGGGTGGGTCTGACTCGCGAATTCACACCGGACCTTGACTGGTTCCAGGGCTAGGTCGCTGACGGGGTGGTCCGACGGCGCGCCCGGAGGCCTGAGTCATTACTGCGAGCGGAAGTCGACCTGAGCATCGGCCACCCGATAGCAACTCGCATCCGGGATAGCCCACGTCAGCCCGATCGTCGCTCCACGTTCACAACCAACAATGTCGGGCTTGATTGCGGGCCTTCTAAGCAGGACAACATGACCAGCAGGTCGGCGAGCAGCTTGAATATCCTTGGCAATTAACATCCGAGACAATGTACGATCCGCTTGGTTCATGCCAGACGCACTGAAACGTGCAGTAGGTGTTAATTGTGCCGCAAGTTAGAAAGCTCTGTCCACCTGCGATGCACACGCTCCTGTTGCCAGGGGATCCACAAGTAACACAGCTGACACATGCAAACGCACTCGAAGGGCTCGTGAGCACGAGCACGACAGCCGCCATACACTGCACAAACACGAGCCGCACTATAGACCGACGCAGCCGCATCGCAACCTCCTAGACCAGGCTAGTCTCAACACGACGGTTCTCCACCCGACTTCAACGACAACGGAAGCGAGTGTAGTTGATCGCCACGCGCCTGCAAGGGCACGTTTCTTGGCGGCAGCGGCTATTCCGTGGCGGATTCCACCTACTTGCTCGTACTCCCCATGTCGTGCCGACTCGCCGCACGAAACACGGTGGGCGACCGCCCGAACCTTGCAGAAAAGTCCTTGGTGAATCGGCTCGGGTGTTGATTCACCCTTCCAGCGATCTCTTTGACACTCAAGTACGTGCTCACCAGCAACTCTGCGCTATAAGAGAAGCGAATCTCTTTGATGTACTCCCGCAGCGTGACCTCGCAATCACGCCGGAACAAGGCACGCAGACGGTTTTCAGAAAGGTGGACCGCCTCGGACAAGGCAGACATTCGCCAGCG
>CAYUPN010000088.1:0-5952 GCA_964446605.1 uncultured Bifidobacteriaceae bacterium | reverse complement strand
GCAGACGGTTTTCAGAAAGGTGGACCGCCTCGGACAAGGCAGACATTCGCCAGCGCTGGCCAGGAGCGCCCTCGATCATGCGCCGTACCGCGGCGATTCTGTAGTCCATACTGACCCTCGACGGCTACGGCTGGAGACCAATCGTACGCAGGAGGTCGCGCGATGCCGCGTCATCCTGCCACCCCACCCACCTCCTGCGAATAACGCCCGCTTCATCAACGAGCAGCAACGTGGGGGTCGGGACAGACGTCGTGTGAACAACGATCTCATCCACTCTTACGTTGTACGTCTCGAGATATGCCCGCGTGTCCTCGAGAGCTTCGACGCTCACAGCTACGAGCGTCGGACTGCGCTTGTTCTTGTTCTTCGAGAGCGTTTGATAGAGCGGCATACTCTGCGTACAGAAGCGGCACGAGCTATTGAGAAACAGGAGGAGAGTCGACGACTGTCGGCCATAGTCCACGCCCGCCAGACTCGGCGCGTTCTGCCCTTCAGCCAATATGTCCTGGGGGGAGGAAGGCACCGCCGACAAAGCTCCAGTGCGATAGCGGTCGAGAACCACACTGACTGTCACTAGACAGGTCACGAGTATGGCAATGTTCACGCTGGTATCCAACGTAGGCTTCTTCATAAATGACCTCCATAGGCGAGCAATTGGTAAACGCGAATATGTGGTCCACACTTGAGCGCAGCTAATCAAGGGACCCTGGGCACTCTGTGTGCAACGCACGTATCTTGGACTTACACTCGACTTAGAGACCTGCTGAACTCGACAACGAGGCGGAGGGAGGTCACTGGCGCGCTGTCGTGGACAGTGCTAAGGTGCCCAAGATTCCTGAGGAGCAAGATTCATGAGCTCTTGCGTGTTCCCGTCGCGACGATCGATGTGGCAGTGCGTGTTCGCAGTGCTCGTCGCCACGCGCATGGGCGGCCATCACGCCCAGGAGCCGGACCCGCCCGTGCGTTTTGGCGCAACGACCGCGGCCGTAGTCCTCGACGTCGTCGTGCGCGATCGCGATGGCCGGTTGGTGTCCACACTTACCAGTGACGACTTCACGGTTCTCGAGGATGGTGTGGCTCAGACCATCGTCGACGCGCGATGGGTCGGCGCGCCCAGGAAGCCTTCCCCGAGCGCGCCTCCTGCGGAGCGCACGTCCGGTGAGCCTGAGGTTTCCGCGCAAGCCGGAACTTCCACCCCCACTGACCACCCGGCGTTCGTCGCGCTGCTCTTCGATCGACTGTCGCCCGAGGCTCGCGCGGCCGCGAGCGAGGCCGCAATGGCCTATGTCGCCGGCACGAACGCGACCGACTACACGGGCGTCTTCGTCAGCGACCTGTCCCTTGTCACGCTGCAGACCTATACCAACAACCAGGACGCTGTCCGCCGCGCGATTGAGGAGGCGACCACGCGCGTAACGTCCAAGTTCGAGCGCCGCGATCTCCTCAAGCCGACAGGCGGCATCGGGGATACCCATCCGGCCGCGTCGCCGACCGCTTCAGCAGAGTTCCAGGGCCCGGCCGATCTTCAAACGCAGCGCCTCATCGATCGACAACCGGATACGGTCCGCGATCCCGTCTACGGCCCGATCAAGATGGCCGAGATCATGGAGCGGACGTTCGAAGCTCTGGACCGCGATCAGCAGGGCCATGCGACCCTCAATGCGCTCCTCGCGCTGATCACATCGCTCGGACCGCTACCCGGCCGCAAGACAGTGATCTTCTTTGCCGAAGCGCTCGCATTGCCGCCGGCGGTCGCGTCGAAGTTCGAATCCGTTATCGCGACCGCGAACCGCTATAACGTGACGGTGTATTCGGTGGATGCCGCCGGTCTTCGCGTCCACAGCAAGAACGCAGAGGTCGCCCGGCAGATCAACGATATCGGCGCGCTCAGTGCCGACGACCGCCGTCGCGGCGGTGGAGCGTGGACCAGGGACCTCGAACGGAATGAAGACCTGCTCCGAGCGGACCCCGCCGTGGGTCTGGCTACGCTGGCCAGTTCCACGGGCGGACTGATCGTGAACAACACGAATGACCTCGCGGCAAAAGTCATGCTGCTGAACGCCGATCGGCGGCACTACTATCTGGTTAGCTATCACCCCCGCAACGCGGAGCTGAACGGGGAGTGGCGCACGGTCGAAGTCACCGTCCCCGGACGCAGGGTAAGCGTCCGGAGTCGCTCGGGCTACCTGGCCAGCCCTGCGACACCCTCGTTTCCAATCCTGACGTACGAAGGACCGGCACTCGCCGCGCTGGCGAAGTCGCCGCCGCCGGCCGACATCCCCGTGCAGGCAGGCGTGTTCACCTTTCCGGAGCCCACCGGGACACGCGTGGCCCTGCTCGTGGCCACGGCCGGCGACGCGCTTTCCTTTAGCACTAGCGATGGCCGTTACCACGCACAGTTCGCGATCGTCGCGCTGACGAAGACCGCACACGGTGAAGTGGTGCGAAAGGACAGCCAACCCTACGTACTCGACGGCAGAGTGTCGGATTTGCCCGGGACGCAGGCCGGACTGGTGCTGTTCTATCGGACTTCAACACTCGACCCCGGCGAGTACGTCGTGGAAACCGGCGTGTACGATGCGCTCGCGAGACGAACCGGCGTCACACGCACACCCTTCGACGTTCCAATCAGCCAGCCCGGCCTGGCAGTCAGCAGTCTCGTCGTCGTCGATCACACCGAGCCAGCCGATGCGGGCGACGGGAACAATCCGCTGGTGGTGGGAACAGTGCTCGCATATCCCAATCTGGGACGACCGATTCCCCGGACGCCGGCGGGGACTGTCGCCCTGCTCATCAGTCTCATCGCCGCATCGGACCCGACCGCGACTCTCGAACTGTTGGCGGGTGGGACGTCATTGGCGCGCGCACCGCTTCCGCTCCCGCCTCGCGACCTGAAAGGGCGCGTGAAGCAGGTGTGGAGCATTCCGGTCTCTGCCCTTGAGCCTGGCGTATATACGCTGCGGGTCAAGATCACGGCGGGGACTGCCAGCGCCTCGCGCGACGCGACGATCACGATCGTGCAGTAGGACCAACTTGCCTCCGTAGCCCGGAAGGGCAGAGGAGGGCGACGGCGGATGGATCAGGTCCCCGCCCGCGTTGCGGGCGCGTCTGGCCGAACTGAAGTTCGGCCCTGCGTCCGCATGGCCGGACTGAAGTCCGGCCCTACGATAACGGGACGCAATCCGCGAGCAGCGGGTTGTCGAAGGTGACCGGCTCGCCGGCGCGGACGCCCGGGACCGGCAGCAGCCTCGCCGAGAGCGGCTTGCCGAGGCGCGCGGAGAGCGCGGCGACGTCGATGATGAGCCGCGCGAGCTCGTCCTCCTCGACCTCCCCCGGCAGCGGGACGACGTCGAGGCCGGTGCCGCAGACGGCGGAGAACGACAGCAGGTCGCGGGCGGTGAACCGGCCTTCGATGGCACGGCGCGCGAGCACGGCATCTTCCAGCACCGGCAGCATCAGCCCGGCGTAGCCGCACGTGCGAAGGTCCAGGCGTCTGAGCGCGCCGGTGATCGTCGCGCACGCGTCGAGCGTGCCCGGCGCGCCGAACGGCACGCCGCTCAGCGTCTCGATGGCCGCGCCAATGCTGCGGTCGAGCCCCGGCGCGGGCGACGGATCGACGCCGAGCCATGTCCGTCCTGACTCGCGTGCGCAGGCCTCGCCGATCCGGGCCGCCGGCTCGATGACCCGCTCGAGCGCCCGCGCGATGACGTCGCCGGGATCCTGGCCGCCGCCGCCGTCCGCGATCTCGCGACAGGCCTCGCCCACCACCGCCGCGGACTCGAGCGCGATGGCGAGCGACGGCGGTCCCTCGTGGAACGCCACCGGGAAGAACGGCGTGCCGGCGGGAACGCCCGCCGCGGCCGAGAACCGGAAGTTCGCCAGCCCCTGCGGCTGCGCGCTGGCGAGGGCCCGCACGACGGCAGCCGCCGTGGACGCCGCCCCGCGCCGGACCGTCGCGCCCCGGGCCACGTCGACGCTGAAGAAGAGCGCGTCGGTCGCGTGGACGAGATCGACGGCCCAGTCCGCCAGATCGGGCGCCTCGCGGTCGTCGCGCAGGACGGGGCCGATCGAGACCAGGGCCGCCGCATTCCGGGCGAGGGCGTCGATCCGGCGCAGCGGCTCGATCGCGGCCGCGCGTTCCCCGCCGGACCCGCTCGCAAGGAGCGGCGGCAGGGCCACCCGCACGGTCTGCACCTCCCACCCGGCATCGGAGAACCGCCGGCTCGCGGCCGCCAGGTCGGCGAGCGCACGCTCGAGCGGCCGGGGATCTTCCAGCGATCCCAGCGGCACGCCGGCGGTGATGGTCCGGACGCGCGGCCGGGCTGGACCGGCGACGGACGAGTCAACAGACATGCGGACGTACGGTCGGGTCTGAGGTTTGCACTGGCACAACCAGCCGATTATCGTCGAGACTGTCCGGCGCGGCAGGAGGGGCGGAATCTGGAGAGACAATCATGAAGGGGCTGAGGCGGCGCTCACACCGGGTGGCGCAACAGATGACGGCGCAGCTCGCCCTCGGCGCCGCGCTCATGCTCTGCCTTTCCGCCCCGCTGTCGGCACAGGAGACGCGCGAGGAAGAGATTGCGCGGCTCCAGGCGGAGAAGGCCGCGAACCTCCGCAAGCCGGAGCCCACGCGCGCGGAGCGGATCACGCACCGGATTTTCGCACCGCCGGGTCCGGTCTATGCCTGGGCGGGCACGATCTACTCCGGCGGCCGCGTCGCCGTGGGCGCGGGGGCGGATCTGCCGGCCGGCGACACCGCACGCTTCACCGCGCGGGCCGGCATCTCGATCCGCGACTACCGCCTGCTCGAGGCCGGCTTCCGCTTCCCCGATCCCGTTCGCGACCGCGTCAGCCTCGCGACGTACGTGCGCTGGATGGACGCGCCGCGCGTGCGGTTCTTCGAGCCGGGCGGCACGCTCCGGGACGCGCGCGACACGCGCTTCGTCTTCACGCCGACGACGATCGGTCTCGCCAGCGACGTGCACCTGACACGCGACGTCTCGGCGGGCGTCGCCCTCGAGCGGCTCGACGCCAACGTGCGCTGGCTGAACCCGTCGGACCGGCTCGTCGCGCTGGCAACCGGCGACGACACGACGTACGGCATCCTGCGCGCCTCGCTCCAGGCCGACACGCGCGACGCCCCGGACTACAGCACGCGCGGCGGGCTCTACCGCGTCGAATGGTCCACGTTCGGCGACCGCGCCGCCGGCGGGCCCGCAAGCTTCAGGCAGACCGAGCTCGAAGCCGTGCAGCTCATCCCGATCGCGCGCGCCCACTGGATCGTCGCGCTGCGCGGGCTCGTGACGACGACGGATGTGGGCGAGGGAGACGCGATCCCGTTCTTCATGCTGCCGTCGCTCGGGGGCGGATCGACGCTGCGCGGCTATCACAGCTGGCGCTTCCGCGACCGGCATCGCCTGCTGCTCTCGGGCGAGTACCGCTGGACCGCCGGACAGCTCGTCGAGATGGCGCTCTTCGTCGATGCCGGCAAGGTCGTCTCGCGGCGGGGCGACCTCGACCTCTCCGATCTGCGGAAGGACTACGGCATCGGCATCCGCTTCCACGGCCCGGACACCACACCGCTGCGCGTCGACCTGGCGCGCGGCGACGAAGGCTGGCGGCTCAGCATCGGCGGAGGCGCGGCGTTCTGATGGCTGCCTGGTTCGCACCGCGTGCCGCCGCGCGGGCCGCCGTGCTGGCTGTTCTCTGCGCGGCGGCCGCCGTCACGGTTCCGTCGGCCGGCACGCCCCGCTTCCGCCCGGACGACCCGCTGCGCCGCGAGGTCCTCTCGCAGGACGCCTCGGGGGTCACGCGCTACGAGGTCGACCTGTCTTTCGACCTGCTGCTGAACCTGTTCGCGAACCCCGGCGATCCCGATCTGCACCGTCCGGCACGGAACGTCAACACGCTCGGCGAGGTGCCCGACGGCCCCTGGTTCGTCAACCGCGC
>CAYUPN010000087.1:7511-15870 GCA_964446605.1 uncultured Bifidobacteriaceae bacterium | reverse complement strand
GCGCCCGGCGACTCCAGCCGGTTCGCCAGCGACGCGAGCGCCGCGCGCGCGGCCGCCTGGTCGCGGGCCGGCAGGCTGCGCAGCGTCGACCGAACCCCCGACTCGACGGTGCCCGTCATCTTCGCGTTGAGCCGCTCCCCCGCCGCGGTCAGGTGCAGCACCGAACGGCGCCGATCCCGGCGGTCGGTGCCGTGCGTGATCAGGCCCTGCCGGACGAGCCGCTGCAGGACACCAGTCAGCGTGCTCGGGTGCAGGTGCAGAGTGGCGGCAAGCCGTCCCGCCGAGAGTCCGGGGCTGAGGCCGATGACTCGCATGACCAGCCGCTGCGGTCCGGTCACGCCCAGCTCGCGGGTCATCCGTTTCGACGCCTTCTGCAGCGCATGCATGGTCGCCCACAGCACGCGCATGAACTGCAGCGCCTCGTCGAGCGGAATGTCCTGCACCGATGGCGCCGGGGCAGCCTTCCGCACCCCGGTTGCCGCCTTGACCGCGGCCTTGCGCGTCCGCCGAGCTGGCATCGTACCGGCCAGCATACATCAACTGCACGCCGCCGCGGCCGTGGCCCGTCACCTTGGACCTCAAAGCAACCGGAACGCGCGGTCCGTCAGCCGGAGCGCCCGAACGCCGGAGCGGCGACGCTGATGTACGATGAGGCGCGATCGCGGCGCGCACCTGGGCAGGCTGCGCGGGGAGCGGGCGCGCGAAGGGGTGCGTGCGGTGAACGTCCACCTGGTCGACGGCACCTACGAGCTGTTCCGGCACTACTACGCCGTCCCGTCGCGGAAGGATGCGAACGGCCGCGAGGTCGGCGCGGTCCGCGGCGTCGTGCAGTCCCTGCTCGGCATGGTCACCGGCGGCGCCACCCACATCGGCGTCGCCACCGACCACGTCATCGAGTCGTTCCGGAACCGGCTCTGGCCCGGCTACAAGACCAGCGCCGGCGTCGAGCCCGATTTGCTCGCCCAGTTCCCGCTCCTCGAGGACGCCCTCACCGCCGCCGGCTTCGTCGTCTGGCCGATGGTCGAGTACGAAGCCGACGATGCGCTGGCGACGGCCGCGGCGGCGGCTTCGCGCGATCCGCGCGTGGAGCAGGTCGTCATCTGCTCACCCGACAAGGACCTGGCGCAATGCGTCCGCGGCGCGCGCGTCGTGCAGCTGAATCGCCGCACGCGCGTGGTCCTGGACGAACAGGGGGTCGCCGCGAAGTACGGCGTGCCGCCGGCGTCCATCCCCGACTGGCTCGCGCTCGTCGGCGACGCGGCCGACGGCTATCCCGGGTTGAAGGGGTGGGGCCAGAAATCCGCGGCGGCCGTGCTCGCGAAGTTCCGCCACCTCGAACAGATTCCGGAAGACGTCACGGAGTGGAAGGTCAACGCCGCGAACGCGGCGGCGCTGGCGCGGACGCTGGCGGCGAACCGCGAGCACGCGTTCCTCTTCCGCGATCTCGCGACGCTGCGGACGGACGTCGACATCCCCTGCGAGGTCGACGCGCTGCACTGGACCGGACCGGCGCCGGGATTCGAGGCGATGGCGGCGAGGCTGGACGGGAAGGACCAGTCAGGTTAGGTGCACGGGCGACGTCAGCTCGCCGCCCGGACAACCGCGCCGCGCTCGACCACCGCACAGCCGTCGCGCCAGACGATTCGGGCACTCGCGACGGCCGGCACACGCTCTCCGGCGTCGATGATGCCGGCGAGGTTCAGCGGATCGGCGCCGCAGACGACCACGTCCTGACCGGCTGACGACGTCTTCCCGATCTCCCGCGCCGCGGTGACGGCTTCGGGCAGGGCGAACTGCTCGCCCGACATGCCGTGGACGAACCGTCCGCCGCGGATCTCGCCGCGCGCCTCGAGCCGGCGGAACACCGCGACCAGCTCGCGCCAGGGCGCGACGTGCGGCTCGCGCGCGAGGAGCCGCCGGAAGACGATGCCGTAGCGCCGCAGCAGCGCGGCGGCCTGCACTTCGACGGCTGCCTCTCGCGCCAGACCGGAGATTCGCGTCCGCTCGACGACCGCCCAGCGCCCGCCCGCAACACGCCCACCCGCCCCGCGGCGCAGCAGGTGGGCTCGCGGATTGCCGCCGGTTCGGCGAATCATCGCGCGCAGCCCGTCGAAGCCATCCGACGTCACGCGCCCCGCAGCAGCGAGCTCCGCCAGCGCCGCGCGCACGGCCTCGGCCCGCATGTTGAGCGCCGCGCCGATTTCGTGCGCGAACAGCGCGCCGCGCGAGGCGAGCAGATCCAGCACGCGCGCCGCATCGCCGTCCGGCTGCGCGCCGGCGGCGTCCGCCTCGTTGTCCACTGACGTCCAGACATCCCAGTGCTCGCGCGGGAAAATGGCCACGGGCGTAGAGCGCAGCGGGCGCTTCGCGCCGGCCAGCCGGGCGGCCGACCGCGCGCCGCCGGAGAGTCGCGCCCAGGCGACCTCGCCGCTGAAGCACAGCATGTCCAGCATCGACGGGTCGTAGCCGGCGACTCTGGCCGGCAGCACGTGCCGCTCCCAGGCGCCGGCCGCCAGCTCGTAGCCATCGAGCTGCGACAGGACGACCCGCAACCCCTCGAGACCCGACAGCCGGGTCTCCGGCGTCAGGTGCTGCCACGCGAGCAGGAACCGCATGAACGCCGCCGGCGAGAGCGGCTCGATCTCCGCGCGCAGCCGGTTGAGCGTGAGCCGGTGCATGCGCGCCAGCAGCCGCCGGTCGCACCACTGCTCCCCCGCGCCCGGCGAGAACGTCCCCCGGAACACCGCGCCGTCGGATTCGAGAGCGACGAGCGCGCCCAGCGCATCGGCCTCGCTGACGCCGAGCGCCGCGCCCGCGGCAACCGCGTCGACGGGACCGGCAAGCGCCATCCGGCCGCGCAGCAGCTCGGCGAGCGCCGCCTCGCGCGTCCACGCCACGGCGGCACGTGCCGCTGGCGGGTCGATCGGCGGCTCCATTCGCGCGTCCGGATGGATCGCTCGCAGCTCCGGCAGCCGTTCGGCGGCCGTCCAGAGCGGAATGTCGAGCACCGCGGCCGACACGCGTGTGGCGCGTCCCTGCGCGGCCAGATCGTCCAGCCAGACGAGCCATCCGGGAACGCGTTCCGTCTCCGCAGCCGTGAAGCAGCCTGCCGAGACCAGCGCGTCGTGCAATTCGTCGGCGTCGCGCGGATCCGGCCACGCCTCCTCGTTCACACGCGCGATGGCCGCGGCGTCGACGATCCCCATGCCGCCGCCGCGCGCCGGCTCGGTCGCGCGCCGGGTCCGGACCGCCCGCGTCCGCCGCTCCTCGAGGGGCGCATCGTCCAGGAACGCGTACGGCCGCGCGGTGAGCAGTTCGTGGCACAGCGGCGACGGCTCCGACGTGTCGCGCGCGACGCACCGGATGCCGCCGCCGTGGATGCGCGACAGGATTGCCGAGAGCTGCGGCAGATCCATCGCCTCCTCGAGGCAGTCGCGGACCGTCTGGTTCACCAGCGGGTGATCGGGCACCTCCCGATCGCCGGGGATGTTCTCCAGGCAGGCCGCGGCGTCCGGGAACGCGGCGGCGAGCAGGTCTTCGGCCTGCATCCGCTGGATCTGGGCCGGCACCTTGCGGCCGCCCGACATGCGCGGGATCGCGAGCGCGATCGCCGCATTCCAGCGCCAGCGCGTCTGGAAGATCGGCGCATCCAGGAACGCCTGCACGAGGATGTCGCGCACGGTGTTCGGGTGGAGGTACCGGAAGACGTCGGCCAGCGGAAAGGAGTGCTGCGGCCCGAGCGACAGCAGCAGCCCGTCATCGGTGGCAGCCGCCTGCAATTCGAAGTTGAACTGCCGGCAGAAGCGCTTGCGGAGCGCGAGCGCCCAGGCGCGGTTGACGCGGGCGCCGAACGGCGCGTGCAGGACCAGCTGCATGCCGCCCGATTCGTCGAAGAACCGCTCCAGCACGAGCGCGTCCTGCGTCGGCAGCGCGCCCAGCATCCGCAGCGACTCGCCCAGGTACGCGGCGATCTGATCGGCCGCCCCCTCGGGAATGCCGGCCTCCTGCACGAGCCGCGCGCGCAGGACCGCTGGATCGGCGGCCAGGGCCTCCACGTCCGCGCGCAGCCGGCTCACCTCCGCCGACAGCTCGTCGCTGCGTGCCGGGGCCTCCCCGAACCAGAACGGAATCGTCGGCGGCGCGTCGTGCGCGTCGGCGACACGCACCGTGCCGGACCCGATGCTCAGCACGCGCCAGGAATGATTCCCGAGCTGGAAGACATCCCCCGCGGCGCTCTCGATTGCGAAGTCCTCGTTCAGCGTGCCGATGAACAGATCCTCGGGCTCGAGCAGCACCCGATAGTCGGCCGTGTCGGGGATCGCGCCGCCGGACGTGAGCGCCGTCAGGCGCGCGCCGCGGCGTCCGAGCAGGCGCCGGCGGACCTCGTCGCGGTGCACGAGCGCGCCGCGGCGGCCGCGGCGGGTCGTGAACCCGTTCGCGAGCATTTCGACGACGGCATCGAAGTCGCGGCGGCCGAGGTCGCGATACGACCATGCGCCGCGCAGCAGGTCGTAGAGATCGTCTTCCGCCCAGTCCTGGCACGCGCACTCCGCGACGATCTGCTGCGCCAGCACGTCGAGCGGCGCGTCGTACGGGACCACCGCGTCGAGGTCGCCGCGGCGCACGGCGCGGAGCAGCGCGGTGCACTCGACGAGGTCGTCGCGCGTCAGCGGGAACAGCCGCCCCTTCGGCGTGCCGTGCACCGTATGGCCGGCCCGGCCGACGCGCTGGAGCAGCGTGGCGATGCGGCGCGGCGATCCGAGCTGGCACACGAGGTCGACGTGGCCGATGTCGATGCCGAGCTCCAGCGAGGCGGTCGCGACGACCGCCTGCAGCGCGCCGCGCTTCAGCCGCTCTTCCGTGTCGAGACGGCGTTCCTTGGACAGGCTGCCGTGGTGCGCGGCGGCGGCGTCCTCACCCAGCCGCTCGCAGAGATGCCGCGCGAGGCGCTCGGCGAGCCGGCGCGTGTTGACGAAGACGAGCGTGCTGCGATGCTCGCGGATCAGCACGGCGAGCCGGTCGCAGACCTCGTCCCACAGCTCGTGCGCCATCACCGCTTCCAGCGGCGAGCCCGGGATCTCCAGGCCCAGGTCGAGCTCGCGGCGGTGCCCTTCGTCGACGATCGCGCAGTCGGCGAGCCCCGCCGGACTCACGCGCCGCGTGCCGACCAGCGTGCGCGCGACCTCCTCGATCGGCCGCTGCGTCGCGGACAAGCCGATCCGCAGGAACGGCTGACGCGCCACCGCGGCGAGCCGCTCCAGGGTGAGCGCCAGATGCGCGCCGCGCCGGGTGCCGATGACCGTGTGGATCTCGTCGACGATGACCGTGCGGACCGTTTCGAGGCACCGGCGGCTCCGCTCGGCCGTGAGCATCAGATACAGCGACTCCGGCGTCGTCACCAGGATGTGCGGCGGCGTCCGGAGCAGCGCCGCGCGCGCCGCGGACGTCGTGTCGCCGGTGCGCACGGCGGTGGTGACCGGCGGCAGGTCGACGCCGAGCGCGCGGCCGGCCTGCCGGATGCCGTCGAGCGGCGCGGCGAGGTTGCGGTTGATGTCGGTGCTGAGCGCCTTGAGCGGGGACACGTAGATCACCCGCACCTCGTCGGGAAGCGGGCCGGTCTGCGCCTCGCGCAGCAGGTCGTCGATGGCGATGAGGAACGCGGCGAGCGTCTTGCCCGAACCGGTCGGGGCGGCGATGAGCGTGTCCCGGTGCGCGCGGATGGCGGCCCACCCGCCCCGCTGCGCCGGCGTGGGCGCACCGAGCGCGCGGGCGAACCAGCGCGCCACCGCCGGCTGGAACGCGGCGAGATCCGGCGGGACCATGGCTGTCGTCGACATCGGGCTTGCTGTCACCGGGCGTGTCCTTCAGTCACGCGTCGCGCACCGGCCGGTCACGCGGGTCGGGCGGACGCGGAACAGGACGGGCACGTGGTGCTCGGCCGTGCCGAACCGGGCGGCGCCCGGCAGCCACCACGCGGACCGCTGCCCGAACAGCGCCATCGCCTTCGAGCGCGCCTCCGCGTACGCCGGCTCCCGCAGCTCTTCATAGCGCCCGAACGCGATCACGGTCGCCCAGTTGTACTTGTCCCGAATCTCTTCCACCTCGACGCAGACGTGCGGGTTCTCCCGCATCCAGACGATCTTCTGCCCGAGCGTGGCGAAAAAGTAGAGATGCTCGCCGTCGAAATCGAACTGGATGGGCACCACATACGGCTGGTCCTTGCGAACGCAGGCCAGCCGCGCGACGTGGTTCCGGCGCAGCAGGTCGCGGCACTCGGATTCGGGCAGCTCGTGGATGACCATGCAGGGCGCTCCTCACCGATCCGGCTGGACCGTGCCCTCCATTTTCCCCGGATCGCGGCATCGAGGCACACCCGGAACGGAGGGCCGGCAGACGGTTCGGGGAGGAGGCCGTGGGCGGGCTGCCCGCGGGTTCCGCCGCGGAGGCTCCAGGCGAGCCTCCGCGCGGGGGTCATCGCGTATGTATCAGGCCAGCATCCTGCCCCGGCGGGCAGACGGCAGGCTCGCCTTCACCATCTGAACGGGAGGCGAGACGACGGCGTCCGTCGCGCGACCGTACTTCCCGTCGCGTTGGCGGACGAGGAAACCGGCCTCGACCAGGTAGTTCAGTGCATGCGAGCAGGTCGGGGCATCGAGCGCCCAGAGCCGCTGCGCCTGTGCGGGCGTCAGCAGCAGACCGGGCATCTCCAGGTACTCGCCGCAGATGCGGCGAAGCAGATCCTGTCCGGGTACCGCGCGCGAATCGGCCATCCAGCGCCTCCTGAAGGGGTCGTGAAGCGCTTTCAAGAGAACTGGAACCCACCTGTCGGATGGGTTCCGGATTGAGAACTCAGAAAAGCGTCTTCGATGATACGCTCCGCCTCCGGCCCCTTCAAGCTGAGCCGCGCGTGAAATTCGCGCGGAATGACGCCAGCCGGACGCCTTCGTGTATGGTGTGGCGGCACGCGCATCCTGCGCCCGGGAGACGACATGTTCACCGCAACCGCTGATCTCATCCTGCCTGCCACCGTGACCGGCTCGTGGCCGAGACCACGCTGGTTCGACCGCAGCATGTGGGGGAAATCGCTCGACACGTGCATGCTGGACGTCCGGTTCCGCGAGCTCTTCCAGGACGCGCTCGCCGTGGTCGTGAGCGACCAGGAACGCGCCGGGCTCGACATCCTCACGCACGGCGACTACCACTGCGACGAGGACATGGCCGGCCGGGCCTGGCATCACTATCCGATCCAGCGCTGGGCCGGGTTCGCCGGCGACGAGCTGCAGCCGGAAGAGACGGTGGCGCCGTGGCTGCGCTACCCACCCGGCACGCTGCTGAACGAGATCTACACGGCCTGGCGCTGGCCGCACGTGGTCGACACGATCGAGCATCGGCCGCTCGGCTATCCGAAGATCTGGCGAATCGCGCAGAGCAAGTCACGCAAGCCGGTCCGGTTCGGCACGTGCTCCTCGCAGGTGATGGCGCTCTTCCTGGACATCCACACGGACAAGTACAAGGACAAGCGCCAGGTCATCTGGGACATGGCGGTGGCGATGAACCGCGAGCTGCTGGCGTTGCGGGACGCCGGCTGCACGGTCATCCAGATCGAGGAGCCGACGTTCCACTTCATGGCCAACACCTACGGCAAGGACCACGACGAGGTGAAATTCCTCATCGACGCGTTCAACCGGGAGGTGGAGGGGCTGGACGACGTCGAGCTGTGGATCCACACGTGCTGGGGCAACCCGAACATGCAGCGAGTCATGGAGGACACGAGCTACCGGAACTCGATCGAGATCTACCTCGAGCGCTGCCGCGGCGACGTGTGGACGCTCGAAATGAAGGACCGCAACCAGAAGGACCTCGAGCTGCTGGCGCCGTTCAAGGGGGCGCTCTCGAAGAAGATCTGCATCGGTGCGGTGAGCCACCGTACGCTGCAGGCCGATCGCGCCGAGGAGGTCGCGGCCGAGATCCGCAGCGCGCTGCGCTACGTCGCGCCGGAGCAGCTCATCGTCTCCAGCGACTGCGGGTTCGGGCGGCAGGGTTGCAACCGGGAGATCGCCTTCTACAAGGCCAGCGCCATCGCCCAGGGGTGCAACATCGTCCGGGCCGAGCTGGGGCTGCCGACGACGTATATTCCGGCGACCGATCCGCAGCTGCAGATCGACGTCGTCGAGAAATCCGGAACGGGTTCGATCAGGCCAGCGCAGGTCTGATCAGGTCGGATCGGGTCGGATCGGGTCGGATCGGGTCTAATCAGGTCGGATCGGGTCGGATCGGGTCGGATCGGGTCTAATCAGGCCGGATCGGGTCGGATCGGGTCCCGTCCGCGCCGGGTTCGAGAGCGCGGACGGATCGGGTC
>CAYUPN010000087.1:0-7411 GCA_964446605.1 uncultured Bifidobacteriaceae bacterium | reverse complement strand
GGTCGGATCGGGTCCCGTCCGCGCCGGGTTCGAGAGCGCGGACGGATCGGGTCCGCGCGTCCCTCGCCGATTTCTCGCGGTCGCGCGTTGAGGCGGGGCTGACGCCCCGCCGCTACTACTGATGACGCTTACTGCTCCTGCCGCAACTGTCCGGGACGGGGTCGCGGCCCCCGTCGTCCCCGGCCGCAACGTCGCGATCGACGCGTTCCGCGGCCTGGTGATGCTGCTGATGATGGCGGAGGTGCTGCGGCTCGCCGAGGTGGCCGCGAACTTCCCGAGCAGCCGGCTGCTCGCCCTGCTCGCGTCGCAGCAGACGCACGTGCAGTGGGCGTGGCTGTCGCTGCACGACCTGATTCAGCCGGGCTTCTCCTTCCTCGTCGGTGTCGCGCTGCCGTACTCGCTCGCGCGGCGCATCCGCTCCGGCCAGCCGATGGCCCGCGTGTTCCTGCACGCTCTGTGGCGGTCGGCGGTGCTGATCGCCCTCGGCATCTTCCTGCGGTCGATGTGGAGCACGCAGACGAACTTCACGTTCGAGGACACGCTGACGCAGATCGGGCTGGGCTATCCCTTCCTGTTCCTGCTCGGCCTCCGGTCGGCGCGGACGCAGTGGACCGCGCTCGGCGTGATTCTGTTCGGGTACTGGCTGGCGTGGGCGCTGTATCCGCTGCCCCCGGCCGGCTACGACTACCAGGCGGTCGGCGTGCCGCCCGACTGGCCGCACCACTACCAGGGCCTCATGGCGCACTGGAACAAGAACGCCAACCTGGGGCACGACTTCGACGTCTGGTTCCTGAACCTGTTCCCGCGCGAACGGCCGTTCATCGCCAACCGCGGCGGCTACCTGACCCTCAGCTTCATTCCGACCCTGGGCACGATGATCCTGGGGCTCATCGCCGGCCGGTGGCTCCGCGCCGCTGCGCCCGCCATCCCGATGCGGCGTCTGCTCGTGGCCGGCGCCGCCGGTCTGGCGGCCGGCGCTGTCCTACATTGGGCCGGCGTGGTCCCGGTCGTGAAGCGGATCTGGACGCCCGGCTGGACGCTCTTCAGCGGCGGCGCCTGCTTCCTGCTGCTCGCGCTCTTCTGCTGGATCATCGAACAGCGCGGCCATCGCCGCTGGGCGTTCCCGCTGGTGGTCGTCGGCCTGAACTCGATCGCCGCGTACATGATCGCGCACCTGCTGGAGCCCTTCATCGTCTCGTCGTTCCGCATCCACCTCGGACAGGACGTGTTCGCGCTGTTCGGGGAGGGATGGGAGCCGCTCGTGCAGGGCGCGGTGGTGCTGACGATGTACTGGCTGGTGCTCTACTGGATGTACAAGCGGAAGTTGTTCCTGAAGATCTGATGGTCAGGTCCGATTCGGACGCGACCGCTCGAGAGCTGTTCGCGGTCGCGCGCAGACCTGATCCGCCGAAGCCCGCGAACGATGCACGCGGGCTGAGGCGGGACCTGATCCGTCCGCGCTCTCAAACGCGCGCGGACGAGACCTGATCCGACCTGATCCGACCTGATCCGACCTGATCAGACCTGATCAGACCTGATCACGCGATCGCCTTCACCTCCTGCTCCAGCGCCTCGAGCTCGTCCTGGAGCTGCCGGAGTCCGTCGCGGCGCTCGGCGAGCGCCTGCTGCTCCGCGCGCACGAAGCGGCTGTAGGGCGCGATGCTGTCCTGCAGCCGCATCGTGCTGCGCTCCATCTCCGCCGCGAAGTGCGTGCGCAGGGCGCCCGTCAGCGTTTCGCGCAGCCGCGCGATCTTGTCGCGGAGCTCCTGTTTGACCTTCCGCCGCCGTGCCGGGATCACGTACAGGCCCAGCGTCGCGATCACGCCCGCCAGCAGGATGCCGGTAACATCCGCTGCCGCGGTGCTGGCCGCGGCCGTGACGATGGCGCCGAGCCCGAGCGCGCCGGCGCCGACGGCCGCCGCGGCGGCCACGGCGTTCCGCGCGCGATCCGCGAGCGCCGCGGCCTCGCGGCGGCGATCGAAGCTCTCGACCGCCTGCTGGGCGTCCCGGCCGACCGACTCGAGCAGCCGGCTGCGCTCGAGATGGAACGACGCGATCTCCGGATCGCCGACGATCCGCTCGCGGTACTGCTCGCGGCGCCGTGCGATGTGCATCGTGACCTGCTGCCATTGCCGCAGGTCGGTCGAGACGAGCCAGTCGACCAGCTCCGACACTCTCCGCTCGATCTCCGCCGGCGCGTCACCGACGACCTCGCGCTCGAAGCCCTCCTGCACCCGGGACCGGTTCAGCAGGTCGAACACGCGCCCGATCCGGAGCATCTCGTCGAAGAAGGCATGGCCGCGGCTCTCGAGCTCCAGCAGGACGTTGTCGATGGCCGACATCCGGGCCTCGAACTGCTGCCGCATGTCCTCCCGGTGCACGGCCTGCTGCCGCTCGACGTCCTCCAGCAGCGCCAGATCGTCGCGCAGCAGGTCGAGCCGCCCGGTCACGACCTCGAGGTAGCGGCGCGCCAGCGCCCGTCCGACGCCGAGCGGGTTGGCGAGCTTCAGTCGCAGCCGCTCCCGCTCGTCGAGCCGCCCGAAGACATACGCCTCGAGCGCCTGGAACCGGCTGGCCGCCAGCAGCTCCGGCTGCCCGGTCTTCGCCCGCAGCGCGAGACGGGAGCTGACCGGAAAGATGTCCGGCTCGACGCCGAGGAAGCGCCGCGCCCCTTCCGCGACGAACGCCACCACCTGCTGAAGCGCCTCGGCGGTCTCGATCAGATCGACCTTGTTGAGGACGATCACGATCTTCTTGCCCCACTCGCGGATGCCGGTCAGGAACTGCCGCTCGCTCTCGGTGAAGGGCCGGTCCACGGAGGTCACGAACAGCACCAGATCGGCGCGCGGGAGGAACGCGGACGTGATCGCCTCGTGCTCCCGGATCACGGCGTTGGTGCCGGGCGTGTCGACGAGATGCATGTCGCGCAGCAGCCCGACCGGCGCCGTGACGACGTGCAGGTGCGGCGACTGCTCGACGCGCGAGCGCGTCTCGCCGTACTGCAGCAGCTGGACCTGCGCGGTCGTCGGGGTCACGCCCTCTTCGAGCAGCGGCTGGCCGAGCAGCGCGTTGATGAACGCGCTCTTGCCGGAGTTGAACTCGCCGGCGACGACCAGGAGGAACAGGCCGTCGAGCTGGCGGATGGAGCGGTCGAGGGCCTCGATCGACTCGACCGCCGCGCCGGCGGCGGCAAGGACCGCGCGCAGCGCGTCCAGCGCGGCGCGCTCCCGATCGATGAGCTGCCGGTCGGCGTCACGCACGAGGGAGGACGGCATGCGGCAGCATCGCACGGTCCGATCGGGCCAGGCAACGTGCCGCGTGCGGTACGATGGAAGCGCAGCTCACCGATTCAGACGTGGCCAACCCCCTGTTGCGCGCTCTCGGACTGTCGAACGCCCGGAAGGCGGTCGAGTCGGTCATCCCGCGGCGCACGTTCGACGACGTCGTCCTGCCCGAGGCGACGCGGCGCGCGCTCGACGAGACGCTGGCGCAGCTCACCAGCCACGATCTCATCTTCAACCGGTGGGGCCTGGGCGAACGGCACCGCACCGGCCTGGCGCTCGCGTTCAATTTCGCCGGCCCGTCCGGCACCGGCAAGACGATCTGCGCGGAAGCCATCGCGCATGCGCTGGGGCGCCGGCTGCTGCTCGTGCGCTACGCCGAGCTCGAGTCGATGTGGATGGGCGAGACGTCGAAGAACGTCAGCGAGGTGTTCCGGCTGGCGCGCCAGGAGCACGCGGTGCTCTTCTTCGACGAGGCGGACGCCATCGCCTCCCGGCGCTCGGGCTCCGTCGATCAGGGCTTCCAGCGCGAGGCCAACACGGTCGTCAACGTGCTGCTGCAGGAGCTCGAGGCCTTCGACGGCGTCGTCATCTTCGCGACGAACATGGCCGCGAACTTCGACCCCGCGTTCGAGCGGCGGATCCGCACGCATGTGCTGTTCGAGATGCCGGGCCTGGAGGAACGCGAGCAGATCTGGCGCGTCCAGCTGCATCCCACCCTGACGCCGCTGGCCGACGACGTCGACTTCCGCGCACTCGCCGAGGCGTATCCCGTCAGCGGCGGCGATATCCGCAACGCCGTCCTGAAGGGGGCGCTCGCCGCCGCGGCGGAGCCGGGACCAGATGCGTCGAAGCAGATCCACCACCGGCATCTCGAGCGCGGCATCCAGGACGTGATGGCAGGTCGCCGCGTCATGCGCCAGACCTTGCTCGATCCGGAGTACGCGAGCGGCTCGCCGCTCGAGCAGCTGCAGGCCATCCACGCGCGCCTCCAGCGCACGACGACCCTGGCACTCGTCGCCGGCGCAGGCGCACTCGCGATCGCGCTTGCTGCGCTCGCGGCGGCACTGCTGCGCTGAACGCGCGAAGCCACAGCTGCGGTGTCTCCGTGGCCGTGGCTGAAATCCAGCGCCCCGCAGACTGCCCGCTGCACAAGGGCTTTGCAGCACATCAGTTTGAGCTCAACATAAAGTACTGCTTCCCCCATCGTCGTCTGGTTGCTACATTCGATCCCGGGTGGCAATGAGCCGGCGGAACGACGAACCTGGAGCATGGAGATGGCGACGGCTGCTGGCGGTGCTGCTGATGGCCGCGACCGCGTCCGCGTGCGGCTCGTCGTCTGAAACCTCCACGACCGTCGTGTCGCCCACGCCCGTGGTGCGATGCAGCGTCCAGGTCAGTCAGCCGCCACGCATGAATCACGACGGGGGCACGGGCCGCCTCACCGTCACCACCAACCGCGAGTGCACGTGGAACGCAAAGGCCGACGCCTCCTGGATCACCGTCGCGCCTGACAACGGCCAGGGCGAGGCGCAGCTCACCTACACGGTGGCGGCGAACCGCTCGTCGAGCGAACGCACCGGCCAGATCACCGTCAACGATCGCCGCGTGCAGGTGACCCAGGCTGGATCGCCCTGCCAGTTCGCCATCTCCCCCGGCAGTCTCGAGGTCGGCGCCGAGGCCGGCCGTCACGTCGTCTCGGTGACGGCGGCGGCCGGATGCGCCTGGACCGCCGAGAGCCGAGCTCCCTGGATCGCCGTCGCGGACGGCCGGTCGGGCAGCGGCAACGGACAGGTCGCACTCGAGATTGGCGCCAACGGCGGCGGAGAGCGGACGGGATCGGTTCGCATCGCAGGGCACACGCTGCAGGTCACGCAGCGGAGAGCGAATGCGCCCGCGCCACCGCCTCCTTCGCCACCCGCCTGCACGATCACGATCGCGGATGCCACACGGACCTTCGATCAGGACGGTGGGACCGGATCGGCGGCCGTGCGCGCGCCGCAGGAGTGCGCGTGGACCGCGGTGAGCGATGCGCCCTGGCTGACGATTACGGCCGGCCAGTCGGGCAGCGGGAACGGGACCGTGCGCTACACGGCAGCCGCGAACACGACGACGGCGGCGCGCACGGCCACGATTGATGTCGCCGGCGAACGGATCGTCGTCACGCAGTCGGGCGCGACACCCTGCACCTACGAGCTCTCGCGGAGCTCGGTGTCTTTCAACGCGATTGGCGGAAGCGAGACCGTTCGCGTCGACACCGCGCCCGACTGTCAGTGGACAGCCGAGAGCACGGCCTCGTGGCTGACGATCACGAGCGGCACCTCGGGGACGGGGAACGGCACCGTGCGCATCACGGCCGAGCCCCATCTCGGACCGAGCCCGCGCACCGCCGCCGTCACGATCGCCGGCCGGCAGGTTTCCGTGACCCAGGCCGCGCTCGTGTGCCAGTACGAGCTGTCGGATCGATCCGAGTCCTTCGACAACGACGGGGGCACCGGCACGGTCGACGTCGAGACCGCGAGCGCCTGCACCTGGACCGCCGGCAGCAGCGAGCCGTGGCTGACGATCACGAGCGGCGCCTCGGGGACCGGCGACGGACGCGTGACCTACTCGGTCGCGCCGAACACCTCGAACGACGACCGGGAGGGCACCCTCACGATCGCCGGTCTGACGGTCACGATCTCGCAGGACGGCGTGCCGCCGGAGCCGGTTCGGCTCGACGGCGCGGCCAGCTCCGTCCAGGGTTCGTGCCCCAATCTGACGTTCCAGCTCGAAGGGCGCACGGTGCGGACGAACGGGCAGACCAACTTCAGGCGCGGTTCCTGCGGCAACCTCGGCAGCGGCACGGATATCGAGGTCGACGGCTTCCTCCGGACCGACGGATCGGTGGACGCGACGCGCGTCACCTTCGAGAACTGACCATGCCGACCATCGACCGGACGCGTGGAGGGACCTCCCGGATTGTCGCGGCGCTCGCATTCGCGCTCTGCGGCGTCGGCGCCGGAGAGCCGGCGGCCGCACAGGAACCGATCCGCGACGTCCTGTCGTTCCTGCTGACGAACCAGTCGGTGCCCACGGACGACTTCGTCCGCGACGCCGAAGCCGCAGCGGTGACGCGCGACACGATCAGCCGGCTCCTGCTCGTCGAGCTCACGACGCTGCCAATCGGCTCGACGTCGGCCGGCTTCACCTACCGCTTCAATCCCGCGCTCGGCACGGTCGAGCGCGCCAGCGACAGCTTCGGCCCGTTCTTCGCGGAGCGGAGCGCGACGGCCGGCGCGGGCCAGGCCTCGATCGGCGTCAGCGTGCAGTTCGCCTCCTACACGCACCTGAACGACGTGGAGCTCGACGAAGGCACGCTTCTCACGACCGGCAACCAGTTCCGCGACGAGGACGAGCCGTTCGACGTCGAACATCTGACGCTCGAGATCCGATCGCGCACGCTCACGCTCTACGGGAACGTCGGACTCACCGACCGCGTCGACATCGGCGCCGTCGTCCCGCTGGTGACGCTCTCGCTGTCCGGGTCGCGCGTGAACACGTATCGCGGCCAGCAACTGCTCCAGGCGTCGGCAACCGCCGAGACGACCGGGTTCGGCGACGTCGCGGTCAGGGGGAAGGTCCGGCTGACCGGAGGCTCGGCCTCGGGCGTGTCGCTGCTCGGCGAGATGCGGCTGCCGACCGGGCGCGAGGAGGATCTGCTCGGCGCCGGCGAGGCGTCCTTCACGGCGATGCTGGTCGGGTCCTACGAGCCTGGCCGCGTAGCCGCCCATGTGAACGCCGGCTTCACGCAGGGGGGCCTCTTCGACGAGCTCGCGTACCGCGGAGCGCTCAGCGTCAGCGCGTCGCCGCGCGTGACGGTCGTCGGCGAGCTGTCAGGGCGCCGCATCGCCGACATCGGACGGCTCAGCGAGGCGCGGGCGCCGCATCCGACGATTCGTAACGTCGACACGATCCGGCTCGTCACGACCGGCGGGGCGGTGACCAGCACGTCGGTGACGGGGGGCGTGCGGTGGAACGTCGGCGGGCCGTGGCTGGTCAACGCCAGCGTCACCGTGCCCATCGTGAACCACGGCCTGCGCCCGCGCGCGACGACGCTCATCGGGCTGGATTACACGTTCAGCAACTAG
>CAYUPN010000086.1:0-15950 GCA_964446605.1 uncultured Bifidobacteriaceae bacterium | reverse complement strand
AGGGGCCGGGGCCAGGGGTCAGGGGTCAGGGGTCAGGGGCCAGGGGCCGGGGTCAGGGGCCAGGGATCAGGGGTCAGGGGCCAGGGATCAGGGGCCAGGGATCAGGGGGTCGTCATGGTGGTCACGATTTACGGGAAGGAAGGGTGCCCCTACACGCTGAACGCGCGCAGGAGCCATGAAGCGCAAGGGGACGAAGTCGAGTACATCAACGTGCTGCGCGATCCCGAGGCGCTGCGGCGGATGATGGCGCTCACCGGCGGCCAGCGTCGCGTACCCGTCATCGTCCAGGGGGACAAGGTGACCGTGGGCTTCGGCGGCACCTGAAGCGTCTGAGCCTCGCGGCCGTGCGCCGCGTCCAGGCCGTCAGGCGCTTTCCTGCGCCGGCACTTGCGGCTTCATCGCCCGGAAGACGCCCACGCTCAGCACGCCTGCGCCGAGCATCAGGACGGCGGACGTCTGGAGCGGCGTGACGGGGCCGAACCGATCGAACATCAGCCCGCCCCAGATCGGCCCGACGATGCGCGCGAGCGCGGCGAGCGACTGTGACAGTCCGAGCGTGCTGCCCTGGTCGGTCCGGCTGGCCAGACGCGACACGATCGACAGCATCGACGGGCTGTGGAGCCCCATGCCGCACGCCAGCAGCATCATCCCCGCGACGAGCCAGGGCACGGTCGGCGCAGCCGCCTGAACCGCCAGTGCGGCGCTCATCAGCACGATGGCGGCAGGTACGAGCCGCCGCTCGCCGATGCGCGGAACGATCTTCCCCACCAGCACGCCCTGCACCACCGCGAGCACGAGGCCGACCCCGGCGAACAGATAGCCGATCGTCGTCGCCCCGAAGCCGAAGCGCGCCTCGGCGAACAGCGCGAACATCGCCTCGAAGCCGGCGAACGCGGTCATCACCAGGAAGAACACCGTCAGCACGAGACCGAGGCCCGGCCGCCCCAGCGCGTCCCGGAAGACTTCGAGGCGTCCCCGCCGACGCACCGCACCGCGCCGCTCGCGCGGCAGCGACTCCGGCAGCAGCACGCACGCCGCCGCGAAGTTGGCGAAACACATGGCCGCGGCGAAGAACGCCGGCGCGGCATAGCCCCAGTGGCTCAGGAACCCGCCGATGGCCGGGCCGAAGATGAAGCCCAGGCCGAACGCGGCGCCGATGAGGCCCATCCCCTTCGCCCGCTGCTCGGGAGGGGTCGAGTCGGCGATGAACGCCTGCGCCGTCGGGATGTTCGCGCCGGCGATGCCGCTCAGGATGCGCGCGCCGAACAGCATCGCGAGGGAGCTGGCCATGCCGAACGCGACGTACGACACGCCCGATCCGAACAGCCCGATCAGGATGATCGGCCGGCGTCCGTACCGGTCGGACAGCCTGCCCCACACCGGCGCGAACAGGAACTGCATCAGCGAGAAGCTCGTCGACAGCAGCCCGATCGCGAAGGCGGTGGCGCCGAAGGTCTCGGCGTAGAACGGCAGCAGCGGGATGATGATCCCGAAGCCGATGAGATCGATGAAGACCGTGACGAAGATGACGACGAGCGGTGACACGCGATCAGAACTGCCTGGAAGACCGGGGCCGTCCGCCGGTCGCGGGGCGTCCGTTCAGAGCCGCCGGACGGCGTTCGGGAAATCCCGCCAGACCGGCACTCCGCAGAAGTGTCGGCCCTCGGTGCACCGCGGCGCGATCAGGCCGTTGCGGACCACGCAGGGCGGGCCGATGAAGCGGGCCAGCCGCGGATGGACCTCGCGCAGCGCCGCGAGCTCGTCCATCGACGCGAGATAGATCTCCTCCTGCGCGTTGAAGCAGGTCCGCATCAGCCACTTGTGCACCAGCGCGATGAGCGGGCCCGATTCGATCATCCGGATGGCCGTGGCGTTCGGCAGCACGTACAGCGCGAACTCCAGCGGAACCCCGAGCTCGAGCAGGCGGTTCTTCGCCGACCAGGCCGCCTGCATCGCGGCGTCGTACACCCCCCTGGCCCGCTCGTTCGCCGCAATCAGCCGCGGCGTGACGTAGTCCGGCGCCGCCGTCTCGACGAACGTGAGCAGAGGCCGCGAGGCCGGCACCATCCGGTGCCGCTGATCCTGCGAGTCGGCCGTGTGGCTCAGGCGCTTCGCGAACGTGTACGACGCATGGTGGAGGCTCCGCATCAGCGGCGAGTGATACGAGACGTTCATCACCTCGAGCCGATAGCGGTTCTTCGCCGGGTCGAGCACCCGCGCGATCGCCTCGTCGTCGCTCAACTCGTCAGGCGACAGTCCGAACGTGGTCCGGACGGCCTCGGCCACCGATGCCTCCGCGTTCGGCGACCAGTCCACCAGCCGTGAGACGCGGCCGTTCAGCTGACGGTCGAAGGCGCGCGCGAACGCGTCGCCGCCGCCCCGCGGCTTCGGAAAGGCGACCTCGGGCAGCTCCTCCGCACCGAGGGGCTCACAGCCCACCTTCTCGAAAAAGAACGGGTCGGCGTCCCGGACGAGCGTGACCATCCGGTCGATGACCTCGCGTGCCTCCCACGGAGTATCGCCGGCCGCCGCCATCCGGCGCAGCCGGTGCAGCGTGATCCCCGAGATGGTGTGCACCATCGAGGTGAACGCCGCCACCGGGATCACGTAGCGGGCCGTCTCGATCGCCCGCTTCTCCGCGTCGCGCTCGATGGCCTTCAGCCGTTCCGCGCTGGCTCGCGGCGTGACGTACCGCAGCTCCTTCAGGATCGCGAAGGCATCGTCCTTGAGCAGCGCCGACAGCTCGGCATAGGCATCCCAGGCCGAGAGGATGGCGCGCTCGTACACCGCGAGCGCCTCGCCGGAAATGGGAGGAACGAACGCACGCGGCTCGCGCAGCTTGACGTACCGCTGACTCGACTGCTCCGAGTTGTAGAACGGATAGCCGTGCAGTGACGTCCACACGAACTGGCGCGAGATGTTCTCGAGGCCGAACTCGAAGTGGGCGTGCTGAAAGACGGTATGGTGCCCGCCGTCGAACGTGAGCGACCCGATCGAGTCGCGCTGGCGGTCCGTGATCTCGGACGGCCCGACGACGCGAGGCGAGTAGCAGGTGCGGGCGGCGGCGATGGCCCCGTCAAACGGCTGCGCCGGCGCGTTGCGCAGCGTCACCACGGGCGGCGCGGACTGCAACGTCGAGGTCACGCCTCAGTCGCGCTCCTTCGCCCAGTACCGCGAGTACTCGTCCAGGAACGCGAGCGATTCGAACGACCGCATCCGGTCGAAGAAGAGCACGCCATTCAGATGGTCGTTCTCGTGCTGGACGACGCGGGCGCCGAAATCCTCGAGCTCCATGTCGATCGGCGCCCCGTCGCGATCGAAGCCCCGGAGGCGGACGCGCCGGTTCCGCGGCACCCGGCCGCGGATGTCCGGAATGCTGAGACAGCCTTCCCAGTCCTCCACCAGGTCACGTCCGATGGGCGAGATTTCGGGGTTGATCACGGCCATCGGCACGATATCGACCTCGCCCGTCCGCCTGTTCTCCGTCTCCAGCCCGGCAATGAAGATGCGCACGCTCTCATGGACCTGCGGACCCGCCAGCCCGATGCCGTGATACTCCTGCATCGTCGCGATCATGTCGTCGATCAGCTTCTGCACCGGCGCGGACGTGATGTCCCTGGGGTCGATCGGCGCGGCTTTCGTGCGGAGAGCGGGGTGGCCGAGGCGCGCCACCTTCAGGATGGACATGATTTCACGATTATACGGTGCGGCCCTTGGGCTTTCGCCGGGCCTTTGGGGCCTTCGGCCTGGGGCCTTCGGCCTTCGGCCTTGGGCCTTGGGCTTTGGGCCTTGGGCTCCGGTGAGGGATGCGGGGTGCCATCGTGGCTCACCCGGGCGACGCTCGCTGTCACGCGCGTGCTCGAGGGCAGAGGCTGCACCGAACCTCCCCATTGCCTCCCGGTGGCGAGGCATGCCGGCACGCGAACAGCGTGACTGCGGACACCGTGAGGGTATGGCCGTGCGCTCGTCATGCCCCCAGACCAGCCCCAAGGCCTAAGAGCCCAAGGCCCAAGGCCTAAGAGCCCAAGGCCCAAAGCCTAAAGCCTGCCTGAATCAGTCCGACAGTCCTTCGGCCTTCCGCTCCTCGGCCGTGACCGTTCCGGCCGCCCATCGGACTTCCGCCTGACGGTCGAGAGCCGCTTCGGGCACGGTGACGTGTCGCGAGACCGCCGCGCCCGTCCCGCCGACGTTCAGCTTCTCCATGAGCACCGCGAAGCGCTCCTGCAGCGCGCCGCCGATCGCCTCCCGGATGGCGGGATCGAGATTCCAGACCTGCTTCTTGAACGGCCCGATCGTCTTCTTCCGGGCCTTGTAGATGAACTGGTGCTCGGTGTCGTTCGGCTTGCGCTCCTCGGCCGCGTGCTCGCGCGCCCAGGCGTACATCTGCTCGCGCAGCTCCGCGGGGAAGCTGACATGCTCGAAGCACATGTTCTGGAAGTCGGTCGCGAGATGGATCTCGCAGGCGCCGGCCTTCGGGAACCCGTCGAAAGCCGCCAGCGGCAGCGTCGACGCGCCGTGCTGCACCGCGCCGCCGAGCCCGAACTCCTCGCGCGCCACGCGCGACAGCTCGGCGAGTGTGGCCAGATCGAGCTTCACGTCGGTCCGCACCGTGCCGTCGGCCGCCACGAAGCCGCCGTGGGCGGTCCCCGTCTGCACGCTGATCTTGCTGATGCCGGCCAGGTCCGCGCCGCGCTTCCGGAGCGCCGCGAGGTACACGTGCATGAACGCGCGCAGCTCGTGCACGTCCGAGTTCTTGCCGCCGACTTCCCCGATCTCGCCTCCGACGGAGACGGTGACCCCGGAGGGCTCGGTCTTCCGGATGAACTCGGTGAACGCGGCGCACAGCTCGCCGTTCAGCTGCTGCTGCTCTTCGAGCGTCGGCCGGCTCAGGTCGACGAGCGTCGACGTGTCGATGTCGATGTTGTAGAAGCCGGCCGCGATCTCCTCGCCGATGAGCGCACGAAGCGTCTCCAGCTCCCGGTCGCGCTCCGCCGACGCGTACTTCTTCGCGTTGACCTGGACGTGATCCCCCTGCAGGAACACGGGGCCGTCGAACCCCTCGCGCAGGGCCGCCGCGAGAATCACCGCCGCGTATTCGTGCGGCCGCTGCTCCGTGTACCCGATCTCGGAGCGCGCGATCTCGAAGATGAAGGCGCCGGCCGACACCGCCTTCGCCGCGCGGAACGCCGCGCGCGCGGTGTCGTACGTCATCATGCGGAGGTTCATGGCGGGGACGGTGAAGCCCCCCTCCTGCCCGCGCCCCATCGCGATGTAGAGCTCGTGGATCGACGCCGGCCGGATGCCGCGCGCGCCGGCCAGCGCACGGATGATCCACCGCGCGGTACCCTTGATCTCGGGGCTCGCGCCGAATACCGCGGTGCGCACCAGCCGGTCGACCAGCTCCGGCGACGCGTCACCGGTCACGCGAATGCGATCGCCCTCGATCGCGACCGCGCCCGCGCACGCGGACGCCAGTTCCTCAACGGACGTAAAGGCCATCGATATCAGTTCCTCTCACGCGGGCGCCCATGCACGCCTGCCGCTACGAACGAGCGGCCGATTGTACCATCGGGTACCTGAACTCCTCCATGACGGCGCCGTCGACGGCCATCTGGATGAGCGGGTCGAGTGACAAGGATGCCTCGGCGGCATCGACCGATGCCGGCGTGGCGCGCGTCACGGGGTTGCGTGGCGTGAAGAGTTGGCAGCAGTCCTCGTCCGGCACGATCGAGATCGTGTAGGTCCCGATTCGCTGCGCCTCGGCCACGACTTCTTCCTTGTCCATGCCGATCAGCGGCCGGAACACCGGCATCGTCGCCGCGCTGCCGATGACGACGAGATTCTCGAGCGTCTGCGACGCGACCTGACCGATGGCCTCGCCCGTCACGAGCGCGCGGCTCTTGCCGCGCCGGGCGAGCCGCTCGGCGATCCGCAGCATCAGCCGCCGGTAGATCACCACACGCAGGGGCGCGGGCACGGTCAGGATCACCTGCTTCTGCACGTCACCGAACGGCACGAGAAAAAGGCGGAGCTTCAGCTGATAGCGCGCGAGCACGCGGGCCAGCTCGCGCGCCTTCTCCTGCGAGACGTCCGAGACGAGCGGGTAGCTGTGGAAATGAATCAGCTGCACGCGGCAGCCGCGCCGCATCATCCGCCACGCCGCGACCGGCGAGTCGATGCCGCCCGACATCAGGCAGGCGACGCGCCCGCTCACCCCCGTCGGCAGACCGCCCGCCCCGCGCTCGCGGCCGAACGCGTAGAACGCCCGGTCGTGCAGCATCTCCACGCGGATGACGAGCTCCGGGTTGCTCAGGTCGACCTGCCATCCCCGCGCGGCCTTCACGCGGCCGCCGATCGCCGCCTCGATCGCCGGCGACGTCATCGGGAAGCGCTTGTCGGCGCGGCGGACCGACACGCGGAAGGATCGCGGGGAGCGGTCGCCGAGGTCGCGGAGAATCGCCTCGCCCAGCGCGTCCAGGTCCGGCGTCGTCTGGCCCGCCTGCGCGAAGTTCGCGATGCCGAAGACGGTCGAGAGCCGCGCCTTCACCTGCTCCCACTCCGCCGACGGCCCGAGGACCAGCTCGATCCGTCCCGCCAGCGGCCGCACCTCCCGAACGTCGAGGTCGGCCGTGACCGTCCGCAGGTTCTGCGTCAGCTGCTCGATGAACCAGGGGCGATTGCGCCCCTTCAGCGCGATTTCCTGGTAATGGACGATGACGGAACGCATGAGGGCACGCGGAGCACGGGCGTCAGCCGGCCTGGACGAGGTCGGCTGCGAGATGCCCGCTCACCACCGCTCCCTCAATCGTAGCGGGCAGACCGGTGTCGGTCCAATCACCGGCCAGGACGAACCCGGCCACCGGCGTCCGCGCGCCGGGCCGCGCCGGGCCGCCGGGCGCGAGCGAGAACGTCGCGCGCTTCTCGCGCACGACGACCGCGCGCCGCACGTCCGCACCCCGCGCGGCCGGCAGCGCCGAGGCCAGGTCCTCCCGTGCGCGCGCGACGATCGTCGGGTTGTCGAGCCCCGCGATCTCCCCCGCACCGCTCGACACCAGGGCGAGGTGCGCGGAGGGCTCCGCGACGATCCGGCTGCGGTCGAAGATCCACTGGAAGGTCCTCCCCGCCAGTCCGACGAACGCGGTGTCGGTCACGGAGCGGTCCAGCCACAGGTTGACGCTGACGATCGGCGACGACCCGAGGGCTGCGGCCGCGGCCGCGATGTCCGCCAGCCCGGGAACGCCCTCGACGAAGGCCGGCAGCTCGTACCACGGCACGGCGGCGATGACGGCGCCGGCCGCAATCGGCTCGTCTCTCACGACGACCCCCGTCGCCCGGCCCCCGTCCACCAGCAGCCGCGCCCGCGCGCCCGTCCGCACTTCCGATCCGCGGTCCTCGAGCCAGCGCCGCGACGGCGCGGCATAGAGCTCGTCGAGCGGGCGTCGCGACAGACCGATCGCCGCATCGCGGCGGCTGCCGCCGAACATGCGCGCCAGCACCCGCGCGAACGGCGCCGCCGCCGCGACGTCGGGGGACTGGTTCAGCGCCGCGACCGCCAGCGGCTCCCACAACAGCTCGCAGAGCCGCGGCGTCTGCCGGAGCTCCTCCAGCCACGCCGCGACGGTGATCGCGTCGAGGCGCGAGGCATGCGACCCGCCGGCGCGTTCGTCCGCGGCCAGGCGTTGCAGGGCGCGGCCGGCGCGCAGCGCAGCCAGCCGGTCGCGCGCACCGAGCGCCGGCCAGCGGAGCAGGCCCGCCACGAGATGGAACGGCGCCGGCAGCGCAGCCGCACGCAGGCGGCTCCGCGCCCCCGCGGCATCCACCATCTCGAGATCGAGCCGCTCGTCCAGCGCGACGTCCGACGCCGCGCCGATGGCGTCGAGGAACGCGAACGTCTCGGCGTAGCAGCCGAAGAAGGCGTGCTGCCCGTTGTCGACGACCTCGCCGGTCTCGCGATCCGGAAACGCGGTCGCCCGGCCGCCGAGGCGCCGGTGCTGTTCGAGCACGAGCACGCGCGCGCCGCGCCCGGCCAGGCGTACGGCGGCGCTGAGTCCGGCGAATCCCGCGCCGACCACGACGACGTCAGGCCGGGGCATCGAGGCCGATGCGCGCGCGCATCCAGGTGTCGAGGGCGAGCGCGGCCTGCCGCAGGCGCGGCGCCCGGACGCGCGACCCGAACACGTCGTACCGCGACCGCTCGACGCGGCGCAGCGTGTCGCGATAGATGCGCCCCATGATCTCGGCCGCGACCAGCGCCCGGCGATCGAGGCGCGGCAGCAGGGCCCGGGCCCGGTCGAAGTACTCGCGGGCGCGCTCGCATTCGAACGCCAGCACGCGCCGGACCGGCTCGGTCGCCGCGCACGCGAGCACGTCGCGCTCCTCGCAGCCGAACCGGGCGAGGTCCTCGAGCGGCAGGTAGATGCGCCCGCGCGCCGCGTCCTGTCCGACGTCGCGGACGATGTTGGTGAGCTGCAGGGCGAGACCGAGGTTGAGCGCGTACTCGCGCGCCGGTTCGGAGCGCGCGCCGAAGATCTCGATGCACACGAAGCCGACGCTCGACGCGACGCGCCAGCAGTACTCGTAGAGCGCGTCGAAGGTCGGATACCGGCTATGGTCGAGATCCATCTCGACGCCGTCGATCAGATCGTCCAGCGGACGCCGCGAGAGGTCGAAGCGGCGGATCCAGGGCTGCAGCGCGCGTCCCTGCGGCGTCTCCGGCGTCCCCTGATAGCAGCGGGCCAGCTCCTCGCGCCAGCGCGCCAGACTGGCGCGCACCGCCTCGCGCTCCGCCGGCGTCTCCGCCGGCGCCTCGTCCACCGCATCGTCCACCGCCCGGCAGAAGTCCCAGACCGCGACGATGGCCTCGCGGCGGTCGCGCGGCAGGACGAGAAACGCGAAGTAGAAGCTCGTGGGACGACTCATCGCCAGGTGGCCGCCCGCCAGAGGAGCAGTGGCGCGTCGCCGGCGCCGAGCGTCGGGCGCGCGTTGAACACGTCGAAGCCGGCCCTCTCGAGCCGTTCGAGGATGCGCATGCCGCCGTGCCACGTCAGGCGGAGCTCCCAGCGCAGGCGGCCGGTCAGCCCGTCGCACACCGCGCGCCCCGCCGCGAACAGCGCCCGCGTCCGCGCGGCGCAGGCCCGGAGCGCGGACTGCCACTCGGCCGTCAGCCGGCCGGCGTCGAGCGCCGCCAGATCGGCGCCGGCGCGCTCGTGCTCCTCGGCGGGCACGTACAGCCGGCCCTTGCGCCAGTCGACGGCCAGATCCTGCCAGAAGTTCGTCAGCTGCAGCGCCGTGCAGACGGCGTCCGATGCGCGATCGAGCTCCGGATCGGTGCGGCCGCTGAGACGCAGCACGAGCCGGCCCACGGGGTTCGCGGACCGGCGGCAGTAATCGAAGAGGTCTGTCCAGGTGGCGTAGCGCGTGACGGTGGTGTCCTGTCGGAAGGCGCTGACGAGGTCCTCGAACAACGATGCCGGCAGGGCGTGCGCACGCATCGTCGCGCCGAGCGCCGTGAACACCGCCGGCGCCGAGGCGGCCGTGCGGCTGTCGAGACACGACGTGCCGTCGAACGTGCGGCCGGCGACAGCGGCGTGCAGGCGTGCGAGCCACTCGTCGAGCCGCGCGTGCCGTTCGGCGACGGGCGCGTCCCCCTCGTCGGCGATGTCGTCGGCCAGCCGGGCGTAGGCGTAGACCGCGGCGACGTGCGGGCGCATCCGGGGCGGGACGAGGCGCGAGGCGACGGGGAAGTTCTCGTAGTGCGCGCGTGCCAGCTGCTGACACTCGGCGTACGCGGCGTCGAGCGCCACTACCATTCCAGATCGGCGACGCCGGCGTGATGGTTGACGAGCCGGGCGAGCGCGAACAGCAGATCGGAGAGGCGGTTCAGATACGGGATCACGCCTGGAGCGACGGTGTCGACGCCGAGCGACACCACCTGGCGCTCCGCGCGCCGGCAGACCGTGCGGGCGTGATGCAGCGCCGCCGCCGCGGGGCTCCCGCCCGGCAGCACGAAGCGGCGCAACGGGGGCAGCGCCCCGTCGGCTTCGTCGATCCAGCGTTCGAGCCGCGCGACATCGTCGTCCGTCATCGCGGCCTTTTCGACGCGGGACGCGATGCGCCGGGCGGGGTCGGCGAGCCGGGCCCCGACGGCGAAGAGATCGCGCTGAATCTGCGCGAGCCAGCCGTCGATGCCGGCGTCCACGCCGATCGCCCGCACCGTGCCCACGAGCGCGTTCAGCTCGTCCACGTGCCCGACGGCGTCGATGCGCGGATCCGCCTTGCTGACGCGCGTGCCGTCGTAGAGCGCGGTGTCGCCGGCGTCGCCCGTCCGCGTGTAGAGTGTCATTTCGGCGATTATACCGGGAGGATTTCGAACCGACCGATGGCCTCTTCACGACCGTCGGCGCGGCAGACGACGAGTCGACGCGCCGGAACGCACCGGAACCGGCGCGTACAGAACGATCCGGCGCTGCCGGACGCCGGTGCACGGCGGCGATTCCGCACGAAGCTGCTCGCGTGGTACCGCACACACGGGCGTTCGCTGCCCTGGCGCGAGACCGCCGACCCGTACCACATCCTCGTCTCCGAAGTGATGCTGCAGCAGACGCAGGTCGATCGCGTGCTGCCGAAGTACCACGAGTGGCTCACGAAGTTCCCGACGCTGGGCGCGCTCGCGCAGGCGCCGGAAGAGGACGTCGCGGCGGCATGGCGCCCCCTCGGCTACAACATCCGGCCGAAGCGCCTGCAGTGGATCGCGCGCGAGACCGTCGCCCGCTTCGACGGCCGGCTGCCGTCCGACGAGGCGACGCTGCTGTCGTTCAAGGGGCTCGGCCGCTACACCGTCGGCGCGATCCGCAGCTTCGCCTTCCGCGAGCGCGCGGCGATTCTCGACACCAACGTCGCCCGCGTGCTGTTCCGCGTCTTCGTCGGGCACGGCGATCCGAAGCGGCACGCCACCCGCCGGCATCTCTGGGCGCTGTCGGAGGCGCTGGTGCCGCGTCGGGACGTCTTCGACTTCAACCAGGCGCTGATGGACTTCGGGGCGATGCTCTGCACCGCGCGCAAGCCGGCGTGCGAGCGATGCCCCATGCGGCGATCGTGCGCGGCACGGCGGCGGCTCGCATGACGGCGGAGAACGCGCGCGGCAGCGGAGACGGGCGCGGATCGGTCCCGCCTCCCGAGTGCATTGTCGTCGCGGCTGCCGTGATCGAGCGCGACGGCGCGTTTCTGCTCACGCGGCGGTTGAAGGGCACGCACCTGGCCGGCACGTGGGAGTTTCCGGGCGGCAAGTGCGAGGCGGGCGAGACGCTGGCGGCCTGCCTGCAGCGGGAGATCCGCGAGGAGCTCGGCGCCGGTCTCGTCGTCGGCGACCTGATCCTGACCACCCGGCATGCCTACCCCGAGCGGATGGTGGAGCTGCACTTCTTTCGCGGCACGCTGGACGGGGAACCGGTACCGCTGCTCGGTCAGGAGATGCGCTGGGTCTCCCGGGGCGAGCTGTCGTCCCTGCCGCTTCCGGAAGCGGACGGCGAGCTGATCGCGCGGCTCACGCGCGATTCATGAAATGCGCGACGCCGGCCACGCGGTCGACCGGCAGGACGAACGCGATGCCCCGGCCCGTTTCGTTCAGCTCGCCCGCCTCGACGACGGCCGCGAGCACGGCGTCGACCTGGCTCCGGTCGACGATCGTCAGCAGGATCTCCTTCTCCGGCTCGATCGACATGCCGAAGATCTTCTCCTGCTCGTTGATCCCGGCGCCGCGCCCGAAGAGCACGGTCCCGCCGCGCGCGCCCGCCTTCACCGATGCCTCCAGCACGGTGCTGCCCCATCCCTTCCGGACGATCGTCACGATGAGAGCGTTCATCTTCACGACTCCTTCCCGCGCATCTTCCGGCCGACCAGCAGCCCGAGGAGCATCACCGAGACGATCGGCGCCAGCGCGATGAGCGCCACCAGGCCGAGGCCCTGCTGGAGCGGGTCCTGCCCGAACGCCGCCGCGACGCCGAACGCGAGCGCCAGGAGGAACGTATTGGCCAGCGGCCCCGTCGCGACGCCCCCCGAATCGATGGCGACGCCCACGAAATCCGGAGGGACGTACCACATGATCGCGAGCATCACCGCATAGCCGGGCACGACGATCCACGGCAGCGCGAGGCCGTGGCCGATCCGCAGCAGGCCCACCCCCACGGCGACGGCGACCCCGAGGCTCACCGTGATCACCACCAGCGTGCGCGGGACCGCGCCGGTCGACGCCTCCTCCACCTGGTCGGCCAGGATCCGCACCGACGGCTCCCCCCACGTCGTGACGAACCCCAGCAGCATGCCGAACGGCAGGACCATCCACGTCGCCGGCAGCGAGCCGATCGCCTCGCCGATGGCGCGCCCGAACGGCAGAAAGCCGATCGCGACGCCGAGCAGGAAGAAGAACAGCCCCACCGACGCGATCAGCGTGCCCATCAGCACCCGCGCGACCTCGCGCGCCGGCAGGTTCAGGAACAGCCCCTGGAAGATCAGGAAGAGCACCGTCAGCGGCAGGACCGCCAACGCGACGCTCTGCGCGGTGTCGCCGACCTCCGCGAGGAGAGCGGCCACGCTCACGACATCACCAGGCCGAGGGCGAGCACGACCAGGATGGGACCGGCGGAGGCGAGCCCCAGCAGTCCGAACCCGTCGGACATGGCGGAGCGCGACGCCAGAACGGAGGTCAGACCGAGCGCCAGCGCGAGCAGCACCGGCGAGGTCAGCACGCCCGTCGTCACGCTGCCCGCGTCGTACGCGAGGGGGATGTAGTCCGGCGGCGCGATGAAGGTCAGCACGATCGCGGTCACGTAGATCGGGGCGACCAGATACGTGAGCGGGATGCCCCAGATGATCCGCAGCAACCCGAGCGCTGACGTGACGGCGACCCCGAGCGCGATGATGTACACGAGCGACTGGCCGTGCGTCGTGCCGCCCGAGATCACCTCGACCTGCCCGGCGAGCACGAGCACGTCGGGCTCCGCGGCCGTCGTCGCGAAGCCCATCGCGAAGCCGACGGCGGCGATGAGCCAGAGCGAGCGCTTCGCCGGAAGCGCAGCGCCGATGAAGCGGCCCATCGGCAGCACCCCGTAGTCGATACCGGCGAAGAGGAGCAGCATGCCGAGCACGGCGAGCGCCGAGCCGGCGAGAAACCGCACGAACAGGGCCGCGGGGGCACCGACGAACAGCAGCTGCAGCGCCACCCCGACGGCGACGAGCGGCGCGACGGCCCGCAGGACCTCACCGAGCTTCAGTTGCAGCAGCTGTCGCATGTCTCCCGCCCGCCGGCGCGCTATGGCTGGCTCTCGACCACCGCGCCGGTGCCGTCCTGCAGCGCAACCCGGGTGCCCGGGGCCGCGGCGTCGCGGTGCAGCATGGCCAGACCGATCGGGGCTCCCGCCTGCGGCGACCAGACCGCGCTCGTGAGCGTTCCGACCGTCTTGCCGTCCATCAGGACCGGCTGCCCCGCCGCCGGCGCGTCGGGCCCATCGATGCGCAGCCGCACCAGACGCCGCGCGACACGCCCCTGGGCGCGGTCGCGAATGCGCACGATGATCTCCTGGCCGACGTAGCAGCCCTTCGTGTGGCTGATCGCGTCGTCCAGACGCGCCTCGAGCGGGATGGTGTCCTCGCCCATGTCGACGAGAAAGCGCGGCACGCCCGCCTCGACCCTGAGCACCTCGGCCGCCTCGTCGTCGAGCGGAACGGCTCCGGCGTGCGCCAGGGATTCCAGCAGACCCGCCAGCAGCGGGCGGGGAATGTACAGCGCGAGGCCGGGGACGGGCCGCTCCATGCCGCGAACGGCGAGCGGCTCGTGACGGCTCTGGCGTGCGGTGTCCCACACGGCGCCGGCGTCCGGGCCGCTCACCTCGACGATCGCGACCTCGCCCGACGCGTCGTGCACCTGCACGTCCTCCGTGAAGATGAGCAGATCGAGGCGCTGTGCCAGGCCGGCGGCGAGCGGCCCCGGCACGTCCAGCAGCACCGCCTCGCCCGTCTCAATCACGAAGGCGTCCGTGACCATGCGGCCCTGCGGGGTGAGCCAGGCGCCATAGGAGGCCCCGCCGCCTTCGAGCGCCCGCACGTCATTGGTCAGCAGCCCGTTCAGCCATGCCAGGCGGTCCCCGCCCTCGACGCGGAGCACGCTCCGGTCTTCACGGTGCCTGAACACCGCCCGTTCGTGAGCCGCGCGATACGCCGGAGAGTTGGATATGCTTGACTTCATGCGCCTGATTCATCTTATGGTCGCCGCGGCGCTCTTCTCAACACCGGCCGCGGCCGGCGCGCAGCAGGCAGAGCCGCAGCCCCCGTCTGACAGCGCGACCTTCCGCGTCTTCCTCAGGGGGGCGCCGATTGGCAGCGAGGACGTGACGGTCCGGCAGGACGGGAGCGGCCTGACCATCACCGGACACGGGCGCCTCGGTCCGCCGATCGATCTCGTCTCGCGTCAGCTGGTCGTGCGCTACGACGCGCAGGGGCGCCCCACCCAGTTGTCGATCGACGCGCTGAACCGCGGCACGGCGTTCACGGTGAAGACGTCGTTCGAGGGCGGCACGGCGACCAGCGAGATCGTCCAGGCCGGCACGCCCACCCGCAAGCAGGACAGCGTCGCGCCGGACACGCTGGTGCTCCCCAACCTCTTCTTCGGCAGCTACGAGGCGCTGGCGCGCCGCCTGGCGTCGATTCCGGACGGCGGCTCGTTCCAGGCCTACATCGCGCCGCAGGCCGAGATCACGATCAAGCAGAACGCGCGGTCGAGCCGGAAGGTCGAAACGGCCGCCCGCGTGATCGACGTGCGGACGTACGCGCTCACGTTCCAGAACCCCGGGGCAGCCGTCGATGCCACGGTCTGGACGGACGAAACAGGACGCCTCCTCAGGTTCGAGGTTCCGTCGCAGTCGCTGCTGTACGTGCGCTCCGATCTCGCCTCGGTCGCCACGCGCGCCATCAACGTCGCACGCGACGGGGACGTCAGGGTGCGGATCCCGGCCAACGGCTTCACGCTTGCCGGCACGCTCAGCAAGCCGTCCGGCGCGCCGCCGCCGAAGGGACGCTATCCGGCCATCGTGCTGCTGGCCGGGAGCGGTCCGACCGACCGCGACGAGGTCGTGGCGGGCATCCCGATTTTCGGCCTGCTGGCCGCGCCGCTGGCCGACGCCGGATATCACGTGCTGCGGTACGACAAGCGCGGCATCGGCCAGAGCGGCGGGCGCGCCGAATCCGGGACCATCGAGGAGTACGCCGAGGATGCACGGGCCGCCGTCCGCTTCCTGCGCAAGCGCAAGGACGTCGACCCCGATCGCATCGTCCTGCTGGGGCACAGCGAAGGCGCACTGACCGCGATGCGGGCCGGACGCCGCGACGACGACATCGCGGCGCTGGTGCTCGTCAGCGCGCCGTCGGTGCCGGGCGGCGAGCTGGTGCTCGAACAGCAGCGGTATCTGCTCGGAAAGATGGACCTGACCGAGACTGAGCGCACCGCCCGCATCGAACTGCAGAAGAAGATCCAGGCGGCGGTGGTCGGCGACGGCTCGTGGGACGGCATCGCGGAGCCGCTGCGCCGGCAGGCGGACACGGTCTGGTTCCAGAGCTTCCTGCGCTTCACACCGGCCGACGTGATCGCGAAGACGAAGCAGCCGATCCTGATCATTCAAGGTGAGCTCGACAAGCAGGTGCTGCCGCACCATGCGGACCGGCTCGCGGAAATGGCCAGGGCGCGCAAGGATGCGCCGCAGGACGGCGTGGAGGTCGTCAAGCTGGACAAGGTCAACCACCTGCTCGTCCAGGCCACCACCGGGGACATCGAGGAGTACTCGAGCCTCACGGGTCAGAACGTCGACCCGCGCGTCGCGGCGGCGACGATCGAGTGGCTCGGAAAGGTGCTGCCGGCGCCGAAGTGAGCGGACCCGATCAGACCTGATCCGCCGGAGCCCGCG
>CAYUPN010000085.1:9969-16865 GCA_964446605.1 uncultured Bifidobacteriaceae bacterium | reverse complement strand
ATCCGACCTGATCCGACCTGATCCGACCTGATCCGACCTGATCCGACCTGATCCTCGCCTGAAACTCACAACCCGCCGGTTCCGTATCAGTCCCCATCGACCGAATCCGGAGGAACGGCATGGGGATTCCGTCCGCCCTGCGTCGTGTCGTGCGCCGTCTGCTGCGCACCCCGCTCTTCACCGTCATGGCCGTCGCGACGCTGGCCATCGGGATCGGCGCCAACGCGGCGATGTTCAGCGTCGTCCGCGGCGTGCTCCTGAAGCCGCTGCCGTTCCCCGAGCCGGAGCGGCTGGTCGGCGTGTGGCACGCCGCGCCCGGCATGAACGCGCCGCTGGTCAACCAGAGCCCGTCCTTCGACCTGATCTACCGCGAGCACAACCGGGTGTTCACCGACACGGGCATCTGGGACGACTGGCAGGTCACCGTCACCGGCACCGGTGAGCCGGAGCGGATCACCGCGCTGATGGTCACCGACGGCGTGCTGCCGCTGCTGGGCGTGCAGCCGGCGCTCGGCCGCGTCTTCACCAGCGCGGACGCCGCGCATGGCGCGGCGCAGACGACGATGCTCACGCACGGCTACTGGCAGCGCCGTTTCGGCGGCGCCGCGGACATCGTCGGGCGCACGATGAGCGTCGACGGCAAACCGGTGGAGATCATCGGCGTGCTGCCGCCGTCGTTCCGGTTCCTGCGGTCGAACGCGTCGATCCTGATGCCGCTGCAGTTCGACCGCGCGCAGTTGTGGGTGGGCAACTTCAGCTACTACGGGGTCGCGCGGCTGCGTCCGGGCGTGACGCTGGAGGAGGCCAACGCCGACGTCGCGCGGATGATCCCGATGGTGCCGCAGAACTTCCCGCTGCCCCCCGGCTTCACGATGGAGATGTTCCGCGACGTCCGGTTCGGGCCGAACCTGCGGCCGCTGAGCGCCGACGTGATCGGCGACGTCGGGCGCGTGCTCTGGGTCCTGCTCGGCACGGTCGGCATCGTCCTGCTGATCGCCTGCGCGAACGTGGCCAACCTGTTCCTCGTGCAGGCCGAGGGACGGCAGCAGGAGCTGGCCGTCCGGACGGCGCTCGGCGCGAGCCGCGGGCGCATCGCGCGCGAGCTGCTGGGCGAGAGCCTCGTGCTGGCGCTGGTGGGCGGCGCCATCGGCCTGCTGCTCGCGCGAGCGGCGATCGCGCTGCTCGTGTATCTCGCGCCGGCCGGGCTGCCGCGGCTGGAGGCGATCGGGCTGGACTGGACCGTGCTGCTGTTCACGCTCGGCGCGTCAGCGCTGGCCGCGCTCCTCTTCGGGCTCGTGCCGGTGATTCGATTCGGCGCGCCGAGCGTCACGGCGCTGAAGGAGGGCGGGCGGTCGGCCAGCGACGGCCGCGAGCGGCACCGTGCCCGCAACCTGCTCGCGACCGCCGAGATCGCGCTCGCGCTCGTGCTGCTCGTCGTCTCCGGCCTGATGGTGCGGACGTTCGTCGCGCTGCGCTCGGTCGACCCCGGCTTTCGGGATCCCGAGGCCGTGCAGACGTTCCGGATCGCGGTGCCCGAGGCGGTCGTCCCCGACGCGTCCGCCGTGGCGCGCTTGTACGAGCAGCTGGCCGCCGCCGCCTCGCGCGTGCCCGGGGTGGAGTCCGTCGGCCTGTCCTCGTCGCTGACGATGGACGGCAACAACAGCAACGATCCGATCTTCGCCGAGGGCATCACGCCCGAGGGGGGACCGATGCCGCCGCTGCGGCGCTTCAAGTGGATCGCGCCCGGCTACCTGGAGACGATGGGGAACCGGCTCGTCGCCGGCCGGGTGATCACGTGGGAGGACGTGCATGGCCGCCGGCCGGTCGCGATGATCAGCGAGGGGTTCGCGCGCGAGCTGTTCGGGTCGCCCGCCGCGGCGATCGGCCGCCGGATCCGCGAGACGCCGCAGAACCCGTGGCGCGAGATCGTCGGCGTCGCCGGCGACGATCGCGACAACGGGCTGAATGCGCCGGCGCCGGCGACCGTGTACTGGCCGATGGCGATGGAGAGATTCTGGAATCTCGACGTCTTCGTCCGGCGCAGCATGTCGTTCGCCGTGCGGACCTCCCGCGCCGGGTCGCCGACGCTGCTGGCGGAGCTGCAGCGCGCGGTCTGGTCGCTCAACCCCGCGCTGCCGGTGGCCAATCCCATGACGCTCGCCGACATCCGCGCCGGGTCGATGGCGCAGACGTCCTTCGCGCTGACGATGCTCGGGATCGCCGCGGTGGTCGCGCTGCTGCTGGGGCTGGTCGGGATCTACGGCGTGATCGCGTGCATCGCGGCGCAGCGCACGCGCGAGATCGGCGTGCGCATGGCGCTGGGCGCCCAGGCGCGCGACGTCGCGCGCCTGTTCCTCGCGCACGGCGTGAAGATCGTCGCCGCGGGCGTCGCCATCGGCCTCGTCGTCGCGGCCGGGGTCACCCGCGTGATGTCGGCGCTGCTCTTCGGCGTCCAGGCCGTCGACCCGCTGACCTACGCGGTGATGGCCGCCGTCCTCGGCCTCGTCGCGCTGGCCGCCACGTGGCTGCCGGCGCGCCGCGCGGCGCGGCTCGATCCGATGGTTGCGCTGCGGACGGACGCATGACCCGCGTCACGCATTGGTCCAGCCGCCGTCGACGATGGAGATCGTCCCCGTCGTGAAGGCCGATTCGTCCGACGCGAGATAGACGGCGAGTGCGGCGATCTCCTCCGGCCGGCCGAGCCGGCCCATCGGCTGGCGCGCCTCGAATTGCGCGTGCACGGCCGCGACCTCCTGCCCGCTGGCCTCCGCCTGCGCGCGGATGCGCGCGCGCAGCGACGGCGAGTCGACGGTGCCGGGGCAGATCGCGTTGCAGCGGATTCCGTCCCTGACGAAGTCGACCGCCACCGATCGCGTGATGCCGATCACCGCCGCCTTGCTGGCGCTGTAGGCGAACCGGTTCGGCACGCCGGTGACGCTCGACGCCACCGACGACATGTTGATGATCGATCCCGCCCGCCGCGCGATCATCCCCGGCAGGAACGCGCGGATGATCCGGAACATCGCGGTCGTGTTGATGGCGAACGCCTGATCCCAGTCCTCGTCCGTGCAGTCCAGGATCGTGCCGGCATGGACAATGCCGGCGCAGTTGAACAGCACGTCGACGCCGCCAATCTCCCTGGCGAGGGCGGCGCAGCGCGCCGCGTCGGTGACGTCGAGCGCGTGCCGCTCGCAGCCGGCGAGCGTCTCGAGCGCGGCCCCGTTCACATCGGTCGCGATCACCCGCGCCCCCTCGCGCGCGAAGGCCTCCGCCGTCGCGCGCCCGATCCCCTGTCCCGCCGCGGTCACGAAGGCGGTCTTCCCGGTCAGTCGCATGGGAGGGATCGTACTCGAAGGCTTTGGCCTTTGGGCTCCGTTTGGGCTCTGGGCTTCCGGCCTTGGGCCCTGGGCTCGGGGCATCTCCCATCGCCGTCACTCGCCCGGTGCGTCCTTCACATGCCGTGTCCAGACGCCGGTCGCAGGCCGATTACAATTCCCCGCATGCGACGGTTCCTGCCACTGCTTGCCCTTGTCCTGACCTCCCTCGCCCTGCGGCCCGCGGCGCAGGCCCCCTCGTGGGAGGAACAGTTCCGCGCGCTTCCCGAGCCGGCCAACATCCGCGAGTACATGCGCCGCATGAGCGCCCGGCCGCATCACGCCGGCTCGCCGTACGGCCGCGACAACGCCGAGTGGATTGCGGCGAAGTTCCGCGAGTGGGGCTGGGACGCGGAGATCGAGGAGTTCCAGGTCCTCATCCCGACGCCGAAGGAGCGCCGCGTCGAGCTGCTGGAGCCGCGCCGTCTGCGGCTGGCGCTCGACGAGCCCGCGATCCCCGAGGATCCGACGTCGGCGCAGAAGGACGAGCAGCTCCCCGGCTACAACGCGTACTCCGCCGACGGCGACGTCACCGGCCCGCTCGTCTACGTGAACTACGGCCGGCCCGAGGATTACGAGGTGCTCGACCGGATGGGCATCTCGGTGAAGGGGGCGATCGTCATCGCCCGCTACGGCGCGTCGTGGCGCGGCATCAAGCCCAAGGTGGCCGCCGAGCGCGGCGCGATCGGCTGCCTGATCTACTCCGATCCGCGAGACGACGGGTACTTCGACGGCCCGGTGTATCCGGAGGGGCCGATGAGGAATCGCGACGGCGTGCAGCGCGGCAGCGTGATGGACATGCCGATCCACCCCGGCGATCCGCTGACGCCGGGACGCGGCGCGACGAAGGACGCCGAACGGCTCCCGCGTGAACGGGCGCAGACGCTGATGTCGATCCCGGTGCTGCCGATCTCGTGGGGCGACGCGCAGCCGCTGCTCGAGGCGATGGACGGGCGCCTCGCGCCGCCGGAGTGGCGCGGCGCGCTGCCGCTGCCGTACCGCATCGGGCCGGGCCCCGCGAAAGTCCGCCTCGCGCTGTCCTTCAACTGGGACCTCACCCCCGCCTACAACGTCATCGCGCGCCTGCGCGGCGGGACCTATCCGGACGAGTGGGTTCTCCGCGGCAACCACCACGACGCATGGGTGAACGGCGCCGAGGATCCGGCCAGCGGCATGGCCGTCCTGCTCGAGGAGGCGCGTGCGCTCGGCGAGCTGCGGCGCCGCGGCTGGACGCCGAAGCGCACCATCGTCTACATCGGGTGGGACGCCGAGGAGCAGGGGCTCATCGGATCGACGGAGTGGGTGGAGGCGCATCGCGAGGAGCTGGAACGCCATGCCGTCGCGTACATCAACACCGACGGCTACGGCCGCGGCTTCCTCGGGGCCGGCGGCTCGCACTCGCTCGAGCGCTTCATCAACGAGGTCGCGCGCACGGTGGAGGACCCCGAGACCGGCGTGAGCGTCTGGAAGAAGCTGCAGGCGCGCCGCATCGCGAACGGATCGAAGGAGGCGCGCGACGAGGCGCGCACGCGGGCCGACCTGCGCATCGCCGCGCTCGGCTCGGGCTCCGACTACACGCCGTTCCTCCAGCACGCCGCCATCGCCAGCCTGAACCTCGGGTTCGGCGGCGCAGACGACGCGGGCATCTACCACTCGGTGTACGACAGCTTCGCGCATTACACGCGGTTCCAGGACACCGAGTTCGTTTACGGACGCGCGCTGGCGCAGGTGGTGGGCACGGCGGCACTGCGGCTGGCCGACGCGGAGCGGCTGCCGTTCGAGTTCACGAACCTCGCCGACACGGTGCAGAAGTACGTCAGCGAGCTGCAGACGCTCCTGCAGACCGCGCAGGACGAGGCGCGCGAGCGCAACCGCCAGATCGACGAAGGCGTGTTCGCGGCGGTGAACGACCCGCGCCGCCCGCTGCGCGCGCCCGAGCGGCTGCCCGTGCCGCCGGCGATCAACTTCGCACCGCTCGAGAACGCCGCGACGGCGCTCTCGGCGAGCGCCGCGGCATACGCGAAGGCGGTCGCGACGGCAACACCAACGCCCGACACAGTGCAGCGGGTCAATGCACTGCTCATCCGTGCGGAGCGCCAGCTATCCGACCCGGAAGGTCTGCCGCGGCGCCCGTGGTACCGGCACCTGCTCTACGCGCCCGGGCTCTACACGGGGTACGGCGTCAAGACCGTGCCCGGCGTCCGCGAGGCGATCGAGCAGAAGGAGTTCGAGCAGGCCGAGCACGAGATCGTGCGAGCGGCGGCGGCAATCGAACGGCTCGCCGCGCTGGTCGACGAGGCGGTCGCAGAACTGAAGCGGTGAACAGGTCGGATCAGGTCGGATCGGGTCGGATCAGGTCGGATCAGGTCTCATCAGGTCTGATCGGGTCTGATCGGGTCCCGCCTCGCCCGCGCGTCGATCGGTAGCGGGCTCGGCGGATCAGGTCCCGCCTCCGCCCTCCTCCGCCCTTCGGGCTACGGAGGGCTCCGGCTGATCAGGTCTGATCAGGTCCGCGCGCGGCCGTGTGCCGTAGTAGCGCGCGAGCCACCGGCAGAGCCCGTCCAGTCCCGGAAACAGCACGCGCTCCGTGACGTTCGCCTGATCCAGCTTGTCCCGGACTTCCCATTTCAGGTCCGCCGGAATCACCACGCGGCGCGCGACGCCGTCGTGCCCGTCGAGCCACGGCTCGAGATCCCCTTCCGGCGACGACAGCAGCGAGAACAGCGCGAACTGGTTGACGATGCGCGCGTCGAGGGAGGGGGGTTCGAGGAAGAGCAGCACCGTGTCGCCGAGCGCGTCGAGCGCGGGCAGATCGGGCGTCACGCGCGCCAGCAGGCCCGTCGTGAACACGTCGCTGCCCGCCTCGTCGAGCGCCGTCCGGAACTGCGGGGGCAGCCAGGCGTTCGTCTTCCGGAAGTCCACCATCCAGACCGAGCCGTCCTCGCCCATCGTCCGGCGATCCGCCGTCGCGAAATGCAGCGCCACCAGCGGCGAGTACGTCCAGTCGAGCAGGCGCGTCGGCAGCGAGTGGTGCTGCGCCAGCGCCAGCCAGCTCCAGACCGTGCCGTCCGACGGCGGCGGCGGCGCCGCGTACTTCCGGAACGCGCGGAGCATGTGCGTCTCGACCTGCGCGCCGCCGCCCATCCGCGCGAGCGACGTGCTCAGATACCGGCTGCCCCGGTACGCGAAGCTCGACCGGAAGCGCCCGAGATCCTCGCGCCAGGAGCCGCCGAACAGCCGCTCCTGCAGATCCGCCCAGCTGGTCGCCACCTCGACCGGAATCACCTCGACCCTCAGAGCAAGGGCCTTGCCCGCCAGGGTGCGTCTCGCGCAGAGGCGGGACTGAAGCCCCGCCGCTACAGGTTGGTCAAAAGGTAGCTCGGGGGTGCGTTTCGCCCGCCGAGGCGGGGCTGAAGCCCCGCCGCTACAGGTTGGTTGAAAAGGTAGCTCAGGGGTGCGTTTCGCGCGCAGAGGCGGGGCTGAATGAAGCCCCGCCGCTACAAGGTTGGTCAAAAGAGGTAG
>CAYUPN010000085.1:0-9869 GCA_964446605.1 uncultured Bifidobacteriaceae bacterium | reverse complement strand
CTCAGGGGTGCGTTTCGCGCACAGGCGGGGCTGACGCCCCGCCGCTACAGGTTGGTTGAAAAGGTAGCTCAGGGGTGCGTTTCGCCCGCCGAGGCGGGGCTCAAGCCCCGCCGCTACAGGTTGGTTGAAAGGTAGCTCAGGGGTGCGTTTCGCGCACAGGCGGGGCTGACGCCCCGCCGCTACAGGTTGGGAAGGGGAGGCGACGCCATTTCCGGAGGGTGTCTGTAGCGGCGGGGCTTCAGCCCCGCCTCAGTGCGGCAGCACGCGTCACTCGCCGGCGCGGCGGCCGTCTGGTGTAGAGTCATCCCCGGCCCGGCGGCGATCGGCCCCGGCCTCGTTTTTCTGCAGGAGCGACACGTGCGTCTGACGACTCTCATCGGGACCATGGCACTCGGCGTGGCCATCACCGCCACCGCGTCGGCGCAGACGGCGAAGACCGACCTCGGCGCCGTCGAAGGTCAGGTGACGGCCGGCGGGAAGGTGCACGCCTGGCTGGGCATTCCGTTCGCCGCGCCGCCCACCGGCACGCACCGCTGGCAGCCGCCGCGGCGCGCCGAGCCGTGGGAAGGCGTGCGGAAGGCGGACGCCTTCGGCCCGCGCTGCATGCAGAACCCCGTCTTTGGCGACATGATCTTCCGCGACCGGCAGGACGAGGACTGCCTGTACCTGAACGTCTGGGCGCCCGCCGACGCGGCAGGGAAAAAGCTGCCCGTCATGTTCTGGATCCACGGCGGCGGCTTCCAGGCCGGCGCCGCCTCCGAGCCCCGCCAGGACGGGACGATGCTCGCGCAGAAGGGCGTGGTCGTCGTCTCGGCGAACCACCGGCTCGGCGTGTTCGGCTTCTTCGCCCATCCGGAGCTGACGGCGGAGTCGGAGACGAAGGCCTCCGGCAACTACGGCCTGCTCGACATGATCGCCGCGCTGCAGTGGGTGCGGCGCAACGTCGCCGCGTTCGGCGGCGATCCGGATGCCGTGACGATCTTCGGCGAGTCGGCCGGATCGTTCGCCGTCAGCGCGCTGATGGCGGCGCCGCCGGCGCGCGGTCTCTTCCACCGCGCCATCGGCGAGAGCGGCGCGTACTTCCAGCTCGCCGGTGGACCGCTCGCCCTCAAGCCGCTCTCCGCGTCCGAGGCCGACGGCGTCGGGTTCGCGACGCATGCCGGCACCGATTCGCTCGCCGCGCTGCGCGCGATGCCGGGCGAGGCGCTGCTGAAGGCGGCGCAGGGGCGCTGGTTCTCGCCAATCGTCGACGGCCACGTGCTGCCCGATACGGTCGAGGCCATCTTCGCCGCGGGCAGGCAGGCGCAGGTGCCGCTGCTCGCGGGCTGGAACGCCGACGAGAGCCGCGCCGGCGTCGTGCTCGGGAAGGAGAAGATGACCGCCGCGGTCTTCATCGCGAACGCGAAGACCCGGTTCGGCGACCGCGCCGACGACCTGCTGAAGGTCTATCCGGCGTCGAGCGACGAGGAGGCGGTCGAGTCGGCCGCGGCGCTCGCCGGCGACTTCTTCATCGGCTACTCGACCTGGAAGTGGATCGAGGCGCATCGCGCCACCGGCAACGCGCCGGTCTACCGCTACTCCTTCGACCGCAAGATCCCCGTCCCGCCCGACCTGACGATCAACGGCAAGCCGGCGACCGCCGAGGACATCGGCGCGCGGCACGCCGGCGAGATCGAGTACGTCTTCGGGCAGCTCGACACGGTCCCGAAGGTCACGTGGACGGATGCCGATCGCATGCTCTCGGACCGGATGATGACCTACTGGTCCAACTTCGCGAAGACCGGCGACCCGAACGGATCGGGGCTCCCGGAGTGGCCCGCGTACGACCCCGCCACGCCGCGCGTCCTGCATCTCGACGTCGGGATCGCCGCGAAGCCGGACACGCGGCGTCCGCGCTATCTCTTCCTCGACTCGACGCGGACGGTCGGGAGCAGATAGCCTGAGAGCTCGCGGTTCCCGGGCACCCGGAGCGCCGTGAACCGTCACGGCGCTCCGGCCGTCTCATCAGGAGCCGGCGCGTCCTCTGCTCCGCATCCGATGCCCGAAACCGCCCAGAAGCCCGCCCAGCAGTTCGATCGCTCCATCGTCGAAGGACCGCTCGGCCCGGCCGTGTGGCGGCTGGCGTGGCCGACGATGCTGCAGAACGTCATCGCGGGGCTGCAGGGCATCATCGACCACGTGATGGTCGGCCACTACGTCGGCTACACCGCGAACGCCGCCATCGGCGTCAGCTGGCAGATCATCATCGTCGTCATCGTCTTCATGAGCTCGCTGTCCACCGGGATGGCGGTGCTCGTCGCGCGCTACGCCGGCGCCAACCAGCCGCAACGGGTCAATCGCGCCGTCTACCAGGCGCTGCTGGCGGTGGTCGCGCTCTCGGCGGCGATGGCGCTCGTCGGCTATCTCGCCTCCCCGCGGCTGCTCGACATCGTCAAGGCCGCGCCGGAGGTGCAGGCCGAGGCGCTGCCGTTCCTGCGGACGATGTTCGTCGGCATCTTCGGGATGATGCTGTTCTTCCTGCTGAGCGGCGCGTTCCGCGCGGCCGGCGATCCGCGCACGCCGCTGCGGCTCGGTGTGACGATGACCGTGCTGACGGTCGCCTTCAACGTGATGCTGATCCCGCGGCTCGGGACCGTGGGCGCGGCGCTCGGCACCATCGCGAGCAGCACGATTGTCGTCGCGTGGGGGATGTGGCTCCTGTTCAGAGAAGGCACCGTGATCCGGTTCCATCGCGACATGGACCTGCGACCCGACCTCGGCGTCATCCGGCAGCTCTTCCGGTTCGGGCTGCCGGCGGGCGTGCAGGGCATCGCGGTCAATATCGCCGGCGTCTTGCTTCTGCGGTTCATCGGATCGCTCGAGCACAGCGCCGCGGCGCAGGCGGCCTACACGGTCGGCTACTCCGAGCTCTTCTCGCTCATCACCTGGACGTCGGTGGGCCTGATGGGCGCGGCGGCGACGATCGCGGGACAGAATCTGGGCGCGGGCCATCCGGACCGCGCGATGGCAGGCGTGGCGGTCGCGTCGCGCTTCGGCCTCGGCGTGGCCGCCGTCGTGGGTACGTTGTTCCTGTTCATTCCGGATCAGCTTTTCGCGATGTTCGGCATGACCGAGCCGCACGCCGCCGCCATCGGCGCGCAGCTGCTGCGCTACCTGGCGGTGTCCGGCTTCTTCATCACCGTCGCGCTGAGCTACACCGGCGGGCTGCAGGGGACGGGAGACACGCGCAGCCCGCTCTACATCTCGCTCGTCTCGCAGATCGTCGTGCCGCTCGGCCTCGCGGGGACGATCCAGTCGATGCGCCAGCTGCAGCCGGGCGACATCTGGCTCGCGATCGTGCTGGGACACATGACCCGCGCGACCCTCAGCGTGGTTCGCTTCCGGCAGGGCAAGTGGCGCTCGATCGAGGTGTGAGCGTGTCCGATTACGACCTGGCGCTAAACCACACCATTGATGACGCCGATATGACCTGGTGTATCAGGGAGAGTCAGCTTTGGCATTCACTCAAGTTCCAGGATTGTTCGTGTGCGAGGACGAAAGCTTTGGGGTGTGGACGAGACATCCCTATGATGCCGCCGACTACACAGCGTCAGGCTCCATGATCTGGAGCGTCGATGCCAACGATTCATTCATCTACTACGTCCTGTTTGGCAAGACAATGTTGATCTCATTCCGTTTTGGAATGACATCAATCGGTGGTACACCCGACACCAGCCTGTACTTCAAGATTCCAAACGGAAAGACGGCCGCTCATTCAATGGCTTCGCCCATCTGGATCAATCAACCTGGGCCGATCACGGAGTGCGGCCGTGCCGAGGCGCTTGCCAACGACGACCGGATCAAGCTTACGAGAGCTCTCGTGGTGAATTGGCTTCCCAGCACGAACAACACCTACATCTTCGGGCAGATTATGATACAGGTCCTATAGGCGGGCCGTTTGCTCGATCATGACTGCTTCTTGCGACTGGCACGATCCTGCCCGATTCCCTGATCCCGCGACGCTGCACGCCGAAACGGTGTGCCGCACGCCGCCGACGATGCTGCGCCAGGACGAGCGCAAGCTATTGCGTTGGCTCGTTCGGGAACACTTTTCCGGCGCCGGCGCGATCGTGGATCTCGGCTGCTGGCTCGGGGGCTCGACGGCGGCTCTCGTGACCGGGCTTCGCGAGAATCGACGTGTGCCCGAACAGGGCAGGACCGTCCACACGTACGACTGGTTTCGCTGGCATCCGTCCTACGAGAAGTACGGGCTCGACTTCACGCGAGCACCAGGCGAGTGCTTCGTGGAGGAGGTCGAACGGCACCTGGCACCCTGGCGCTCCCAGGTCGACCTGCATGTGGGAAACATCACGTCGGCCACATGGGATGGCGGGCCGATCGAGATCCTGTTCGTGGATCTCATGAAGGACGCCGCAAGTACCCGGTCGGTCGCGCTGACGTTCTTCCCTGATCTGATCCCGAACCGGTCGTTCGTTCTGCATCAGGATTTCAAGCACTACTTCACCTTCTGGCTCCATCTCCTGATGTACCGACTCCGGCAGTACTTCGTCCCGGTTCTGAACCTCAGGAGCGCCCCCACCGTCGTGTTCCAGCCCGTCGAGCGGCTCACCGTCGAAAAGATCGAGCTGGCGGCCACGTTCGACACGATATCGGGGGACGAGATCGATGCGGCGTTCGACTATTCGGACGGCGTGGTCACGCAGAGCGATCCCGGGCTGAGAGAAGAAGTGCGGAAGGCGCGGGCTCGAGCGAAGGACGTGCTGTTGCGAAACGCACAAGGGCCGAACTGAAGTTCGGGCCCTACGACGCCCTGTTCCCCTACGACCTGGCTCTGTGCCCACTCTGTGACCTCTGTGTCTCCGTGGCCCGCCGTGACGGCCTGCTGCCAGCCGCCAGCTGAATGACCGAACCGAAGTTCGGCCCTACGTTTGGCCCCTGCGACTGCCAGCCGCCAGCCGCCAGCTGCCAGCTATAGAGATCCAATAACCACCACCGAATAAGCGGGCAGTTCGATTTCCATCGCCTCTCCCTGCACGTCGATCGTCCGCTCGACGGGGACGACGGCGGTCGGGTTCTGGAGCGTGTTGACGGCGTCCAGCGGGGCGGCGAGGGTGATGAGGCGGACCGTGCCTGATGCGACGCCGGCGATCGAAACGGGCTGCGCCGTGCCGGCGGTGTTGACGATCTTGACGATCGTGCCGCCTCCCTCCGCGCGCGCGGCGCTGGCGTAGAGCGTGCCGTCGCGGCCGGGCGCGCCGTTGATCCGGATCGGCAGCACCTGCTCCCCACGATTCGTCGCGAAGAGCTTCTGCACCTGGTAGCTCGCCGTGCCGGCAGACGAAAGATTGTCGAACCAGATCAGGTTCGGCGACCACTGCCATGCGTCGACGTGCCCGAGCAGCGGCGCGTACGACGTCATCTCGACGATGTCGGCGTTGCGCTCGAGGCCGGTGATGAAGGCGGCTTCGGCGAGTGCGGCCTCCCACGTGCTGCGCTCCTGGCCCGACCGCCCGCGCACGTGCGCGGCGTACTCGCCGGCGAATACCTTCGGCCCGGTGCGCGGGTACGCGTCGTAGCGCGCCGCGTGCGTCAGGAACCACTCGGGCGGTTGATAGTAGTGCTCGTCCACCAGATGGGCCCCGAGCTCGCGGAGCTTCGTCCAGAGGAAATCGAAGCGCTCGCCGTCCGGGCTCGGGCCGGCACTGCCGACGAGCCGGATCTCCGGGTGCTTCGCCTTCAGGACGCGCGCGAACCGCTCGTACCGCTCGACGTACTGCGGTCCCCACTGCTCGTTGCCGACGCCGATGTACTTCAGCCCGAACGGCTCGGGGTGTCCCATCGCCGCGCGGCGCGCGCCCCACGGCGAGGTCGCCGGGCCGTTGGCGAACTCGATCAGGTCGAGCGCGTCCTGGATGTACGTGTCGAGGTCCTCGAGCGGTGCGACCTCACCCGAGTTGAACTGGCACGCCATCCCGCAGTTGACGATCGGCAGCGGCTCGGCGCCGATGTCTTCCGCGAGCTGGAAGTACTCGTAGAACCCGAGGCCGAACGACTGGTAGTAGTCGGGCGCCGGCCGGTGCATGAACTCGTCGTTCCAGCGGTTCACCAGCGGCCGCCGCTCCGCGGGATCGCCGATCGTCTCCTTCCAGCGATACCGCCCGTCCAGGTAGCGCCCTTCGACGATGCAGCCGCCGGGGAAGCGGAGGAAGCCGGGTTGGAGGTCGGCGAGCAGCTGGACCAGATCGCGGCGCAGCCCGTGCGGGCGGCCGCGCCACGTGTCGACGGGGAACATCGAGATCGCGTCGACGTCGACCGTGCCGGGACCGTCGACGAGCACCGCGACCCGCCCGTGCATCTCGCGCGCCGACGCGGTGAGGCGCCCGGAGAGTGTCGTCCAGCCCGCCGAGGCCGGCGGGACGTCGAAGCGCGCCTCGCCGATCGGCCGTCCGCCGCGCGTGCGCAGCTCGACGCGCAGTGCGCGCGGCGCGCCGGCGACGTGCCGGGCGGCGAGCGAGACCGTGAAGGTCTGGCCCTCGCGCGCGCCGACGCCGCGGAAGCCGTCGTTCATCACGCCGAACGGCGCGCCCTCGTCTGCGGTCACCCGCAGGAAGCGCGCGTTCGCCTCCGAGATCGCATCGTCCGTCCGGATCTCGAACGAGCCGCCGCGCGCCTCCGCCTTCTTCCAGCCCATCAGCGCGTCGGGCAGCTCGAACGAGCGGTTCTTCACGCGCTCCGGATACAGGCCGCCGTCGGCGGCGAAGTTGATGTCCTCGAAGAAGATGCCGAAGAACGTCGCGGGAATCGCGGCGCCGGGCGCGCCGGCGTCGACGGCGACCGTGACGCGGGCGGCCTGCGCGGTCGGCGCCGGAGGCGCAGCGGCGGCGGCGAGGAGCAGGAACGGGAGCGCGGCGGCGGCGGCGCGCAGGCGGAGGCGTGAGCTGAGCGGCACGCGCGGATTCTATCCCGTCCGCCTCCGGTCGGGGATGAAGTCGCCGGCCACCATCTCGATCAGGTTCTTCGCCGCGCCGAGGAAGGGAATCGCGTCGAGCGTCGCGTTGAGCACCCCGCCGCGCAGGCCCTTCTGCCGCACGTGCTGCCGCAGCAGGAGCAGCGCGACGCCGGCGCCGACGAACGGCACCGACCGCGCCAGGCGCCTGGCGATGCGCATCGACCCCCAGCGTCCGAGTCGTCGTGTGACGGCCATGTGCAGGCTCCTCTCATCCGTTGCGCAGCGCGGCTGAAGCCGCGCCCCACACGTCAGTGATGCGCTGAATGCGCGGCTGAAGCCGCGCCCCACAAGTCTGACACGCTGATCGCGCGGCTGAAGCCGCGCCGCACAAGTCTGACGCGCTGAACGCGCGGCTGAAGCCGCGCCCACTGAGACGTGTGGGGCGGAGCTTCAGCTCCGCCACGGGCTGAAGCAAACGGGCTGCCGAATCACCGCCGATCGCACTACAATCGCGCGGATGAGCTGCCACGTTCCGCGCCCGATCCTTCCCGTTCTCGTGCTGGGCGCCGTGCTCGCCGCACCGCCGCCCGCCGCCGCGCAGGGCAAATCGGGCCCGCGCGCGCTCGACGCCTGCGCGCTGGTCACGAAGGCCGAGCTCGACGCCGCGCTCGGCCGCCCGGTGCAGCCGAGAGCCGTGCCCGCGTCGACGCCGGCGACGCTCGGCGTCTCGATCTGCATGTGGGCGACGCGCGACGGCCGCCGCACGCTGTCGGTCACCACCTACACGCCCGAGGCGCTGCAGCGCACGCAGACGAAGACGCTGCAGACCTACTACGACTCGCTGCGCACCAGCAACGCCAGCAACGCCGGGCGCCCGGCACAGGTGCTGCCCGGCATCGCGCGCCACGCGTCGTACTTCCCCGACCGCGAGGGCCTCGGGGCCACGGTCCTCGTCTACCGCCAGGACGCGATCGTCGTGATCAACCTCACCGGGCTGACGAAGGAGGAAGCGACCGCGGTCGCGAAGGCGGCGGGGAACTGACGCTGTCGCAGGGCAGTCGCAGGGCCGGACTTCAGTTCGGCCATCACCGACGAATTCGCAATCGATGCGCGAAGCGCAGGTGATACGCCGACCTGAAGGTCGGCCGTCCTGGTACGCGATGGCGAGCGTCAGTCCCGATCCGAAACCCGCAATCGGACAGTGACCACCTTCATCTTCGCCTACGTCCTCATCCAGATGGTGGTGGCGATGCTGCTGTCGCGCCGCATCCGGACCGAGGACGACTACCTGCTCGCCGGCCGGCGGCTCGGCCCCGGGCTGGCGGCGTTCTCGATCTTCGCGACCTGGTTCGGCGCCGAAACGTGCATCGGCGCGGCAGGGGCGGTGTACGCGTCGGGCCTCTCGGCCACGCGCGGCGATCCGTTCGGCTACACGCTCGTGATCGTCATCGTCGCGGCGGTGCTGGCTGTGCCGCTCTGGCGCGCGCGGATCACGACGCTCGGCGACCTGTTCCGCGCGCGCTACTCGCCGGGCGTCGAGCGCTTCGCCGTGCTGCTGATGGCGCCGACGTCGATCCTGTGGGCCGGCGCGCAAATTCGCGCGTTCGGCCAGGTGCTGGCGGCCTCGTCGGACGGCCTCAGCGCGTCGACGGGCGTCGCGCTGGCCGCTGGGACGGTGCTGATCTACACGGTCTTCGGCGGCATGCTCGCCGACGCGTGGAGCGACCTCGTGCAGGGGATCGTCCTCGCCGTGGGGCTGCTGGTCATCACCGCGCTCGTCCTCGGGGACGCCGGCGGCCCGGGCCTCGCGTTCGCGCAGGTGCCGGCGGGACACTTCGACTGGCGCGCGCCCGGCGAGACGATGCTGGAGGTGGCCAACCGCTGGGCGATCCCGATCGTCGGCTCGATCGCCGCGCAGGAGCTGATCTCGCGCATCGTCGCGTGCCGGTCGCCGGAGGTCGCGCGGCGTTCCGCGTGGATCGCGTCGGTCGGCTACCTGGCGATCGGGTCGCTGCCGGTCGCGCTGGGGCTGATGGCCAGCGCCGGCGGGCTGCAGGTCGACGACCCGGAGCAGGTGCTCCCGGCGCTCGCCGCCGCGCACCTGCCGCGCGCCGGCTACGTGCTCTTCGTCGGCGCGCTCGTCTCGGCCATCCTGTCGACCGTGGACAGCTGCCTGCTCGTCGCCGGCTCGCTCATCTCGCACAACCTGATCGTGCCGCGCCTGCCGTCGCTGACCGAGGACGGCAAGCTGCTCGTCGCGCGCCTCGCGGTCGTCGCGTCGGGCCTGAGCGCGTGGGGCCTCGCGCTGGCCTCGGACTCGGTGCTCGGCCTGGTGGAGGAGGCCAACGGCTTCGGCAGCGCCGGCATCGCCGTCATCCTCGGCTTCGCGCTGTGGAGCCGCTTCGGCGGCCCGCGCGCTGCCGGCGCGTCGCTGGCCGCCGGCACGCTGGTCTGGATCGCCGCGCACGTCGTGCGGCCCGTGTCGTGGGACTATCTGGCCTCGCTCGGCGCGGCGCTGGGCGCGTATCTGATCGTGGCGACGATCGAACGGCGCCGGGACCGCCACGTCCAGCCCACCCGGACGCAACTGGAAGCGGCAAGCCTGGAGGGCGAGGAACGCGCGGAGCTGTCGCTGGCCCGCGTTCCTCGCGTGAAGCGGGGCTGAAGCCCCGCCGCTACAGGCAGTCTGAAAGGGGGGCGGCGCGCGCTCGCGAGCAGGAATCAACGAGCGGGCGCGCAGGCCTGATCCGACCTGATCCGCCGAGCCCGCGAGTGATCCCATGCGGGCGACGGCGGGACCCGATCAGCCGAGCCCGCAACCGATCGCACGCGGGCCGAGGCGGGACCTGATCAGCCGGAGCCCGCGAAGGATCGCACGCGGGCGAAGGCGGGACCTGATCAGACCTGATCTGACCTGATC
>CAYUPN010000084.1:0-17371 GCA_964446605.1 uncultured Bifidobacteriaceae bacterium | reverse complement strand
GACCTGATCCGACCTGATCCGACCCGATCCGACCTGATCCGACCCCACTCCTAACTTCCCGCCGGTCCCCCCGTCTAACCTTCTGACCGTGGACGCCGCCGCTGAAGCAGCCGTGCTCGCCAGGGCGAGGACCGGAGATCGCGAGGCCTTCCGCTCGCTGGTCGAGCGGCACAGCCGCGCCGTCTTCCGGGTCGCCTTCCGGCTCACCGGCAACGAGCACGACGCCGAGGACATCGTCCAGGAGACGTTCCTCAAGGCCTATCGCGAGCTGCCGAGGTTCGACGGACGGTCGGCGGTCGGGACGTGGCTGCACCGGATTGCCGCGAATGCGGCCATCGACCTGCTGCGGCGGAGGCCGCGGCAGGTGGTGAGCGGCCAGGACGAGGACGCGGCGCCGCTCGTCGACGCGGTGCCGAGCGACGAGGCCGGGCCCGACCGGATCGCGGCAGGCGCCGAGGTCCGTCGACGGATCCAGCAGGCGATGGACCGGCTGACGACGCTCGAACGGGCGGCGTTCACGCTGCGCCACCTGGAAGGGCACTCGATCGAGGAGATCAGCACCGCGCTCGGGCAGAAGCCCGCCGCGACGCGACACAGCATCTTCCGCGCGGTCGCGAAGATGCGGAAGGCGCTGAACCCGCTGTGGACGAACGCATGACGCACCTGACCGACGAACAGCTCGTGAGCCTCGCGCTCGGCGACCTGCCGGACGACGAGTCGCCGGACGCCGCGGCACACCTCGAGGCGTGCGCGGGCTGCCGCAGCGCGCTCGCCGATGTGCGCGCGGTGCTGGCCGAGACCGCCGCGCTGCCGGTGCCGGCACGCGGCGAAGAGTACGGCGCCGCGGTCTGGGCGGCGCTCGAGCCGAAGCTGCCGGCGCAGCCGGGTGAGTCCGGTGGCGGTGGCCGGAGCGCGTGGCGCTGGCAGCCGTGGATGGCCGTGGCCGCGGCGGTCGTCCTCGCGGTCGGCGCGTTCCTCGCGGGGCGTGCGTCGCGGGTGGACGACACGCCCGCCGGTGCGGCGCCCGTGACGGCCGAGCGGCCCGACCCGGCCGGGATTCGCGATCGGGTCGTGCTCGCGGCGCTCGGAGAGCACCTGGATCGCACGGAGCGGACGCTCGTGGAGCTCGTGAACAGCGACGTCGATCGCCGCGTGGACATCAGCGCCGAGCAGGCGTGGGCCCGCGATCTTCTCGAAGCGAACCGGCTCTACCGGCAGGCGGCGCAGGGGCGCCCGGCCCTCGTGGAGGTGCTCGACGACCTGGAGCCCGTGCTGATCGAGATCGCCAACAGTCCGTCACGCCTGACCGCCGGCGAGTTCCGATCGCTCCGGGATCGCATCGAGGAGCGGAGTCTTCTGTTCAAGGTCCGCGTGACCGGCGCCGAGCTGCGCGAACGGCAGCGGACGTTCATCCGTGGGGAGAAGGAATCATGACCACGATCGTGATGGCCGTGACGCTGCTGCTGCCGCCGGCCGCCTGGGGCGTCGAGGCGCCGGCCGCGCGGGCGCAGGCGCAGCAGGGGGAAACGCGGGATCGCGCGAACGAGGCCGCGGCGCTCTATCAGCGCGGCACCGCCGCGCTGGACCGGGGCGAGTTCGACCTGGCGGCCGAGTCGTTCGCGTCGGCGGCCAAGCTGCAGGGCGATCGCGCCGACGGGGCGCTCTACTGGCAGGCGTACGCGCTCAACAAGCGGGGCCGGCGCGCCGAGGCGCTCGCCGCGGTCGCGTCGCTGCGGCAGCGATATCCGTCGAGCCGCTGGCTCCGCGAGGCCCGCGCGCTCGAGATCGAGATCCGCCAGGCCAGCGGCCAGACACCGGCCCCCGAGAGTGCGGCCGACGATGACCTGAAGCTGATGGCGCTCAACGGCCTGATGCAGGCGGATCCGGAGCGCGCGCTGCCGCGGGTGGAGGCGCTGCTCGCCGAAGGCTCCGGGAAGGTCCGGGACCGGGCGCTCTTCGTGCTCGCGCAGAGCGGCTCGCCGAAGGCGCGCGAAGCGCTCGTGCGGTTCGCGCGCAGCGCGCAGGACGAGGATCTCCAGGTGCGTGCGGTGCGCTATCTCGGGCTGTTCGGCGGCCAGGAGAGCCGGCAGGCGCTGGTGGACATCTACGGGAGCAGCTCCAGCGAGCGCGCGCGCAAGGCGGTGCTGCAGGCGTTCATGCTCGCCGGCGACCGGCAGCGGCTGCTGCAGGTGGCGCGCACCGAATCGTCGCCCGCGCTGCGCCGCGAGGCGATCCAGCTGCTCGGAGTCTCCGGCGGGCGCGCGGAGATTCGCGAGCTCTACAACAGCGAACGCTCGCCCGAAGTCCGGGAAGCCGCAATCAACGCGATGTTCGTCGGCGGCGACTCGGAGCGGCTCGCCGAGCTCGCGCGGACGGAGTCGGATCCGGAGCTGCGCCGCGACGCGATCGTCAAGCTCGGGCTGACGGGCCGGGGCTCCGCCCAGACGCTGACGGCCATCTACGCCGGCGAGCAGAACGCGGACGTCAAACGCGCGGTGCTGCAGGCGCTCTTCGTCCAGGGCAATGCCGCCGCGCTCGTCGACATCGCGCGGAAGGAACAGGACCCGGGGCTGAAGCGGGAGGCCGTCCAGAAGCTGTCGCTGATGGACGCGAAGGAAGCCAGGGACTACATGCTGGAGCTGCTCAAATGACCGCACGACCATTGGCCGGAGCAGCCGCCTGCGCGCTGCTCGTCCCGCTCATCAGTGCGCTGCCTCCCGGACCGCCGGCCCAGCGCGCCCGCTGGAACGAAGGCGCGACGGCCTCCGCCTCGCGCGACCCGCAGACGGCGGCCGTCCCGGTGCGGGCCGGTCGCCTCGCGCGCCTGGATGCCCGGCAGGGGCTCGACGCCGCCGTCGCGGCCGCACAGGCCGCCGGAGGCGAGTGGATCGCCTGGTCGGTCCGCGCCGTACGGAATGACGGGGACCGCCGCAGGGAGGACTCCGGTCAGACAACGGGCGTCTGCGTCCTCCGTGAGGACGGCACGATCGATCACGAAGGCCGGGATCGGGGGAACGCCGAGCGGTTGACGCTGATCGCGAAGGCAGGGAACCGCACGCTCGCCCACATCGCGTTCGCCAGCGATCGGTGTGTGATCGACGCCGGCTCGCGGACGGTGTACTGGCTCGACGGCGTGGTGCCGGCCCAGAGCGTGCGCCTGCTCGCCGGCCTCGTGCGTCAGGCGCCTGGCGACGAGACGGCGCGCGAGGGCCGGCGGATGTCGCGGAGTGGCCTGCTCGCGGCCCTGGCACTGCACGACGATCCGGAAGCCGACGGCGCGCTCCGCGGGTTCGTGCAGGAGGGACAGCCACGCTCGCTGCGTCGCGACGCGGCGTTCTGGCTCGGCGCCGCTCGCGGCGCCGCGGGCGCGGCCACGGTCGAGCAGCTCGCCAGGAACGACGCCGACGCGGAGTTCCGCGAGCACCTGACCTTCGTGCTGACGCTCGCCGGCGAGCGCGGCATCGACACGCTCCTCGATCTCGCTCGCAACGACCGCAGCCCGCGCGTCCGGCGGCAGGCGCTGTTCTGGCTCGGCCAGAAGGCGGGCGACCGCGCCATCGGCGAAATCGAGCGCGCGGTCGACGACCCCGACGGGGAGATCCGCACGCACGCCGTGTTCGCGCTCAGCCGGCTGCCGGCAGACGAAGGCGTGCCGCGGCTGATCGCCGTCGCGCGCTCGCATCGCGATCCGCACGTGCGCAAGCAGGCGATGTTCTGGCTGGGACAGTCCGGCGATGCGCGGGCGTTGACGTTCTTCGAGGACGTGCTGCGGGCGCCGGATACCCGGAAGCCGTGAAGGCAGGCGCAGCGCAATTGCGCGCCGGGCGGCAGCCGCGTCGCCGAAGGGCGCCGGGGCTCCGCGCTGCACGACGCGGAGCCGGCGCCCCGCGCACCTGGGCGAGCGTGCCTGCCGTGGCTACGTGCTCATCCTGACCCGCTCGATCGCCGCGTTGACCGCGTCGACGAGCTCCGCCGGACGATACGGCTTCGCGAGGAACGCGACGCCGCGGAACGCATCCCCTTCCTCGGGCACGTAGCCGCTCGAGAGCACGATCGGCAGATCCGGACGCGCGCGCCGCAGGGCCTGGTACGTCGCTTCGCCGCCGAGACCCGGCATGGTCAGGTCGAGGACGACCGCCGTCACCGCCTGCGGCTGCTCGCCGAACCGCGCGAGCGCCTCCTCTCCGTTCTCCGCCTCGACGACGTCGAACCCGCCACGCTCGAGCACGCGGCGCGCGATCCCGCGCACGGCGTCCTCGTCGTCCACCAGCAGCACGCGCCCGGCCCCTTGCGCCAGCGTCGAGGCCGCCGGTGTGCCCGCCGTGGCCGCCACGCCCTCGGCTGCCGGAAGGAGGACGCGGAACGTCGTGCCGAGCCCCGGCGTGCTCTGGAGCGAGATGGCGCCGCGGTGGCCGCGCACGATACCGAGGACGGCGGCGAGCCCCAGCCCCCGGCCGGTGAACTTCGTCGTGAAGAACGGATCGAACAGGCGGGCGGCGGTCTCGGTGTCCATGCCGATGCCGGTATCGCTGACCTCCAGCCAGACGTAGCGCCCCTCGGGCAGCTCCTCGTTCAGATACATCGACGCGAGCATCCGGCGATCGGCGAGCACGGCGCCGGTTTCCAGGCGGATCGTGCCCTGCCGCTCCTCGAGCGCGTCGGACGCGTTGGTGATGAGGTTCATCACGACCTGCCGGAGCTGCGTCGCATCGGCGACGACGGCCGGCAGGCTGCGATCGAGCCGGAGCGAGAGATGCGCCTGCTTCGAGATGACGCGGCTCAGCAGCTGCGACATCTCCTCCACCAGGGTCGAGAGATCCACGGGCTCGACCCGGAACGTGCCGCGGCCCGAGTACGCCAGCATCTGCCGGGTGAGCTCCGCGGCCCGCTGCGCGCTGATTTCGATGTCGCGGATCGCCTGCCGTGCGGGCGAGTCCTCCGGCAGCTCCAGCAGTGCGAGCCCGGCGTTGCCCAGCACGCCGACCAGCAGGTTGTTGAAGTCGTGGGCGATGCCCCCGGCGAGCACGCCGAGGCTTTCCAGTTTCTGTGCGTTGCGCATCTGTTCCTCGGCCCTGCGCTGCTGCTCGAGCAGCCGGGCGCTGCGGATGGCGACCGCGCCCTGATCGGCGACGCCCTGCAGGAGGGCCAGGTCGTCGGCGGAGAACTCCCGGAGCTCGTGCTCGCCGATGGCGACGACGCCCATCAGTTCGCCGTCGTGCATCATGCGGGCGAGCGCGAGAGAGCGGAAGCCGGCCGCCACGGCCTCGCGGAGATTGTGGCCTCCGGAATGGGAGGCGATGTCCGGCATCGCGATGACCGATGTCTCGAGGGGACCCATCTGCAAATGGTCCTCGACGGGGGTTGCCACGATCCGTGCGCGCAGACCCGGAGGCCCACCGGCCATCGATGCGAGGCGCAGCATCCGGGCCGAGGTGTCGTGCACGCACACCGCGGTCGCCGCGACACCGAGCGCGCGACGCGTCTGCTCGCAGATCGCGTCCAGCACCGCCTGCAGGTCCTGCTGGCCGCTGACGTGGCTGCCAATCTGCAGCAACGCCTCGGCGCGCGCTTTCTGCCGCCGGAGGCCTTCGGTCGCCTCGACGCGAGCGGTGACGTCGGAGATCGAGCCGACGATGCGTACGGGTCTGTCGTCGTCGTCCCGGATGGCCTGCCCGGTGGATTCCACGTGCGCCCACGCGCCGTCGCCGCGCCGGATCCGGTACTGGATGTCGTAGGGCCGCCGGCTGCTCAGATGCCCGTCGACCGCCGCCTGCACCGCGCCGCGATCGTCGGGATGCACCAGCGCGAGATATCCGTCGAAGTCCAGCGGCCCGGCGGTCCGAGCGACGCGCAGGATCTCGAACACGCGATCGGACCACGTCACGGCGTCGGAGGCGAGGTCCCGCTCCCAGAGCCCCTCCTGCATCGCCTCGAACACCACGCGCATCCGCTCTTCGCTGGCGCGAAGGGCCGTCTCGGCCTTCACGCGGTCCGTGATGTCGATGGCGATTCCGCCGACGAGCGTCGGCCGTCCCCCGGTGTCGGCCAGCGGGAACGCGTAGGTGAGCCAGTCACGGGGACCGCCGGGACCCGTGGTGGTCCGCACCACGCACTCCCGTGCCTGCCCCGTCTGCAGGACGTCGCCGTCGAGCCGCAGCACCGCATCCGCGGAGTCCGGCGGCAGCACCTCGCGGACCGTGCGCCCGATGCGGTCGGCTTCGCTGATCCCGAACGCCTCGAGATACCGGCGGTTGACGTAGAGATAGCGCCCTTCCGCGTCGCGGATGAACGCGAGCGTGGGCGAGTTGTTCATGAACGCTTCGAACCGGTGCTCGCTCTCGCGGAGCGCTTCGCGCGAATAGCGGCTCGTCGCGTAGGCCAGCGAGCGCCCTTCGGCGATCGCCAGCCTGATGCCGAAGTGGCGCCGGTCGAGCGGCTTCAGGACGTAGTCGTGCGCCCCGGCTTCCAGCGCGGCCTCGACCGATTCGGCGCCTTCCTCCGCGGCCACCAGCACCACGGCATGCCTCCCGGCCGGGTGGCGCCGGAACTGCCGGCAGAAGCCGACACCGTCCTGCCCGGGCAATCCGATGCCGATGACGGCCAGGTCGAACGCGACGGGCGGAGACCCGCCGGACAGGGCCGGCCAGACGGAGGCGGGATCCGGGAAGGCCCGCACGTCGTGGCGGCGATCCCGTGCGCAGGCCGCGAGCAGATCGCGGATCGCGGGGTCGCGTTCGACGATGAGCACTCTCATGGGGACAGACGGGTCCGGCAGGCGAACCTATTGTCTTGTCGGACGATCCACGGCTGAGCTTGAGTCGCCGGCGCTCAGTCCCGGCGCGCGCCCGACCTGCTAAGCTGTGCGGCCATGAAGAAGCTGGCCATCGGCTGCGGTCTCGCGCTGCTCGTCCTCCTCGTCGTCGCCGGCGTCGGCGGCTATTTCGTGGTGAACAAGGTGTCCGAGACGTTCGCGGACTTCGCCGTCCTCGGCGAGATTCCCGAGATCGAGCGGGGCATCCGGAACACGGCCGGCTACCAGCCGTCCGACACCGGTGAGCTCGCGCCGGAGCAGGTGTCGCGCTACGTCCAGGTGCAGCAGCAGGTGCGCGCACAGCTCGGTGCGCGCGTCGACGAGCTCAAACAGCAGTACGCCGCCCTGTCCGAACGGATGGATCGCGACGAAGGCAGCGTCTTCGACGCGCCGCAGGTGATCGCCGCGTTTCGAGATCTGGCGCGGACCTTCGTCGACGCGAAGCGGACGCAGGTGCAGGCGCTGAACGACGCCGGGTTCTCGCTGGCGGAGTACGACTGGGTGCGCCGCCAGATGTACTCGGCGCTGGCCATTCCGTTCGTCGATATGGACGTCACCTCGCTCGTCCATGACCTGCAGGACGGTGGCGCCTCACCGGCTGACCGTGCGAGGTTCGACGGTGTGACGGAGGCGGAGGTGCCGGAGAAGAACCGGGAGCTCGTCGAGCCTCACCGGAAGCTGCTGGAGGACAACGCGCCCCTGGCCTTCTTCGGGCTGTAGCTTTTTCGCGCGCGACGCTACGGTGGGGCAGGCCGCGTGACTGCCTCCCCGCGCCAGGCGATCGGCACGAGCGCCAGCATCACGGCAATCGCCGAGCAGGGCACGAGCATCGCGAGCGGGAGCGACATCGTCACGTCCGACGCGACGCCGACCAGCCAGGGCAGGATCGCTCCGCCCGCGCCTCCGGCCGCGAACAGCGGCCCGAGCGCCGACGGGCGTGATGGAGCGACATCCCGGGTGATGCCGGCCCACAGCAATGGAAAGATCGGGGCGACGGCCAGCCCCGCCAGCGCCGCGGCCGCGATGATCGCCGTCGATTGGTCCCGGATCGTGACGAGCGCGACCGTCACCGCGCCGGCGCCCACCAGCGATCCGACGAGGACGCCGCGCTCCGGGGCGGCGCGCAGCACCAGGGGGACCAGCAGCCGGCCTCCGGTCTGCAGCGTCCAGAATGCGGCCGGGGCGAGCGTCCATGCGTCGCGCGGGGCCCCGGCGCGCCTGGCGAGCTCGGCGACCCAGCCGCCGATGCTGGTCTCCGTGCCGACGTAAAGCAGCATCAACACGCCGTAGGCGATCGCGACTCGCGCCGGGATGGGCTGCCGCGCCGGCGGCTCCGGACCGGCGGCGCCGGCCGGCCGTGCTCGTCCCGCGTCTCCCGCAGACAGCCACGCGACGCTCGAAATCAGGCAGGCGGCCGCGAGTGCGCCGGTCGCCGGCGACGGGTCGGCCGGACGCGCCAGCACGCCGACGACGAGCGGCCAGAGCACCGCGCCGACTCCCCACGAGACGTTCACCAGACTCAGAGCCCCCGCGGGCCGGATCGGGTACAGCGCGGCAATCGCGATGTTGGTCAGCGGAAGGACGAGCCCCTGGCCGAGTCCGAACGTCAGGGCCGCTGCCGGGGCGGCGGCTCGCGGAACGAGGCCGATCGCGCCGATGCCCGCCGCGAACAGCAGGAAGCCGGCGCTCAAAGCACGCGGCTCGCCGATCCGCTTCGCCACGAGGGCCGAGACGCTCGTGGCCAGCAGGGCGCCGCCGAACTGGGCGGCGAAGAGCCGGCCGGTTTCGCGATCGTCGAGCCCCCACCCGGCCGCGAGCAGCGGGATGATCGGTCCGAGGAGCGTCGTGCCCATCCCGGCGAGCACGAAGCCCGCGTGCAGCTGGAGTACGAGGCGCGTCATGGCGGGGACGGCGTCGCCCGGGCGTTCACCCGGCCCGACAGGCCATGAAAGGCGGAGGGCGGACGCTGGTGCGGGTAACCGATGAGCGCGTCAGCGCAGGAACTCGCGGACCAGCCGCTCCCACTCGGCGTCCAGCCCGTCGGTGGCGACGGACCGGCCGGCCCGGCGGTACCAGTACGCGGCGTTACCCGCGTCGCCTTCCTTCCGATGCAGGTAGGCGTGGACGGCTGCGCCGCCGTCCGCGTCGGGCACATCCTGCGCGATGGTGTGCGCGCGATCCCAGTCGCCCCTGGCGTCATGCCACAGGGCCTGCAGCAGCGGTCCGGCTCCGGCGGGCGGATGCGCGGCGGAGAGTGAAGCGCGGAAGTCGTCGTACGTCACGGACACCGGGCGGGCTCCGGGCTCCGGCGTGGGGCCGGCGCCCGAAGCCTGTCGAACAGGATCAGCTCTTCTCGATCTTCGAGGCGGCGATCCACTTCACGCCGTCCTTCTCGGTGACTTCGCCGGTGATCGTGGCCTTGGCTTCGCCGGAGCACTGATGGCCCGCCTGCTCGGCGGCCTCGTTCTTGGCGACGAAATACTCGGTCGTCTGGCCGTCCTGCGTGACGAGCAGCACGTCCTGGCACTTGTCCGCCTTCTTGAGCTTGCACTTCGCGCAGACGAGCGTGCCCGACAGCGTGGTCTCGTCCGCCGAGACCGTCGCCACCGCCGCCAGCCCCATCACGAGTGCCAGCATCACGGCAACCCTGCTGAGAGCGTTCATGCGTTCCTCCTGCGTTCCGGCGGAAGAGGGGGCCGCCGGCGTACCGGGCCGCAGTGTAATCGATCGCGCCGCGTCATGCGAGCGTCCACGGCGCCCGGTACGGCCGATCCACGAGCGCCTGGGCCTCCGGGTCGCCGGGGATGGTCTCGGTCGCCTCGTCCCACGCCACCCGCCGTTTCATCCGGAACGCGATGTTCCCGAGATGGCACGCGATCATCGACGCGTGGCCGATCCCGACGTCGGATCGCGGCCGCTCGCGCGTGTCCATGCACTCGAGGAAATTGCGGACGTGCAGCTGGTGGTAGTCCCCTCGCGCGCTGCGCCGGGGCTCGCCGGCGGACCGGTACTGCCGGCGCCCGTCCTTGGTCTCGGTCTCGGGGAACACCTCCCAGCCGCCCCGATCGACGACCAGCACGCCGTTGTTGCCGTGAAACGCCACGCCATGATCGCGCATGTACGGGCCCTGGCCGATGGCGGTCGCATGCTCCCAGAGCATGCTGAACCCGTCGAACTCCCACAGCGCCTGCTGCGTGTCCGGCGTCTCCTCCGCGTCCTCCGGGAACCCGAACTTGCCGCCGGTCGACACGGCCGCGCGCGGCGCCGTCACCCCCATGCCCCAGTTCGCGATGTCGATCATGTGCGCGCCCCAGTCGGTCATGAGGCCGCCCGAGTAGTCGTAGTACCAGCGGAAATTGAAGTGGAAGCGGTTGCGATTGAACGGTCGCGCGGGGGCGGGCCCGAGCCAGAAGTCGTAGTCGACCGATGGCGGCGGATCGGAGTCCGGCACCACGGGGATGTTGCCCATCCAGTCCTGATACGCCCACGTCTTCACGAGCCGGATCGTGCCGAGCGCGCCGCTCTTCACGTACTCGACTGCGTCCGCGTAGTGCGGCGCGCTGCGCTGCTGCGTGCCCATCTGCACGACGCGGCCATGACGCCGCGCGGTCTCCACCATCACGCGCCCTTCGCGGATCGTCAGCGACAGCGGCTTCTCGACGTAGACGTCCTTGCCCGCCTGACAGGCCATGACGGTGGGCAGGGCATGCCAGTGATCCGGCGTCGCGACGATGACCGCGTCGATATCCGCGCGATCGAGCACGCGGCGGAAATCACGCGTGACGAGCTCCGGCGTCTGCGAGAACTCGCGCTCGACCGTCTCTCGCACCCGGGCGGACTGCGCGTCGTCGACGTCGCACAGCGCGACGAGCTGCGCGCCGAGCCGGAGCGCCTGCCGCAGGTCGCCCGTGCCCATGCCGCCGCAGCCGATCAGGCCCAGGCGGATGCGCCGGTTCGCCCCGCTCACCCGCGATTGGGAGCGGGCCGACACCACGGCCGGGGTGGTCGCCGCCGCGCCGGCGGCGGCAAGCCCGGTGAGCGACTGCTGGAGGAAGCGGCGGCGGGAGCGTTTCGACATGCCGCGCTTTGTATCCCACAGCGGAGGCTGGACGCAATGGCTGGGACGAGATGTGTAAGCGGCATACCGGACCTGTCACCTGCAGGAACCGTCCGGTCGTCCGGCCGCCTGAACAGGCGGTTGCCGGCACCGCGCGTCCGTCGCTGACGTGCGTACGCCGCCTCGAGCCGATCAACGTCCGGTTCGAAGAGCTGGCGAGAGTGAACGCAGCGCCTGAGGTCGACGCGAGCCACTGAATCGTGGACGCGAGCCAATGCATCCAGGGACAGCGGCGGTGCACGAAAATTGTAAGGGGTACTATGGGCGGCGGAGGCCAAGTGGCGTAAAGTGCACCGCAAGCGAAGCCAGGTGGCGTAAAGTGAGCCTGAGCTGCCGCCTGGCAAAGGAGATTCCGTTGCCTGAGTCGACATTGACGGGCCGGTCATTCCTGATCGTCGACGACGATGCCGACGCACGACAGATCCTGCGGCTGACACTCGAGGGCCGTGGGGCGCAGGTCGTGGATGCCGATTCGGTGCACGCCGCGCGCGAGTGGCTGCACACGTCCTGCCCCGATGCCGTTCTCACGGATGTGGCGATGCCTGGAGAGGACGGGTTGACCCTCATCGACTGGCTGCGCGCCCAGAGCCGGCCCGAGCTGACGCGACTTCCCGTCATCGCCGTGACGGCGCATGCCTCGCTCGACGTACGCCGTTGGGCGGAGGCATCCGGCGTGGCCGCCTACCTGGTGAAGCCGGTGCACCCGTCGACCCTCATCGCGACTCTGCGGGACGTCCTGCGCGCCCGAAGCGCCAGCTGACGCCAACTTTGAACGGCTGAGGTATCGATTCTTGCAGCGGCCGGGCGCATGGCGTTCGGATCGGTGCTGATTGTGGACGACGACGCCGACGGCCTCGCCTGGGTGCGCGAGCTGCTCGAGCTGGAAGGGTATGCGACGTTCGTGGCCGTGGACGGGGCCGACGGGCTTGCCATCGCCAGGCGCTTCCGCCCGGATCTCATCCTGCTCGACCTTCGCATGCCGGTGATGGACGGACGGGCATTCCGGCGCGAGCAGACCCACGACCCCGAGATCGCCGACATCCCCGTGGTCTGCATGTCCGCCGAGCCCGACGTCGCGGCGATCGCCCGCGCACTGGACGCCGCAGCCTATCTGTGCAAGCCCGTCGACGCCGGCCATCTGCTCGAGGCGATCGACGCCGCGGCCGTCAGCCCCTGGCGCCCGGGCCGCCCAAGCCCGCCCGACGCAGGTGATACCGGCGGCGGGTCCGCGCCGGACCTCCGCTGAGTCCCGCGTTTCCTTCGTTGCTCCCGTGCTCCGGTGAATGATGCGGCAGATCCGCCGCTGACGCTTCGCGCCGCGCTCAGGCTCGCCGTCGCGCGGCGGATGCGGCACGCGGTGGTGTGCGTCCCACGAGTCGCCAGAACCGCGCCTCGTCGATGAGCGCGATGTCGTGTCCCTTCTCGCGGAGCCGCTTGATCTCCATCAGCTTCAACCCGCCGTCGCGTCCGGCGGCCTGCAGCGGATTCGGGCGGCCCCGCACGACCACGGTCGTCTTCAGCGACGGGCCTCCATGCACGATGGCCCCCGCGCGCTTCGCCGCCGCCGCCGCTTCGCTGCGCGGCGTCGAGAGGATGCCGGTGAACGCGAGGTGGACGCCGCGCAGGCTGCGCAGCGCGCCGGTGGCCAGCGGCTCCGGCCGCTTCCGCAGCGCCGCGATCAGCTCGTCGGCGCTCTCGTAGCGCTTCCGCCGCTCGCCGATGCAGCGGTAGATGATCTCCTTCAGCTGGTCGCTGCACGCGAGCCGGCGCACGTCACCTGTCCGGATGCGAGCGCCGGCGTGTCCCTTCACCAGCATCGCCAGCAGCTGGCCGACCTGGTAGACGTCGTCGCGCGCCTGCCACTTGGGCACGGTGCCGGCGATGATGTCGCTCGGCGCGGTCAGCGCGTTCATCGTCCGGGCGGTAATCCCGCGCGTGTCGCTCTGCTGCCGCGCGATGCCGAAATCCCCGAGCTTCAGGCGGCCGCCGTCGCAGACGAAGACGTTCATCGGCGTCAGATCGCGGTGCAGCATCTGCCCACGGTGCAGCCGGCCGAGCACCTGCAGGATGCCGGCGATCTCGCGCCTGACGAGGCGCTCGGGCAGCCCGCCTGACAGCCGGGGCAGCCACGCGGAGAGGTCGCCGTGCGCGGCGTACTCCAGCGCGAGCGCGTAGAGCACCTCGCCGCCGGTCCGGACGACCGGGAAGGCGTCGAACACGCGAATCGCGCGCGGATGTCCGTCCAGCAGCTGGCCGAAGTACGCCTCCCGCAGCCAGCCGTCGATGCGCGGGCTGATCTTGACGCAGATGACGTCGGGGACCGTCGTGGAACGTCCGATGCGGCGCGCGCGGTACGCCTGCCCGAACCCGCCTTCGCCGAGCAGGCGGTCGACCTGGTACCGCAGGCCGGTTTCGGGACTGGCGATCGTCTCGCCGGCGGCAAGCAGGCGCGTGCCGGCCCGCGCCCGGCCACGGATCAGGGTCGCGGTGCGGGTGGTGGCCTGCGTGAGGTCGCGCGGGGACGAAGGGACGCGTGCCATACCGGCGGAATCACGATTCTATCCCGCCGGTGGCGCCGTGGTTGAGGTTCGGGCGAGCCGATGGCCGAACTGAAGTTCGGCCCTACGAGCCCGCCAGGCGCCGCGCCTGCGCCTGTGCCTTCAGCGCGAGCTCCATGGCCAGGAACGTGTGCGCCTGGGGCATCGCGGTTTCCGTCCGGTTCAGCACGTCGTCGACGAGGCGCTCGCCGTAGGGGAGGGGCACGTCGGAGCAGTCGATGTACCGGGTCTCCTTCGCGTCGACGAGGAAGACATGGCTGCCGCCCGGGCGGCCGGCGATGTCGATGTTCTTGCGGACCTCGATGTAGCCGTCGGTGCCGAGGACCGTCAGGCGGGTGTCGCCCCACGTGGCGAGGCCGTCCGGCGTGAACCAGTCCACGCGCACGTAGCCGAGCCCTCCATTGCCGCGCACCATGGCGTCGCCGAAATCCTCGAGCTCGGGGTACTGCGGATGATGGACGTTGCCGACCTGCGAGGCGACGACCTCCGCCTCGGTGGACCCGGTGAAGTAGAGGAACTGGTCGAACTGGTGCGACGCGATGTCGCAGAGGATGCCGCCGTAGCGCGCGCGCTGGAAGAACCATTCCGGGCGCGACGGCGCGTTCATGCGATGCGGTCCGAGACCGAGCGTCTGCACCACCGTCCCGATGGCGCCGGCCTTCACCAGCTCGCCGGCGCGGAGCGTGCCGCGGTTCTCGTGACGCTCGCTGTAGAGCACGGAGTAGATCCGCTTCGTCTCGGCCTGCACCCGGCGCAGCTCCGCGAGCTGTTCGAGCGTCGTCATGCCCGGCTTGTCGACCATCACGTCCTTGCCGTGCCGCATCGCGGCCAGCGCGACGCCGGCGCGTTCGTCGGGGATGGAGGCGCTCACGATCAGCTGGATGGACGGGTCGTCGTGGATCTCCTGCTCGCTGCGCGCCAGCTTCGCCTGCGGGTACCGCTTGCCGAACGCGGCGGCGAGCCCGGGTTCCTTCGCGTAGTACCAGACCAGCTCGCCTCCGCCCTGGATCACGGCATTCGTCTGGCCGTAGATGTGACCGTGGTTCATGCCGATCGCGGCGAAGCGGATCCGCGGCGGGCGCGGCGGCGAGGTCGGCAGCTGCCGCACGGCGGCTCTCGCCGAGGTCGCGAGCGCGCCGGCGGCAAGCGAAGCGGTCAGGAACGCACGGCGTCCGGTACGTCTGTCGTGGGTCATGGGTCCAATGCGCTGCTGGGTGTCCGCAGCCGGCGGTGCGGCCTGCACGCGAACTGTCGCACGAGCCGGCCTTTTATGCCAGAGGCGAAACGCAGAAGGCTGCGGTTCTGGCCTCCGTCTTGAATCCGGAGACAGGCGGCCGGTCGTGGGGGAGGACCGCGGCCGGCCTATCCGAAGGGAGGAGACGGATGAAGCTGCGACTCAAGCCCGTCAGGGACCAGGTGATCGTGATCACGGGCGCTTCCAGCGGCATCGGGCTGGCCACGGCGCGGCTGGCCGCCGCCCGGGGGGCACGGCTGGTCCTCGCGGCCCGCAGCGGCGACGCGCTGCAGGAGCTGGTCGGGGAAATCCGCGGGCATGGCGGCGGCCAGGCGCTCGCGGTCGAGTGCGACGTGGGACGAGAGGCAGACGTACAGCGTGTCGCCGACGCGGCGATCCGGGAGTTCGGCGGCTTCGACACGTGGGTCAACAACGCCGGCGCGTCGGTGTACGGCCCTGCGCTCGCGATCTCCACGGAGGACATGCGGCGCGTCGTCGACACCAATCTGTTCGGCGTGATCTTCGGATCGCGCGCCGCGGTTGCCCACCTGCGGCAGCGCGGCGGCGCGCTGATCAACATCGGCAGCGAGACGTCCGATCGCGCCGTGCCGCTGCAGGCGATCTATTCGGCGTCGAAGCACGCGGTGAAGGGCTGGACCGACGCGCTGCGCAGCGAGCTGGAGATGGAAGGGGCGCCGGTGTCGGTGACACTGATCAAGCCGGGGCCGATCGACACGCCGTACACCCGGCACGCGAAGAACTACATGGCGGACCAGCCGACGCACGTGCCACCGGTGTACGTCCCGAACTCGGTCGCGCGCGCGATCCTGCATGCGGCGTCGACGCCTGTCAGGGATCTGGTGGTGGGCAGCGGCGCGAAGTTCGTGATGGGTCTCGAGAAGCTCTCGCCGCGGCTGGCCGACAGCATGATGCGGCGCGTTGTCGGGCCCGGCACGCACAGCGGCCGGCCTCCCACGCAGGGGGAGGCGCTGCACACGGCCGGCGGGACGCTGGAGGAACGCGGCGACTATCACGGCATGGCCCGCCGCAGTCTCTACACCGAGTCGACCATGCATCCGGTGATGGCCGGGATCATGGCGCTCGCGGCGGGCGCCGCCGTCACGGCCGCGTGGCGGGCGTCCGGGCGCTCGCACTGATCGCCGACGGGGCGCGGCGGCCCGCAGCCGGCCGCGTCCGTCACGCGTGTTCTGCATCCGACGTAGTTGCCACAACGCCGTGGCGCGGTCTTCGGCTGCGGTCGAGCTGTTGCGGCTGGGGCGGATGCCGATCAGTTTGACCGCTTCGCGGCCCGACTTCATCATGGGATCGTGGCTGGCGCACCGGTCGAACGCAGGGAGGGCTGGAATCCCGATCATCGGCTGGAGTGGACGCCTGTCGACGCATCGGAATTCGATCTTGCCGATCCGTATCCGCCGCCGGAGCCACCGCTCTGGTGGCGCGTGCGGACCTCCATCGCGGGCTTCGGCGGACCCGTGCTCGTCATGGCCGCGCTCGTTGCCGGCGCGCAGTTCTGGATCCTGAAGGACGACGCCCTCGACTCGCCACCCGGCATCGTCCGGAGCGCGGACGCAGAGGAGACGGACGCCGTCGCACGCGCCGAGGCCGCGGTGTCTCCGGATGCGCCGGCGGTTGCATCGCGCACCGCGGCAGTTGGTCGCGGTGACGAGGACGAGGCCGTCGAGGAGGCGCCGGTCCACGCGCCCGAGCCGGCGCGGGATTCGACGGCAGATCGGTCCGCGCCACCGGCAAGCCCTCCGTCGACACGCGCGTCCGCGGACGCCGAGATGCCCGCGGTCCAGGCGGACCGCTCACCGCGCCGCGAGTCGCCGCCGCCAACGCCCGAGCGCAGCGAACCCTCGTCCGCCGCGGCGTCGGCGCGATCGGCGCTTCCATCCGACCCGCCGAGTGTGCGGCCGCGACCGGCGCCGGCCGCGCAGCAGCAGGCCGCCGCCGCACGCGCAGCGGCGTCTGATGGCCGCGGCACGGCACTGCGCACGACCGGAGCCGATCAGCGCGCGCCCGGATCGACGGCACGCACGCCCGCGTCGACGCGTACCCCTGAGTCCGTGCCCTCAGCCGCCTCGATACCGCCGGCACCTCCCGCGGATTCCCCGTCCGCTGCGTCCGCGGATTCCGTGATGGCTTCCCGCGAACCCGCGCGCACGTCGGGGACTGCTGCTGTGGCGGCGCCGCCAGCCGTGACGCCGCCGGCGCCCCGGACCGGATCGACGGGGACGGAATCCGCTGCGGCGGCGGCGGGCACCACGGCCGCCGCCGTGCCGGCTCGCCGCGTGGCGGAGCAGCAGATCGAGGACACGCTGTCACGGTTCGCCGCGGCGTACGAATCGCTCGACGCCGAGGCCGCCAGCCGCATCTGGCCCGGCGTGGACCGGCGGGCGCTGGCGCGCGCGTTCCAGGGCCTGCGCTCCCAGGAGATCACGTTCACGGGCTGCCGGATGGCGATCGAGACCGTGGCGGCCAGCGTCGACTGCAATGGCTGGACGACGTTCGTGCCGCGGATCGGCAGCCAGGACCCGCGAACCGAGCAGCGGCGCTGGAACTTCCAGCTCCGCAAGCGCGGCGAGACCTGGTCGATCACGGAAGCCCGGATCCGCTGAACGCGCGCCGGC
>CAYUPN010000083.1:0-17677 GCA_964446605.1 uncultured Bifidobacteriaceae bacterium | reverse complement strand
GCCGCGCGCCGGTTGCCGTGCCCCTCGCCCGGATACCACACCAGCCGCACCGGCGTGTTGCCGTGCAGCTTGAGATACCGGTACAGCTCCAGCGACTGCGTCGGGTGTACGCGCGGGTCGTCCTTGCCGTGCATGATGAGCAGCGGCGTCCGCGACTTGCCCGCGTGGTAGATGGGGCTGCGCTCGAGGAAGAACTGCCAGTTGTCCCACGGCCGCTTGCGCGAGTGCACCAGGAACATCTCGTTCGCGATATCCGTCGTCCCCAGCTTCGAGATGTTGTCGCTGATGCCGACGAACATCACGCCGGCCGCGAAGCGCTCCGTGTAGTACGTCGATGCCCACGCGGTCGCGTAGCCGCCGTACGAGCCGCCGGTGATCCCGACCTTATCCTTGTCGGCGACGCCGATCTTCACGAGGTGATCGACCGCGTCGACGAGGTCGTCGAACTCCTTGCCGGCCGGATCGCCCTGACTCAGCTCCGAGAACTCGACGCCGCGACCCGTGCTGCCGCGGTAGTTCGGGTAGAACACCGCGAAGCCGCGCGCCGCGGCCACCTGGCCCGGCGCGTTGTAGCTGGTGAGCCAGCCGTTCGACAGGTGCGACTCGGGGCCGCCGTGCACGTACACGATCAGCGGCGCCGGGCCCTTCGCGTCGAGCGGCCGGATCAGAATGCCCTGCAGCTCCAGACCATCGCGCGCCGAGTGCGTAATCACCTCCGTCGGCGCCAGCCGCTTCTCGGCGAGCCACGGGTTGCTCGTCGTCAGGCGCTTCGGCGAGGTCTCGCCGGGCGCGAGCACGAACGCCTCGGCCGGATGCTGCGGCGACTCGGCGTTCAGCGCGAGCAGTCCTGACTCCGCCGCCTCGATGCTGCCGACAATCTGACTGCCGGCGGCCAGGCGTGTGCGGCGCTGCCTGGTCGAGATGTTCACCTCGCCGATCACCGTCTCGACGCCCTCGCCGCCGACGTAGGCGACCGTGTCGGCTGCCGTCCAGGCGATGTCGCCGACGTGCCCGTCGTAGTTCGGCAGCAGGTCCTGCCAGCTGCCGCCGCCGATGCGTCGCACCCAGAGCCGGCCGGCGGCCGGGTCGTTGATGTCCTCGCCCGTGACGATCGCGATGTGCCGGGAGTCCGGACTCCACGCGACGTCACCGAGCTTGCCGGGGTTCTCCAGGTTCTCCTCGACGCGCCCGCTCTCCGCGTCGACGATGTGCACCCGCAGATTCATCAGCGAGTCGTCGACGAGAGACGTGGGGGCGAGGATTGCCGCGAGCTTCCGTCCGTCGGGGCTCCACAGCACGCCCGCCGCCGAGCCGGGGAGATCCAGTGTCCGGGCCGGCTGCGCGCTGTCGACCTCGCCGACGAGGATCTGCGCGTTGCGCAGGTCCTCCTCGAAAATCTCCTGGTTGAATCCCTTCTTCCGCAGCTCCTCGACCGTGCTGGCCAGCTTCGGCGTCGCGACAAACGCGACGCGGCGGCCGTCCGGGTGCCAGTCGTAGCTGCGGATGTCGCTCTCGTGCGAGACGATGCGCCGCGCTTCGCCGCCGGCGAGGCGGATCAGGTACAGGCCGCGTGTCTTGTCGTCACCGCGCTTCGCAAGGAACGACAGCCCCTTGCCGTCCGGCGTCCACTGCATCCCGGCGATCGACTCGCGGCTGACGAACGTCACGTCGGTGCCGCTCGCGAGCTCGACGACGTGGAGCTCCTGCTGGGCGGGGCCGTCCTGTTCCTTCAGCGGATCGCGGGGGACCGACAGCAGATACGCGACGCGCGTCCCGTCCGGGGACGGCTCCACCGCCGTCACGACCTTCGTCCGCGCGACGTCCCAGGGTGTGAGGGCATCGTCTGCGGCCGCGGCGAGCGGGAGCAGCAGCACGGCGAGGGCGGCAACCAGGGTCCGGGCAGGGAGAAATCGGAGCGATTGCACGGGTTTCGGCCTTTCTGCGAGCGCCTGTCCCCGCCGAAGCGCATGGCGCGAAGGCAGGGAGGCGGAGTCGTCTGTTCCGATGGGCTTTTCGATTATCGGAGGGACCAGTGGCTTTGTGAAGGGGACGAGGCATAGTCTCGCGCGGCCGGGACATGACGCAGATCATGGACGGATTCGGTCGAATCAGGTCCGATCGGGTCGGATCGGGTCCCGCCATCCGCGCATGAAGGGCAGTGGCGATGGCGGGCCCAATCGTGAGGAGGTTTCGATGTCCGTTCCGCGAGTCCTTGACGTCCGCCCGCTGTCCCCCGACGAGTGCCGGTCCGCGATTCTCGGCAGCCTCGAGGCGCTCGACGCCGGCGAGAGCCTGATCGTTGTCGGCGGGCCCGGCGTGCGACCGGTGCTCGCTGACGTCCAGGCCGCTCAACAGCCCCCATGCGACTGGAACATCCTGGAGGCCGGCCCTGACCGTGTGCGGGTGGAAGTCCGCAGACGCACGAACGGGCAGGCACGTACGATTTCCGAGTACCTGGGACACGACCACGGCCGGCTCGACGACATCCTGGTCGAGGTCGAGCGGCTGCTCGAGGAGCGGCGCGAGACGGATGCCTGCGAGTCGTTCGCGGAGTTCTGCTGCGGGCTCGACCGGCACATCACCGTGGAAGAGGAGATTCTGTTCCCGCATTTCGAGCGCGAGACCGGGATCACGAACGGCCCGACGGTCGTGATGCGCGCCGAGCACATGGAGATACGCCAGTGGATGGGCGCCGCATCGGCGGCGCTCTCGAGCGGCCAGACGGCGGCATTCGAGGACGCCGTCGATCGGCTCAAGGCGGTCCTGGACTCGCACAACATGAAAGAGGAGCACATCCTCTACCCGATGACCGAGCGGGTGACGGTGAGCCGCGAGGCGCAGGATGCAATCGTCCGCCGGATGCAGGCGATCGAGTGAGCGTCTCAGCCGCCCAGGCGCGCGGCCAGGCGCCGCAGGAGCGCCGCGAGCGCCAACGTCCACGCCGCCAGCGCGATGACGAGGAACACGTCGGCAATCGGATGGAGGAACTGCAGGTGCAGGGTGTCCGCCATCCTGAACGTCGCGACCGCGTAGGCGGCGAGCGGGAATACGGCGCCCCAGTAGAGCGGATCGTAGGTCAGGGGAAAGCGCCGGTACGCGTAGCGCCAGAGTGCCAGCACGACCAGCATCGGGATCCACCACGTGCCGGTTGCCCAGTAGAGGATCGTGAACCCCTTGAGAAACGGCAGGAGCGATCGCAGGAACGGCGCGTCCGGCGAATTGAGGATCAGCAGCGAGCCGCCGAGCGTCGAGATGGCCATCGCCCCCATGTTGATCCAGTACGGCGGCGCCAGATCGGCCGGCGAGAAGCTGAAGAACGTATAGCGATAGAAGATCAGCGAGATCATCCAGATGTAGAGCATGCCGCCCCAGAGCCACATCGAGAGCGAGACGAAGTTCACCTCGAGCCGCCAGGGCTGCCCGATGTGTGCGGCGATGAGCGCGCCCAGCACGGCGACCGACTGGCTGGCCACCACCGCCAGCAGCCACGCGCCCGTGATGCCCTCGCTGAGACCGGGCTTCTGCTCCTTGACGATGAGGGCCGTGAAGATCCCGTACGTCAGCAGCACCCAGAGCGCGAGCCCGGCGATCCAGAGCCCGATCGCGACGCGCACGGTTCCGGCGATGAGGAGACTCTGCGTGCCGAGGATGCAGGTGGCGGCGACGGCAGTGAAGAACCCCGGGCCGCGGAGGTGATCGGTCAGATCCGCGGCGACGCGATCGCGGTGCCGCACGACCCGCAGAATCACCAGGATGCAGAGGACGGGGTACGCGACGGCATTCAAGCCGAGCAGGGTCACGGCGACCCCGCGCATCCCGGCCTGGAGCGCGGCGACCGACACGAAACCGGTCGCCATGACCAGCGCGAAGTACGCCGGCGAGAGGCTCCGGAGATCGCCGGACGCCTGCTGATCCGCGTGCGCCGCACCGGGCATGCGCCTGTCGCGCAACGGCAGGGGCGTCGTCGCCGCCGGCACCGTCAATCCGCCAGGCATGTCATCAGCCATCACAGGACGCGTCCTGACAGGAGGGCCGAGAGATGAAGGAACCCGAATCGCTGCAGTCCGTGGAACCCCCGCCGCCGTTCAAGCGCTTCGCCGAGAAGCATCCCGAGGTCGCCGAGGCGCACCAGCGGCTCGGTGAAGCCGTGCGTGCGGCAGGACCGCTGTCGCCACGGGAGGTCGCGCTCGTGAAGCTGGCGATTTCCATCGGCGCCCGTCTGGAGGGATCGACGCACGCCCATGCCCGCAAGGCGCGGGCGCTCCAGATCGACGACGCGGCGCTCGATCAGGTGGCCATCCTCTCGTGCTCGACGATCGGGTTCCCGGCGATGATGATGGCGCTGGGGTGGCTGCACGATCGGCAGGGGAGCCCGGGCACGTGACATCGCGGCCCGCGTGAGCGGGCCGCGCCCTCACCGTCCGAGATGCGTGCGCTCCAAGTAGCGCACGATGGCCCAGATCTGATCCGGCTCGAGTCCGTGCCCGAACGCCGGCATGGTGGGAGGCACGCCGGCCGCGACGCGCAGATACAGATCCTCCGGACGATCGCCGCCTCCGAAGAGCCCCGCGGTGAAATCGCGCGGCGGGACGGCGTACAATGCCGCCGCCGGGCCATCGCCGCGGCCGGATGCCCCGTGACAGGGGGCACAGTTGGTGCCGTACAGCGTGGCGCCGGCGGCGACGATGGGCTCGCTCATCGGCGGTGCGGGCGGCACGTCGATGGGAGGTGCGGGTTCCACCCGGTTCTCCGCCAGTTGCGTCAGGATCGCGACGAGTGACGCGATCTGCTCCTCGCCCAGCGCCTCGAAGGCCGGCATCCCCGACACCGGCACGCCCGCCCGGATCGTCCGGGCCAGGTCGTCATCCGATGCCGCGCTGTTGCTGGTCGACACGTACTTGTAGACGCCGCTCGTGAGGTCCCGGGGTGGCACGCTGAAGACCGACGACGGCGACACCAGCGTCTCGCGCTCGACGACGGGCGTGCGGCCGCCCACCGAGAAGGCCACGTACCCGCGTCCGTCCATCCCGTGGCAGCGCGCGCACTGGCTGACATAGAGAGGCCAGCCCGCCAGCTTGCCTCCGCTGGCCGCGGTCCCGGCCGGCGATGGGGCGCCATCGCCGTACGGCGCCGCGGAGACCTGCCCGAGCATCCGGCCGGCCAGCAGGAAGACCAGCACGGCGCTCGCGAGCCCGTACACCAGCCAGGACTTGTCGCTCCGGAGCCCGAACTCCCACCGCCGCTGGAAGCGATAGCGGACGGTGCGCATCGATTGGCGCGGCCGGACGAAGAAGTTGATCGGATACGTCCACACGTGCACCAGCTTCGTGAAGGGGAAGTACGCGAAGAAGGTGAGTGCCAGGAAGACGTGCCACTTGCTGATCGTGCTCGCGGAGGCCATCAGCTCCGGCTGTGGCGACAGCGTCCAGAGACTGGCCATCCAGGCCGAGGCCGTATACGCCACGCCGAAGATCCGGTGCACGAGCACCTGGTAGAGGGCCAGGCCGGCGATGGCGAGGATGAACAGGTGCACGATGTAGTCGTCGGGCTGACTCATCGCGCGCACCTCGCGGATGACGAGGCGGCGGACGAGCGCCGTCGCGGATCCGGCCAGGATCATCAGGCCGCCGGCGAGCGCGGACGTGTAGAAGAACTGGAGCCACGCCTCCGATCCCAGCAGCCCGCCGAACAGCCCGGCCAGATGACCGGCTGCCACGAGGGCGAGCCCCCAGTGCAGCAGGAGCGACGCCACGCCGAGCACGCGCCGGCCGAACAGCCCGCTTGCCCGCGTGCTCCACGAGAACGGCCGGTACGCCATCCGCACGATCGGCACGCCCAGGAACAGCAGCCCGCACAGATAGGGATAGATTCCCCAGAGAAAGTCGTTCACGAACGTACCTCGCTCTGAAACGTCCTGCCACGGAGCGTGTCCGCCGCCGCCGGCCGCACGACGCGCAGCGGCCGCACCGCCGGTTCGGCCCGATCGCGCGGCGACCAGGCGGGGCGGTCGCCCAGGAGGACGAGATGGCGCTCGATGATCTGCTCGAGCGCCGCGACCAGGAGCCCGTACGGACTCTCCAGCTTCTCGAGCCCCGTGCGCAGCGGCCCGAGCGCCGGCCGGACGAGCCGCTCGAGCAGCCGCCGTCGCAGGCCGATGCCATCGCGCTCGTCGAGCGGCACCACGGCCGCGAGAAAGTCGACGACGACCGGCAGATAGTCGGGCAGCTCGCGCGCACTGAGGTCGAGGCCGAAGTGACGGTAGATGGCCGCGAGCTCCACCATGTAGGCGTTGCGGGGGGAGCTCCCCACGTTCCGGCAGCTCGCGGGCTCGTCGAACAGGTGCGCGCCGAGGTAGAGCGGGCAGGGCGGCGCGAGCTCGATGGTCCGGACGTACTCGTCGCCCGAGGCTGCCAGCGGGTCCGCCATGAACCGGTCGATCGGCTGGCGGATGCCGGACGCCGCCTGCCCGAGCGCCGGGAGGCATGCGTCGACACGGCGCGGGTCGCGGTCGTCCGGATGCAGCAGCAGCTCGCCGATGAGCCGGTAGGCGTCCCTGATCGCGTCGGCGGTCATGGCCCGACCTCCACGCCCGGCTTCGCGCCGTGGAAGAAGCTGCGCCGCCGCGTCCCGGCGCCCGGTGCCATCTCGCTGAACCCCGCGAACCCGCGCTCGATGTGCGGCGCGTTGGCCGTGCGCTCCCGTCGTGTCGTCGGGATCACGAATCGTTCGTGATGGTGGGCGAGGGCGAGCAGCCGGTGCATGGCCCTGGCCTGGGCGACGGTCAGGCCCACCGCCTCGAGCATCGCGACGTCGGGCTGTCCGTTGATGCGCTCCGAACGCCGGAACGCCCGGACCGCGAGCTGCCGCCGCAGCGCCAGCTTCACCGGCTCGTCATGGCCCGCCGCGAAGAGGCTGGCCAGAAAGCGGATCGGAATCCGGAACTGATCGAGATCCGGCAGCACGCTCCCGCCGTCGACCATGTCCACGGCTCCGTCCGTGGCGGCGGTGCGCACCGGGCTCTCCGGCGGAATGTAGAAGAGCGACGGCAGCGTGCGGAACTCGGGGTGGAGCGGCAGCGCGATCTCCCACTCCTTCACCATCCTGTAGACCGGCGATCGCCGGCAGGCCTCGAGCCACGATTCGCTGATGCCGGCGGCGCGCGCCGCGTCGATGACCAGCGGATCGTGCGGGTCGAGGATGATCTCGCGCTGCGCCTGCACGAGCGCCTCGTCCGGAACGTTGGCCGCGTGCGCCACGCGGTCGAGGTCGTAGAGCAGCGGGCCGAGATACCGGATGCGGCCGGGGCAGGCGCGGAAGCACGCCGGCGCCTCGCCGACCTCGAGGCGCGGGTAGCAGAGGAGGCACTTCTCCATCTTGCCGGTGCGCCAGTTGTAATACGGCTTCTTGTAGGGGCAGGCCGAGACGCACATCCGCCACGCGCGGCAGCGGTTCTGGTCGATGAGGACCACGCCGTCCTCTTCGCGCTTGTAGGCGGCGCCGCTCGGGCACGCCGCCACACAGGCGGGATTCAGGCAGTGATTGCAGATGCGCGGGAGATACATCATGAAGGCGTCGCGGAACTTCAGCAGCGCGTCCCGTTCGCTGTCGGTCATCGCGCCGAAGTTCACGTCGAACCCCTGCGGGCTGCCGCTCGTCACGCCCGCGGCGTTGTCCTCCCAGTTCACCGCGTACTCGATCGGGATCTCCTCTTCGCCCGTGATCTGCGACTTGGGCCGGGCCACCGGCTGCGATCGGGTCGTCGGCCGCTCGGCATGGAGGTCCTCGTACGTGAAGGTGAACGGGCCCTTCCCGTAGTAGTCCTCCATCTGCGGCATGACCGGGTTGTAGAAGAGGTTCATCATCGTCCAGAAGCGCGAGCCCACGTTCAGCCGCGGCCCGTCGCCGCCGGGATTGCGCTGCCAGCCGCCACGGTAGATGCCCTGGTCTTCCCAGCGCTTCGGATAGCCGAGGCCCGGTTTCGTCTCGACGTTGTTCCAGAACATGTATTCCGCGCCTTCGCGGTTGGTCCACACGTTCTTGCACGCCAGCGTGCAGGTGTTGCAGCCCAGACATTTGTCCAGGTTGAACACCATCGCCATCTGCTGCTTGATGTGCATCAGCGCGCTCCGAGATCCTCTTCGCGATAGATCACCCGCGTCCGGCCGGGCTCGAGCGGCATCCTGCGGATGAGAACCGCGCAATCACGCTCGGACGGACTGGTGCCCCAGTAGTTGAGGAAGTAGGTCCAGTTGGCGTAGCCGCCGATCATCGTGGCGGGATTCATCATGATCCGCGTGGCGGCGTTGTTGTTGCCGCCGCGCAGATCGCTGGCGCCGCGCTCGCGCGCCAGACGCGAGATCGGCACGTTGATGTGGCGTTCGGACGAGTGATACATGATGGCCGTGTCGCGCGGCACCGTCAGGCTCACCACCGCGCGGACCACCGAGATCCCGTTCTGGTTGTAGATCTCGACCCAGTCGTTGTCGGCGACGCCGATCGCCCGGGCATCCTCGTCGTTCAGCCAGACGACCTGTCCGCCGCGGAACAGGTTCAGCATGTGCCAGGTGTCCCAGAACATGCTGTGGATCGACCACTTGCCGTGCGGCGTGAGGAACCGGAACACCCGCGACCCCGGCGCCGCCTCCGCCAGTGAGACGTCGCCGATCGTCACCATGTCGATCGGCGGCTTGTAGGCGGGCAGCGATTCGCCCAGCTCCCGGTAGGCGCGGTGATCGAAGTAGATCTCCTGCCGGCCGCTGAGCGTGTGGAACGGCTTCAGCGTTTCGATGTTCAGCGTCCACGGGCAGTACGTGCGGCCGGGGCTCTCGACCGCCGACCAGTGCGGCGACGTCAGGCTGCGGCGCGGCTGCGACTCGAGGTCGGGGAAGTGATGGTGCACGTCGCGGTCCCCCTCCACCAGGTGCGCCAGCGGCACGCCGCACCGGCGTTCCAGCGCCGCGAAGATCTCGTGCGACAGCTCGCCGTCGCTTTCCGGCGAGATCCGCAGGATCACCTCGGCCACCTGCCGCGGCGTGTCGAGCGACGGGCGGCCGTGCAGCTCGCCGACCAGGTAGTTCGACTTCAGCGCCTCGTACACCCGTGAGAGATCGACCGTGATCCCCTTGGCGCCGTATCCGTCCGGCCGGCAGACGGCCGGACCGAACGTCGTGTACCGCTCGAGCGTCTTCGTGTAGTCCCTCGTCACGACGTGGACCTTCGGGAAGTACTTCCCGGGCACAGGCTCCACGTCGCCGGCCGCCCAGTCGCGGATCTCGCCGAGTGGCTGGGCGAGCTCGTCCGGGCTGTCGGTGATGAGCGGCGTCATCACGATGTCCTCGACCGGCGAGGGCAGATGCGTCTCGGCCAGCTCGCTGATCTTCGCGGCGACGGCCTTGAACGCGTCCCAGTCGTGCCGTGCCTCCCACGGCGGATCGTGCGCGGGCGTGAACGGATGGAAGAAGGAATGGAGGTCGGTGCAGGTCAGGTCGTACTTCTCGTACCAGTGCGCCGCCGGCAGCACGATGTCCGAGTAGTTCGCCGACGAGTCCATCCGGAGATTGACGTTGACGACGAGGTCGAGCTTGCCGAGGGGCGCCGTCTCGTGCCACTCGACGTCGTCCACGAGGTCCTGCGCGCGCTCGACGCCGAGCACGTTGTGGTGCGTGCCCAGCAGATGCTTGAGCGCGTACTCGTGGCCGCGCATGCTGGTGCCGATCAGGTTGCCCCGGTAGATCCACAGCACTTTCGGGTGGTTCTCCGGCGCGTCGACGTCCTCCACGGCGAAGCGCCGGTCCCCCCGCTTGAACTGGTCCGCCACGAAGGAGGCGACCTCTTCGGCGGTCTGCGCGCCGGCCGCCCGGGCCTCCAGGGCCATCGCCAGCGGGTTGGCCCTGTCCACCTGCGGATAGAACGGGAGCCAGCCGAGCCTGATCGCCAGCAGGTTCAGATCGGCGGCGTGGCGACCCCTGGCGGGAAGGTCACGAGCCCACGGGGCCCACAGCGGATCCAGCACCATGCCGTCGTAGCGCCACTGGTCCGTGTGGAAGTAGAAGTACGACGTGCTGTTCTGGTGCCGTGGCGGGCCGCCCCAGTCGGTGGCGCTGCCGAGCGTGCCGATGGCGGCGTAGCTGCGGATCTTCTCGGTCCCGACGTAGTGCGCGAAGCCGCCGCCGTTCCGGCCCATGCAGCCCGTGAGGATGCCCATGACCGCCATCGCGCGGTAGATGAGCGAGCCGCCGTGGTACCAGTGGAGCACCCCGGACCCGGTGATGAAGAGACAGCGCCCCTGCGTGCGCTCGGCGTTGTCGGCCCACTCGCGCGCCACGCGGGTGACCAGGTTCCGGCTGACGCCCGTCTCCTGTTCCTGCCACGCCGGCGTGTACGGCACTGACGCATCGTCGTAGTCGCGCGGATACGCGCCGCCGAGGCCGCGGTTCACGCCCAGCTGGGCGACGAGCAGATCGAACGCCGTGGTGACGAGCACGACGGTGCCATCGCGCTTCGTGAACCGCCGTGCGGGAACGCCGCGCCGGAGCGATCGCGCGGGTGCCCCCTTGTTGCCGGTCGCGCCGGGCGTCGTGTCGAAGGTGTCGGTGTAGTCGGCGAAGAGGACCGCGGCTTCCTCCCAGTCGCCCGAGTCCATCGTGGAGAGCTGCGGGTCGATGGGCGCGCCCGTCACGGCGTCTTCGAGCTTCAGGTTCCATCGGCCGGACTGGCTGGCCTCCCACCGGAAACCCACGGAGCCGCCCGGGAGCCTGACGTCGCCGCTCGGCCGATCGAGGACCACGAGCTTCCACTCGGCGTGCTCCTCGCCGGCGTAGCGCGCCGTGTCCGAGGCGCGCAGGAAGCGCCCCTGCAGGTACGTCCCGTCATCCTGCGGCTCGAGCTCGACCAGGAACGGGAGATTGGTGAACTGCTTCACGTACTCCGTGAAGTACGGTACGGACCGGTCGACGTAGCACTCCTTGAGCAGCACGTGGATGCACGCGAGCAGGAAGGCCGCATCGGTGCCGGGCCGCACCGGGACCCAGAGGTCGGCGAACTTGGTGACGTCGGAGTAGTTCGGGGAGAGATTGACGATCTTGCCGCCGTTGTACTTGTGCTCGGACGCGAAGTGCGCGTCGGCCGTGCGCGTCATCGGCAGGTTCGATCCGATCACCATCCAGTAGGTGCTCTGGTACCAGTCCGCCGATTCGTGGACGTCGGTCTGATCGCCCCACATCATCGGCATGATGTGCGGCAGGTCGTGATACCACTCGTAGAAGCTCAGCATCGTCCCGCCGAGCAGGTTGCAGAGCCGGTGACCCGAGAGGAAGCTGACCATGCTCATCGCCGGGATCGGCGAGAACGACGCGAGGTGATCCGGTCCGTACCGCTTGATGGTGTGGATGATGGCGGCCGCCCAGATCTCGGTGGCGAGATCCCAGCTCGCCCTGCGCCAGCCCGCCTTGCCGCGGGCCTGGCGATACGACTCGGCGCGCGCCGGGTCCTCGGCGATGGCCGCCCAGGCCGCGACGGGGTCCTTGCCCGCCTCGCGCTCGCGTTCGTACATGTCGAGCAGCACGCCGCGCACGTAGGGATACTTCGGGCGGACGGGGCTGTACGGGTACCAGGACGCCGAGATGCCGCGCTGACAGCCGCGCGGTTCGTAGTTCGGGGTCTCCGAGTCGATCTGCGGCCAGTCGGTCTTCTGCAGCTCCCAGCAGATCAGCCCGTCCTTGACGAACACCTCCCAGGAGCACGAGCCGGAGCAGTTCACGCTGTGGCTGCTCCGCACCGATCGGTCGAACGACCAGCGCTCGCGGTAGAAGTCTTCCCAGTCGCGCGGCTCGTCCGCGATGCGGAACCAGCGCGACCCGTTGCCGGTCTGAGTCATCGATCGTGGTCTCCCGTCGGAGGCTGAAGGCCGAGGCCGGTGCGAAAGGCGGCGATGAACGGCCGGAAGTCGCGAGCCGTGCCGTAGATGGCGAGGACGGCCTGTCGCTGCTCGTCGTAGACGAGGTTCACGACGACGTTGCGCCCCATCGGCAGGTGCCGTTCCGCGGCGTCCTCGTCGTCGCGGCGCTCGAGCGCCTGGATGGAGACGTACCGCAGACCGGCCGGATGCCGCTGCCACCAGACGGCGAAGTCCCATCCGCCCTCGCTGACGTCGGCCTCGCCGGACTCGAGATCGGGATTGCCGGGGTCGATCTCCCACTGCAGGACCGGCGGCCACCCGTCATGGCTGTCGTCGGACGCGGCGTGCTCGGGTCCGGGCAGCGTCGCCGGTCCGGCATCGCCGTACCCGGCCCCGATCGCGAGATCGTGGCGGGCGAGCGACGAGCCGAGCGCATCGGGATCCGGCAGCCGTCCGTCTTCCAGGATCTCCGCCTGCAACGGAGTCATGATGCGTTCCCCGCCCGACGCGCGGGTCTCGCGCGTTCGGAACACGTGAAGCGGCTGTACCTCACCCATGCGGCGCCTCCGTCAGCGTCTTCAACAGCGGCGCGAGAACCCCGTCCACCCGATGGGTGTGCGCGCGCCAGAGCGTGGCGAGGTCACGGATCGTCTCGGCGACCTCCACCTCGCAGTCGCATTCGCCCGATCGAAGGCGCCTGGACCGCGCCTGCAGCAGGCCGACCAGCTCGCGCAGGGTGTCGTGCTCGCGTATCGCCGCCTCCACGGCGCCGTTGTCCGCCGGGAGACAGTCCCGCAACCGCGGGTAGATCCTGCATTCCTCGATCAGGAGGTGCGGCTCGATGTGGCGGTCGCAGGCCGTGACGAGCTCCCCGAGCGCGGCGAACCGCCCCCGGGCGAGCCTCGACCCGTCCGCTCCGGCGGTCAGCCGCTCGAGCCGCTGCAGGATCTGCCGGACGGCACGGTGCTCACGCCGAACCCTCGCGATGGGATGCTCGTCCACGTCCGGGCAGGATACGCACGCGCCGCGGCGGGAACCATGACGTATGTGCGGAGTCTTGAGGGAAATCCGGGCCGAAACCGCCCGGCGGCATGACAGGAATCATGCCCGGGCCTGATGCCCCCTACCGCAGAGGCCGCCCGGCGGCTTTGCGCTGGCGCAACGTTCTGGTGGATTCACCTGGTGAATACTCGGGCGAAAGGAGTCCGACAGTGAGCCATCCAACGCACCTGCACCTTTCGGCCGACCAGCTCTATCCGTTCGACGCGCGCGGGATCGCCAAGCGCTTCCGGCACGCGGCCATCTTCGGCGCGCTCGACGCCCTCAGGCCCGGCGAGACCATGCGGTTCGTCAACGATCACGATCCGCTGCCGCTGCTGGACCAGCTGCGCGCGCGCTACGGGGAGGCGGTAGGCATCGAGTACCAGCAGCGCCAGCCCGGTGAGATCGTCATCGACTTCACCATTCGCTGAACGGGGAACCGGAGTCGATCTCGGTGGCCAGTCTGTGGCGCGGCAGGGGGCTCGACGCGGGGTCGGCGAGCCACGTCGTGGTTTCGGGTGAACACATGCTCATCAGGGTAGGGCAGAGCGCAGATCACGGGTTCGACGAGCCGCTGGGACTGCTCAGCGATTGCCATCGGCGGATTGAGCGGTTTCTCGGCATCCTGGTGACCATCACGGGCACGAGGAAGGGAGGCCAGTTGCCTCCCGCGGACCGCCAGGCCCTGGAACGCGCGCTCGAGTACTTCGCGACGGCCGGGCCCCGGCACTCGGCAGACGAGGAGGAGAGTCTCTTTCCGAGACTGCGTGCCTCGGCCGCGCCCGAGGCGCGAGCGGCCATGGCTGCGATGGACCGGCTCGAGGCGGATCACCGCACAGCCGAAGAACACCATCAGGTTGTGGATCGCCTCGGCCGCCGGTGGCTGGAGTCGGGCTCGCTCGACGAAGGCGACGTCGGGTTGCTCCTCGAACATCTGACGACGCTCGAGCGGCTGTACGGCGCCCATCTTCGCGTCGAGGACGCCGAGCTGTTTCCGGCGGCCGGCCGGGTGCTGACCGGCGCCGATCTCGAAGCCGTCGGACGGGAAATGGCGGCGCGCAGGAACGTCCCGTTCCTGCCGCCGCGTGAACTCACGAAGTAGGGCCGAACTTCAGTTCGGCCAATGCCGCGAACTTCAGTTCGGCCAACACCACGGAGGAGTCGATGACATGGCCGTGACCGAGCAGGCGGTCCGCGATGCGCTGCGCGGAGTCATCGATCCGGAACTGGGCATCAACATCGTGGATCTCGGACTCGTCTACGGCGTCGAGATCGACGATGCCGGGATCCGGGTGCGGATGACGATGACGACGCCCGCCTGTCCGCTCGGCGGGTACTTGCAGGACCTTGCCGTGTCGGCAATCGCGGCTGGGGTGCCTGGCGCTGGTGACGTGGTGGTGTCGCTGGTGTGGGAACCCGCCTGGCATCCCGGGATGATGTCGGCCGAGGGACGGCAGCAGCTCGGAGGACGATGATGTCGGCGCCCGTGCCGTTGCCGATCCGGCGCCTGCTCATGGCGGTCGGCATGGCCTCGTTCGCCTTCGGGACGTGGCTCGGACTGGCGCGCCTGGGCTGGTCCGTGCCGTTGCCATCGCCGAATCAGATCGGGGCGCATGGCCCGCTGATGGTCTGCGGGTTCCTGGGCACGATGATCACCCTCGAGCGGGCGGTGGCCCTTGGATCACGCTGGGGCTACGCCGCACCCGTGCTGGCCGCCGTGGGCGCGCTGGTACTGCCGACGTCGCATGGTCCGCACGCACCAGTGTTCATTCTCGCCGGCAGTATCGTCCTGGTGGCGATGTTCGCGGTCATCTGGCGGCGCCAGCCGGCGCTGTTCATTGCGACGATGGCGCTCGGCGCGCTCGCGTGGGTGGTCGGCAACGCGCTCTGGCTCACCGGCACGGCGCTCGTTGGCGTCGTGTACTGGTGGCTCGTGTTTCTGGTCCTGACGATCGCGGGGGAGCGCCTCGAGCTCAATCGGGTGCTCCGTCCCACACTCGCCGTTCGCGCCGCATTCATGGCGACTGTCGCACTGCTGCTCGTCGGCGTTGCCGCGTCGATGCGCTGGCCGGAGGCGGGCATACGCATTCTGGGCGCGGGGCTCCTCGGGCTGTCGGTCTGGCTCATACGCCACGACGTCGCCCGGCGCACCGTCCATCAGCACGGCCTGACGCGCTACATCGCGCTCACGCTGCTGGCCGGGTACGGCTGGCTGGGCTTCGGAGGTCTCCTCGCGCTGGTGACCGTGGTGCCGATGCCGAGCCTCATCTATGACGCGGCGCTCCACGCGCTCTTCCTGGGCTTCGTGATCTCCATGGTCTTCGGGCACGCGCCGATCATCTTTCCCGCCGTGATGGGAAGACCGCTGCCCTGGCACGGGCGCTTCTACGTGCACGTCGTCCTGCTGCACCTGTCGCTGGTCGTGCGGATTGCCGGAGATCTCGTCGGTGGCCTTGGGCCCTGGCGCGTGTGGGGAGGCCTGCTGAATGGCGTGGCGCTGGCGGTGTTCCTGGTGAATCTCGTCGCATCCGCCGTGCAGGGGATGCGACTCGCAACGCCGGCAGCCGAGGCCGGCGCTTCGGCACACCGGGCCTGACCCTTCGATTCGAGCTCGAATACCGCGGGCCCTCGCTCAGGGCAAGGGGGCGTTATGATACCCAGCATGCGCGAACCGGCGCCGAATAGCGGCGGAGTCTCGCTGCCGTCGTTCGACGATGCGGCGGCGCGGGTCGCGTTTCTGAGGGCGCTCTCACCGGCGGACCGGGACCGGCTGCGTCCCTATGCCTCGGTGCGCCGCATCACGCAGGGCGCGCCGGTCTGGATCCTCGACGAAACGGCCCGGGAGTTCATCTTCGCGATCGACGGACACGTCAAGCTGGCGCGTCCCTGCGAGAACGGCCGCGAGGTGATGATCGACATCGGCGGGCCGGGCGAGCTCATCTGCGCGAGCGCCGCTTGTGCGTACGCCCCTTACTGCTGCACGTGCACCGCGCTCGACCGCGAGGTCGTCGTGCTCGTGCTGCCCCGGCGCGACGTGCTGCACGTGCTGGAGCAGAATCCCACCGCCGCCACCGCGTTCGTCCGTGAAGCCACCGGCCGGGAGATCAGGCTCGGGCGGCGGATCGTCGAGTTGGCGAGCGGGCAGGTGGAGCAGCGGATCTGCGCGCTGCTGCTCCGGCTGGCCGATCAGGCCGGCACTCCGCTCGAAGGGGGACAGGTCCGGATCGCCCTCAGGCTGTCCCGGCAGGATCTCGCGGACTTGTGCGGCACCACGCTCGAGAGCGCCATTCGCGTGATGGCGAGGCTCTCCCGCGAGGAGACCGTGCGGACGACGGCGTCAGGGTTCGTGATTCTGGATCGTCCCAGGCTCGATGGACTGGCGCGAGGCCGTTCGGCGCACTGATTCCGCGCCTGCCAGCCCGATCGCTGCACGCACGTCAATCCGGGCGCAACCCCATCGTCCAATCCGGCTACCATCAAGGTATGGCCAGGACGCGCGCCGAAGGTCCGTCTCCATCCGACCTGATTTCCAGCCGCATCGCCGAGCTGGGCGACTGGCGCGGGAAGACCCTCGCCGGGATGCGCGCGCTCATCCACGAGGCCGACCCCGACGTCGTCGAGGAATGGAAGTGGGTCAAGCCGACCAGCCCCGGTACCGCCGTCTGGTCGCACGACGGCATCATCTGCACCGGCGAGGTCTACAAGGCCGTCGTCAAGCTCACCTTCGCGAAGGGCGCGTCGCTGAAGGATCCGGGCGGTCTCTTCAACGCCAGCCTCGAGGGCAACGTGCGCCGTGCGATCGACATCCGCGAAGGGGAGACCGTCGACGCGTCCGCGTTCAAGGCGCTCGTGCGTGAAGCCGTCGCGCTCAACACGTCGCGCTCAGTGAAGAAGAAGATCAGGCGCTGAGCGACCCTTCGCTCGAGACTCACTCACACTGTCGGAAAGGAGCACGATGGGAGGCCAGACGTCGAGGAAGGCTGCGAAGACTGCGCGCCAAGCAGCGAGCAGGACCACGAAGGCGGCCGTATCGCGGAAGACCGCGCGCGAGTCAGCGACCGCCGGCGGTTCCAACAAGCCTGTCCTTCTCTCCGGCGGCAACCCGCAGATTCCGAAGGGTGACGGCAACGCTCCCGTGCAGGCGTTCATCGAGTACAGTCCCGGCTGGAAGCGCGACGTCGGGCGCTGGCTGGACGCGCTCATCGAGGGTACCGTTCCGAACGTGCGCAAGGCCGTGCGGTGGAACTCGCCGTTCTACGGCGTTGAAGGACAGGGCTGGTTTCTCCAGTTCCATCACTTCAACAGGTACGTCAAGCTGACGTTCCTCAACGGTACAAGACTGAAGCCCGAGCCTCCTGTCGCGTCGAAGCATCCGGACGTGCGCTACTTCCACATCCACGAGGGAGAGCAGGTCGACGAGAAGCTTCTGTCGGACTGGGTTCGGCAGGCGGCGTCGATACCGGGGGCCCCGCTGTTCTAGCGAGCTTCATCTATCCGGGCCAGATGCCGAGCGCGCGTCGTGCCGCGACGATCTGGCCGACGTGATACGCCGTGTGGTCAGCGGCCAGCAGGATCGCGCGGAGATACGTCTGGTGGCGCTTGCCCGTGGGCACCGGCGCCGTCAGGTCTTCCACTCCTCGCGCGATCCCCTTCAGCTCCTCGCGCGCACTCTTGTACCTCGCCACGCTCTTCGTCCATGCCGCCTCGTCTGGCGGTGCCGCCTTGCGGGGCCAGTAGTCG
>CAYUPN010000082.1:3046-17677 GCA_964446605.1 uncultured Bifidobacteriaceae bacterium | reverse complement strand
GGGCAGCCGGCGATCCCGGCTGCCCCGGCGCCGGATGCTGTCCGGCACGCGTCCCCATGGCTGCGCCCAGCATGCCCGTCAGCACCAGGGAGGCCACAGCAGTCGCTCTCATCATCGTCAGTCCGCCCGGCCGATCCGCGCTAGAACGTGAGCGACGCATTGAGCTGCATCGTCCGGGCCGGCTGCGTCCCGGTGACCGAACCGAACTGCCCCGCCGAGGCGATGTTCGTGTTCGGATCGTTCCAGCGCACGAAGTTGAAGGGATTGACGATGTCGAGCCCGATGAGCAGGTGGCGCGAGGCCCCCAGCGACATCCGCTTGCTGAACGACACCGACTCCGACTTCTGCGCGAAGCCACGCACGTAGTCGAGCGGGCCTGCGGTGTTGCCCAGCTCGAACGGCCCCGGCACGGCGAACGCGTCGGCGTTCAGGTAGCGATCCGTCGCGGGATCGAAGTCCTTGCGCTCGTCGCGGTAGACGTCGACACCCTCGACGCGATTGGCGTACTTGATGCCGTAGCCGAGCGGGCTGAGGTTGTTGCCCGTGGTGATGACGAGCGGCAGTCCGGACGCATAACGCACCGAACCGGCGACCTGCCAGCCCGAGACGAGCCCGGACAGAATCGGAGGCGCGTCCGACAGGAACTTCCGATCCCGGCCGAACGGGAGCTCCCATGCCCAGCTCGCGCCGAAGATCCACTCAGGCGTGCCGGGATCGATTCGCAGCGACCGATCGGACGGCGTCTGCGGCGTGTAGTTCGTATTGCTCTTGTTGTTCATGTACGTGAGGAACGAGACCAGCGTGAAACCGCCGGAGAACCGCTTGTTGGCGCGGATCTGCATCGAGTGGTAGCGCGCTTCCCCCTCCGTCAGCCTCGAGCTGGTTGACGTCACCGAGGTGTACTGCGGGTAGGGCTTGAGCGACTGGGCGACCGTGTTTGCGCCGCGCTGGTCGGCAAAGCCCGGGAACGGCTCCACGAAGCCGGCGTTCTGCGCCGCGGCGGAGGTGATGGGCTGGAGCAGCAGATTGCCGAGCGCGAGGTACTCCTCGGGCACGAAGTTGATCTGCGAGTTGTTCGGCGGCAGCGCCATGTGCTTCGAGATGCTGCCGATGTAGCTGACGTCCACGGAGAAGCCCGCCCCCAGTTCACGCTGAATGCCCATCGTCCAGCTGGACACCTGGGGCAGACGGCCGCCGTTGGGCGGGTCGTAGAAGACCGCCTGCCCGTTGGCGAACGCGGGATCGATGATCGGCGGCAGCGCGAACTCCTGCGGGAACGGCTGCTGGTTCCAGTTGTAGACCGGCGTGAAGTTGTCGGCCGACACGAACGTCGGCTGATTCGTGAAGCCAAGCGGCGAGATCTGCGTCTGCAGCGCCGTGCCGTTGTAGTAGATGCCCCACGTCGCCCGGATCGACGTCTTGTCGTCGAGGGCGTAGCCGGCGCCGAGCCGCGGGCCGAAGCCGCCCAGCCAGTTGTCCTGGAACGTCCGGCCGTAGCCGCCGCGCCCGGCAAATGCCAGCGCGCCCGGCAGGTTCCCGGCACCGGGGTTCGGCAGGGACGGATCGAATGTGCTCAGCTGATCGTCCACTTCCGTCCGCACCGGCTGGTAGTCCCAGCGCAGGCCGTAGGACAGCGTCAGCTTCGGCGTCACGCGCCACTCGTCCTGCGCGAAGAGCGCATACCGCCGGAAGCGCAGGCGCGTCTCCGCCGGCACGACGAGCCGGGCCTGATAGACCTCGCCGAGCAGAAAGCTGGCGAAGGCGCTGCCCTGGGTCGAGAACGCCGCTCCGGCGTTCGGCTGGCTGGTCGTGAAGTTGCTGAACGTGTACGCGCCGGCGCCACCGCCCGTCGGATGGCGGTCGACCCCGTACATGCCCGCTTCGCCACCAAACTTGAAGGTGTGCCTGCCGACGGACCACGTCAGGCTGTCGTTGAGCGTCATGGCGAAGTCGCGCCAGTTCTCGTCATAGGCGCGTCCGAAGTTCACCGGCACCGCGGCGCCGCCCGAGAAGGCGACCGCGGGGAACGCCCCGTCGTCGGCGACGATGCCGCTGAGCCCAAGACGCTGGTTCCAGCCCTGGCCGGCGGTCTTGTTCTGACCGCGGTTCGTGTAGCGGTCGAGGGACAGGGTCGCGTGGTTGACCATCCGGGCGCTGATGACATGGTCGTGGTTGACCCGCGTCTTCCAGCTGTTCGCAGCCTGATCGGTGATCCAGTCGAGGGGGTTGGTCTGGTCCTGGCCCCAGCTCGGAACGTTGCCGAGCCCCGATCCGGGGTTGCCCCACAGCACGCGGTTGCGAATCTGCCGCGTGAAGGACACCGAGAGCCGCTGCGCGGACGTCAGGTTGTGGTCGACCTTGACGATCGGCGTGTAGGTGTCGAACGAGGGCCACGTCGGCGCCTTGCGATCGCGGAAGTTGTTGGCGATGCCCGGCAGGTCCGGCGTCGGCAGGTAGTTCAGAATTTCGCGCGCCGCAGGGCTGATCCGATCGGCCGGGATGATGTTGCCGGGGAACGGATCACGCACGAAGCCGCCACGGCCGTCAGGCCGGGTCGTGGCCGGATCGTAGATGACGATCTGCTGGCCCCGCGCATCGACAAGACCGCTGAAGTCACCCCGCTTGAAGGCTTCCGTCGGCACGGTGATCAGGGAACCGCCGCTGCCTGCCCGCGAGAAGAACAGTCCGAGGCTGGCGAAGAAGAACGTCTTGTTCCGGCCGTTGTAGCCGGGAAGCATCAGCGGGCCACCCAGCGTGAAGCCCCCCTCGTGCTGCTTGTAGCTCGTCTTCTCGGCCTGGAAGAACTGACGCGCATTGAAGGCGTCGCTGCCGAAATGATCGAAGATCGATCCGCTGAACCTGTTCGTCCCGGACTTGATGGTGACGTTGCTGAACCAGATGCCGACTCCGCCGTACTCGGCGTTGAATCCGTTCGAGACGACGTTGAACTCGCCGACCTGCTCGAGCGAGGGACCGACCTCGGCCACCGTGCCCCGCTGAATGAACTGGCTCGATCGGCCGCCGTCGATGAACACCTCGGTCTCGCCGACGTTGGCGCCGTTCGCACGCGGGCTGAACGTGCTGCCGCCGGTGAAGCCCGGAAGGTTCTGCAGGAGGCTCGTGATGTCCCGGCGCGTGCCTGTGACGATCGTCGGGAGTTCCGTAATCAGTTTCTCGGAGAGGGAGCTCGACGTGTTGGAGGAGACATCGAGGTTGGACCCCCGAACGACGACCCGCTCCTCGATACCCACCGGCTGCAGCGTGACGTTCACGCGCAACTGGACACCGGCCCGCAGTTCCAACCCGTCGGTGACCGCCGGCGCAAAACCGTCCTTCGAGACGACCACGCTATAGGCGCCGCGCGGGAGGTTGGGCAGGTTGAACAGCCCCTCGCTGTTGGTCCGAATCGAGACCGTCGTCCCGGTTTCGACCTGAATGACTTCGACTCCGGCATCGGGAACCACCGCCCCGCTGCCGTCCGTGACCAGCCCCTGAATAATCCCTCGATCCGTCTGTGCCCGAGCCGTTCCGGCGCCTGCGGCGAGCAGGACCAGTGCGACGAGGCTCCACAGGACCGCGCGTGCTGTACCAGTGCGCATCTCTCTCCCCCTTAAGGCCCTCGAGCCAGCCTCGAGGCCTGTACCTGCAGTGCGCGTGATGTATATGTCATACACCTGAGGCTGTCAATCCAAATGTGACCTTGCAGTCTGGTCAAGTTGATTGATTGTGGATAGACATGACGTATGCAAGGCGACTGAAATGCACACAAGCGGCGTACGGTGCACACCTGCCGTGGCGACGGCGATGAAAGGGCCGCCGCAACGACCATGACCTGGCCCAAAAGGACCGGGAGGATTCGTCAGCGGGAGGGATTGGCCGGCATCACGCCGGGTCGTCCCGGCACGGGCGATACCGAAGCGGCTGGACCAAGAGGCCTTCGGCGTGCAGGGCGATTACACGGTCGCGACGGTGCCGTGCCCCACCGAGGAGGAGGCGACCGCAGCGTGGGGCCCGGAGGAGGACGCGCGAACGATCAGGCGGAAATCGAGAAGGACATCGCGAGCCGGCATCGACGGGTTCCTGAGGCGCTCGGCCATCACGCGCATCGCGGTCTCACCCAGGTCGGCGCAGGGTTGACGAATCGTGGTCAGCGGTACGGACAACAGACTCGCGTACTTCACGTCGTCAAAGCCGGCGACCTTCACGTCGTGCGGGACGCGACGCGAGAGCCCTTCGAGGATGCGCATCACCGTTGCCGCCATGTAGTCGTTCGAGCAGACGATGCCGTCCAGTTCAGGGTCACCCGCGATACGCTCGAGCCCGGCCAGATCCTCGGGATCGATGTGGTACAGCCGCCCCGGATCGACCGCCAGGCCGGCGTCGACCAGCGCATCCCGGAATCCGCGGCTGCGGGCCACGCAGGACGGAGCCGCATCGCGCCGTCCAATGAATGCCAGCCGCCGACATCCCGCATCCAGCATGTGGCGCGTGAGCACATAGGCCGCGCGCCGATTGTCGATCCCGACGAGATCGTGCGTGCTGCGGTCCGGAAACGGGACGACGTCGCGGTCGATCAACACGATGGGGATCCCTGCCCGCGTCAGCAACTCGACGATGCGTCGGTTGACCGCGTCCTTGTGCGGCACGTATTCGATGGGGGCAAAGAACACGCCCGAGACCTTCTTGGCAATCCACTGGCCGCAGGATTCATAGGCGTGACGTTCGATATCGCTGGAATGCGTCGGCGACTTGCCCCAGAGGAGCACGTGAGGCGCGTCCAGCTCCGCTTCCGCCATCCCGCGGCAGATGGGCTCGAAAATCGCCGTCTGTCCGAGCTCCGGAATCAGCAGGCCGAACGTATAGCCCGCCTCGACCACGTTGGAGACATAGGTGCCGGATCCGGCGCGGCGGTCGACCAGGCCCCCGAGCTGCAGCTCCCGCAGCGCGCGATTGACGGTCAGGCGCGATGCTCCGAACTGGCGCCCGAACTCCGACTCGCTGGGTAGCCGCTGTCCCCGCTGGTAGGTACCAGAGACGATGCCAGCTTTGACAGCGTCGTAGATCTGCTTGTATTTCGGGGTCCGTGACTGCCTGAGATCCACGGGTCGGGAGTATATCGCAAATTCCGCCACATTTGCTGAATCTTCACTGGATTCGTCGGCCGAACCGGTTCGAACCGGACCGGGCCTATTGATAAAGTCACATATGCCCAATTGGACTTGACAGCTTTGGCGATTCTGACATTAGAATCGGCCCGGCCCGGCTTCCGCGTTGAGGAGGCTCCCGGGCCGGGGGGAACCAGATGCAGATGCTGATTGGAGGCGAGCGGGTCGGCGCAGTTTCGGGGGAGACCCATGTCGTGCGAAACCCCGCGACCGGCGAAGAGATTGATACCGTCCCGAAGGCGGGCGTGGAGGATGTCAGGAAGGCGCTCGACTGGGCCAGAAGGGGTCGCAGCGTCATGGCGGCACTTCCGGCGCATCGGCGGAGCGAGATCCTGCGGCGAACCTCGGATCTCATCGGGACGCAGCTCGAGGAGCTGAGCCAGCTCCTGACCCGCGAAAACGGCAAGACCATTCGGCAGTGCCGCGCCGAGCTCGTCACCACGCAGCGCCTGTTCGCCGATTTTGCCGAGGAGGCCAAGCGCATTCGTGGCAACTACCTGCCGATGGACGGCGTGCCTGGCCTCGAGCGCATGCTCGCCTATACCGTCCGCCAGCCCGTGGGCATCGTTGTCGGCATCATTCCGTTCAACTATCCGGCGGAGCTCTTTGCGCACAAGATTCCCGGCGCGCTCGCGGCCGGGGCGTCGGTCATCGTCAAGCTGCCCGAACAGTGTCCGCTGACGGTGCTGCGGATTGGCGAACTCCTCTTCGAGGCCGGTCTGCCGCCCGAGGGCATGCAGATGCTCACCGGCTTTCCGAAGGATCTCGGCGACGAGCTGGTCACCAGTCCGGATGTCCGTCTGATCAGCTTCACCGGCAGCGCGGCCGCGGCGCGCCTGATCGCGGGAAAGGCGGCGGACACGCTGAAGCGACTGGCGTTCGAGCTGGGTGGGACCGACGCGATGATCGTCCTCGAGGACGCCGACCTGTCCGCGGCGGCGGAGGCGGTCGTCGAAGGGCGACTCACGAGCGGCGCGGGTCAGATCTGCTGTGCCGTCAAGCGGGTCCTGGTACAGGACACGGTCTATGATGAGTTTCTCGACCTGCTCGTGAAGCGTTCCGCCTCGATCCGCATGGGCGATCCGCTGAATGAGGAGACGGATCTCGGTCCGCTCATCACGTCCGAGGCCGCGGTCCGTGCGCAGCAGCAGGTGGACGAATCGGTGAGCATGGGCGCGCGCTGCATCACGGGCGGGCGGCGCGGCGACGGCAACTACTTCGAGCCGACCATCCTCGTCGACGTGACACCCGATATGCCGGTGATGAAGGACGAGGTCTTCGCGCCCGTCGCGCCCATCGTGCGCTTCTCGGACATCGAGACGGCGATTGCGATGGCCAACGACTCCGATTACGGGCTCCAGTCGAGCGTATTCTCGTCGAGTATCAGCAACGCGCTCCGGGTCGCGCACCGGCTCGAGGTTGGCGGTGTGGTGATCAACGGGTCGGGTGCGTTCCGTCCCGGCAATGTGCCGTTCGGCGGAGCCAAGCAGAGCGGCATCGGTCGGGAGAGCATCGTGGATACGGTGCTCGAGATGACGGAAGAGAAGACCATCGTCATCAACAACGCCCTCTGATTGCCCGGGCGACCGGCGCCCGCAGGCGTCGGTCGCCTTTCCTCCGCACGGACTGTACACAGGGGAGTGGTCGTGGATTGGACGGCTTTCGTCGCGGCGCTCGGCGGCGGCGCGTTCGGGGCAGCGCTCGGCTCCGTCCCGGTCTTCATTCTCACCGGACTCGTTGCGCTCGTCGGGGTGCTGGGCGCATCACAGGGAGATTCCGCGCTGCTCCAGATGGCGTTCGGTCCGGTGCTCGGCCCGCATGTCTCGTTCGCAGGCGCCGTGGCCGCCGCCGCCTATGCCGGTTCCCGGAAGTGCATCGCGACGGGACGGGACATCGCCTCGCCGCTGATGCCGCTGGCACGCATCGACGTCCTGATCGTCGGCGGCGTCTTCGGCGCGGCGGGCTACGCCTTGAATGCCGCGCTGGTCGGCACCGGAATCGCGGCGTGGACCGACTCGGTCGCCGCCTCCGTCGTGGTCTCGAATCTGGCGGCGCGGCTCGTTTTCGGACACGGCGGTCCGTTTGGCGAGCTGAAGTCGCCGGGACGCCGCTTCCGGCCGACCGATTCGGCGAGCTGGCTGCCCTGGCAGCAGGACTGGGCCCACGTCATCGCAATTGGCGCCGCGGTCGGTCTGTTTGCCGCCTACATCACGGCGAACAGCGGCCTCGGCACCGGTCGTGAAGTCATGGGCTTCGCGCTGTCGACCGTGTCGCTGGTCTTCCTCGTCACCGGCAGCAAGATTCCGGTCACTCATCACGTCTCGATGACCGCGGCGCTCGCCGTCGTTCACGGCGGGGGGGTCCTGACGGGCGCCGCCGTCGGCGTGCTCGGCGCCGTACTCGGAGAAGTCGCCTCGCGGGCGTTCCTCATCCATGGGGACACACACATCGATCCCCCCGCCGTCGCCATCGCTCTCGTCGCGACGCTCCTGCTGGTATCCCGCGCCGCCGGTGTGGTGCTTCCCGCGTTCTGACAGGAGGGGGCCCGTCGGAACCTCGGGGACGAACCCATCGGCGATGCGCAACATCGAACCAACCGTTCGGAGGAACTGATCGATGCCTGACACGGACAGAGCACGCGGACGGACGTCGCGGCGTACGTTCATCGGGACTGCGGCGAAGACCGCGGCCAGCCTGGTCGTCGTGCCCCGGCACGTGATGGGACGAGGATTCCAGGCGCCGAGCGATCGGCTCAACATCGCGGTCGTGGGCTATTCCGTCGGAGGCATGGGTGTCCACGATCTCAGGGCGTTGCTGGCGGGCGGCAACAATATCGTCGCGCTCTGTGACGTCGACGAGACCGCCGCGGGGGCGGCCCGCCTCGAGGCACTCCTCACCGGCCGGGGGGACTGGCGGGAAACCGCGGCCTTCCTGCACGACTTTCCCGCCTCACGCCGCTACCGCGACTACCGCGTCATGCTCGAGCGGCAGAAGGACATCGATGCGGTGGTCGTAGCGACGCCTGATCACACGCATGCCGTCATCGCAATGGCTGCCATGCAACTGGGCAAGCACGTTCACGTCCAGAAGCCGATGACCCGCACGATTTCAGAGGCCCGTGCGCTGACCGAGGCGGCGCGCCGCTACAAGGTCGTGACGCAGATGGGCAACCAGGGCCACTCGGGTGAGGGAATCCGGGTCATTCAGGAGTGGCTGAACGACGGGGCGATCGGCGCGGTGCGCGAGGTGCACTGCTGGACCAACCGGCCGATCTGGGCGCAGGGCATGCCGCGGCCGACGCAGACTCCGCCCGTTCCTGCCGGGCTCGATTGGGATCTCTGGCTGGGCCCCGCCCCCGCCCGGCCCTATCATCGCGCCTACCATCCGTTCAGCTGGCGTGCGTGGTACGACTTCGGGTGTGGCTCGCTGGGCGACATGGGCTGCCACATCATGGACGCGGCCTACACCGCCTTGAAGCTCGGCGCGCCTGCGAGCGTGCTCGCCTACACGTCGAAGTTCGTCGTCCAGACGCCGAAGGCGGACGGCACGGTCGAGGAGGCGCCCGTCGTCTACGACGACAGCTTCCCGCCCGCGGTGATCGTTCATTACACGTTTCCTCCCCGTGGACATCTGCCTGCCGTGAAGCTGCATTGGTACGACGGGGGCCTGCAGCCCGAGCGCCCGGACGAACTCCCGCCCGACGAAGCCATGCCGAGCGGGGGCACACTCTTCGTCGGCGACAAGGCAAAGCTGTTGTGCGGATCGTACGGGGGAAATCCGAGACTGTTGCCGGACGCAGCCATGAAGGCCTACAGACCGCCGGCGAAAACGCTACCCCGAATCGCCACGAGCCACCAGCAGGCCTGGGTCGACGCCATCAAAGGCACGATTCCCCCGCCGGCCGATTTTGACTATGCGGGTCCGTTCACCGAGACCGTGCTGCTCGGAAACGTGGCGGCTCGCTTCCCGGGCCGGAAGCTCGAATGGGATGCCGCGGCGGCGCGCGTCACCAACATTCCCGAGGCGAATCAGTTCGTTCAGCACCAGTATCGCTCCGGGTGGTCGCTCTGACACGCGAATGAAGGGCGGGTTCAGCGAATCGCCACGTCGATTCGCCTCGAGTTCGACACTCCTTGCCGATGCGTCGCTGGGATTCGAGCGCCAGCTCGATGCGACTCGTCCGGCACCGGATCGAGGAGACGGCGGCGATTGCTGAACCGCCCGGGATTGAGAGCGGGACAGGCCCGCGAGGAGTAACACGTTCGCGGGCCGCGGAGCACGCGTCATCGACGAGCAACGGGCTGCGTGGCGGTGGCGCATCGACGTGCGCCAATCGCCGGTCTTTTCAGCCTCCGCGATCGGATTCAACCAGCTCTCACCGTTGCCGAACCGCCAGCTGATCCCGCACCTGCTCCAGCTGGACCCGCAGCTCCCTGATGCCGTCCAGCTCCCGTCCCCCGGGCCCGTGCTCGATCCCGCAATGGCCGCGCCACCCGGCGTCGACGACGATGGTCATCATCCGCTGGAGATCGATGTCGGAGCTGTTGCCGTGGGCGTCCCACACGCGCGGCTTCACGCTCACGCCCTTCGCCAGCGGCATCATCTCCTGCACGCCGACATAGGAGTCGTAGCTCACGACCGGCGCATCCGGGTTGTTGCGCGAGGGACCGCTGATCCGGAAGTTGCCGAAGTCCGGCAGCGTGCCGGCGCGCGGATGGTCCGCCAGGCGGATCGTCTCGACGAGCCACTTCGCGTTGCTCGACAGCCCGCCGTGGTTCTCGATGACGACGTTGATGGCGTGCTGGTCGGCGAACTCGCACAGCCGGTGCATGCCGTCGGCGACGAGCTTCATCTGCTCCTCCGGCGTGCCGGAGCTGTAGCCGTTGACCCGGACGGTGTGGCAGCCGAGGGTCTTCGCGGCCTCGACCCACTTGTAGTGGTTCTCGACGGCCGTCGTGCGCTTCGCCTCATCGGGATCCCCGAGGTTGCCCTCGTTGTCGCACATGATCAGCACCTGCGTCACGCCCTCGCCGTCGGCGCGCGTGTTCATCTCGCGGAGGTACGCGGCGTCCGTCGCCTTGTCCATGAAGAACTGGTTCACGTACTCGATCGCGTCGATGCCCACGCTCTTCGCGATCCGCGCGAAGTCGAGATGCTGCATCCGGCCGTCGAACAGCGGCCGGTTGATCGACCACTCGGCGAGCGAGATCCGGTAGAGGAGCTCCGGCTCCGGATCGACTGCGCCGGTGCCGCACCCGGCCAGTCCGAAGGCCGCCGCCGCGGACGCCGACGTCTTGAGGAAATCCCGACGGGTCAGAGGATGAGATGCCATGCGCGGCATTCTACCGGGAGTGGCACCCGCCGCGAATGTGCGCAGGCGTGACGCCCTGCGCCCAGGCTTCGCATCCAGCCACTGCTGGCTATTCGAGTCGGCGCAGAGGACATCACGCCGGGAGCGGGACGGTCCGTCAGCCGATTCGTGTCATCCGGAACACGAGTCCCGGAAGCGCCGTATCCGGGTCGCGTCCCTCGTCCGGATCGAGATGGGTCAAGTCGACGCGATCGATCCGGAAGGCATGGCCGAGCGCGCGCGCCACCCGGGCCGTCACCCGCCGGCGCTCCTCCTCGTCGTCCATCGGCTGACCGGTCCGGAACGCCTTGACGAACAGGAGCAGCCGCGCGCCGGGCGCGCTCAGCGTCACCAGGCTGGCGGCATATCCGGGAATCGCGGACGCCGGAATCTGGTGGAAGCAGCCGCGATCGATCAGGACGCCGAAGCGGCCGTGCCAGTCCGGCGGCGGCGCCGCGCAGACGTCGAGCGCGTGAAACACGAGCCGCCCCGATGCGTCCGGGAAGCGGCCGCGGGCGCGCTCGATTGCCGCGGGCGCGATGTCGACACCGACGGCCGGGAACCCGTGTTCCGCGAGCCATGCGGCGACGTCTCCCTCGCCGCAGCCGATGTCGAGGGCTGACGCCCCCGGCGCGAGCCATCCCTCCGACACCGCGCGCACGAGCTCCGCCGGCGCGCCGCGGCCCAGCCACGGCGCCGCGAAGTCGGAGCGGCGCCACTTCGCCTCCCACGCCTCACGCATGTCGCGCGCGGCCTCGCCATCCGGGACGGCCTGCGCCATCCAGCGCTGCGCGTCATCCACGCTCGCGGCCAGGTACCGCGCGGCCTCCACGTTGCCGGGCGCGAAGAGGTCCGGGTGTTCGAGGCCTGCCTCGAACGTGCGAACGGGTCCGGTCAGGATGCCGCCCCACCAGCCGGACCGCACGAACGCCAGCCGCCGGCGGCTGCCGACGATGTCGACCGGGCCGTCGTACGGGCGAAGCCGATGGCGGTATGCCGCGCGGCTGAACTGCACACGGACACGGAGACGCGCCGCGCGCCGCGCGGCGTCGTCGTGGTCTGCCGCGCGCAGCCGCTCGTGATCGCCAAGCCGGTCATCCAGCAGCGTCGCCGCGAGATGTCCGGTGAAGCGCATCCCCAGGAGCCATGCCCCGATCGCGAGCCCGCTCCGTCTGATCCGCGACTGGAGAGCCGGACGCCTCCAGTGCGGCGACGGCGGGTCGATCAGCAGCAGCGGCGCGACGACCTCGCCGGAATCGCGGAGGCGTTGCGCGATCTCGAGCGCGATCACCGCACCCGCGCAGACCGATCCAATGAAATACGGACCCCGGGGCTGCACGCGCCGCAGCAGGTCCAGGTACTCCGCCGCCATGTCCGGCACACGGCCGTGCGGCGGAGCGGCGCCATCGTACCCGCGCGCCTGGAACCCGTAGAGCGGCTGGTCCTGTCCGAGCGCGTCCAGCAGGGCCGGGCTCGCGCCGGCCCGGCCGGCGCCGCCGTGCACGAGGAAGAGCGGACGGCCGCGGCCCGACGTGCGCAGCGCGATCAGCCGGGCCGCTCCCGGCTCCGCGGGCGGCGTCGCCGCTTCGGCCGGGACACGCTCCCCCGGCTGGCGCACGAGCGCGGCCACCGCGGCGACGCTGGCGTCGAGCAGCAGGTCTTCGGCCCGGACCTCGCAGCCGAACGCGCGCTGCAGCTCCTCCTGCAGCGCCAGCACGAGCAGCGAGTCGCCGCCGAGCGCGAAGAAATCGTCGACGCGATCGACGTCCGCGACGTTCAGCAGCCGGACGAAGATCGCCGCGACCTCACGCTCGACGGGATCGCTCAGGACCGGGCGATCGGCCGACGGGACGGCGCGGTCGTACGCGCCGCTCTCGAGCGCACGCCGATCGATCTTCCCCGTTGGCCTCCGCGGCAGCGCGTCGAGCGGATGGATGGCCGACGGGATCGCATGGCGCGGCAGGCGGGAGGCCAACCGCCTGCGCAGCGCGGCGCGATCGATCGTGCCCGGAACGACGTACGCGACGAGGCGGGCCCCGCGGCGCGCATCGGCGTGCGTGCCGGCGATCACGGACGCGTCGCGGACGGCGGCGTCGCGGCGCAGCGCCGCCTCCACTTCCGCCAGGTGCACGGAATGGCCGCGCACCTTGACGACGGCGTCGCGGCGTCCCAGCGCGACGAGCAGGCCGTCAGCGGTGAGCACGCCGAGATCGCCGCTTCGATATCGGCGCCAGCCGGGCCGGTCCGGATCGTCGGAGAACGCCGCAGCCGTGAGCGCCTCGCGGCGCCAGTATCCGGGGCTGACGTACGGGCTCGACACGACGATCTCGCCAACCTCCTCCGGAGCCGCGGGCGATCCGTCGGCCCGGAGAATGGCGATCGCGACGTCCGTCGCGGGCCGTCCGGCCGGCACGGCACTTTCCCGAACACCGTCGCGCGGCACGACATACTGCGCGATCACGCTGATCTCGGTCGCCGCCAGGTGATTGACGAGCCGGCAGTCCGCGGGGAAGTGCGCGCGCCAGAGGTCGACGTCCGACGGGGTGACGGTCTCGCCGCCCAGATCGATCGCGCGCACGCTCGCGAACCGGCCGGGCGCGTCGTCCGCGATGTCGGCGAGATGCCGGAAGAGGCTCGGTACGGTGTGCAGGACGGTGATGCGCTGCTCGTCGATCCAGCCGGCCAGCGGCGCGACACCGAGCCGGCGCACGTTCAGGAAGCACAGGGTCGCCCCGTTCAGCAGCGCACCGTAGACGTCCATGCTCGACGCGCTGAAGCTCAGCGAGTACAGCATCGAGATCCGATCCGACGGCGCAATCCGCAGCGTCGAGGCGTACTGCTCGACGTAGTGGAGGAGGTTGCGATGCGTCTGCAGCACCCCCTTCGGCTCGCCGGTGGATCCCGACGTGTAGAGCACGAACGCGATCGTATCGGGCGCGGGAACCGGCGGCGGTTCGGGGACGTCGACCGATTCGTCCCCGTCCTCGTCCGCGGCCAGCACGGCGACAGCGCCGCCGGCCAGCGCCCGGAATGCCGGCACGTGATCGGAGGACGTCACCAGCACCCCCGGCCCGGCATCGCGCAGCAGCGCCTCGAGCCTTGCAGGCGGATCGGCCGGATCGAGCGGCACGTACGCGGCGCCGATCCTGAGCGCCCCGAGCATCGCGGCCACGGCGTCGATGCCCGGCTCGAGCAGCAGCGCGACGCGGCTGCCCGGCGCGAGACCCGCGCGCGTGAAGCGGGCCGCCATGCGGCCGGCCCGCTCGTCGAGCTGTCCGTACGACACCGCCCTGTCCGCTTCTTCAATCGCGATGCGCCCGGCATGAGCGGCCGCCGCGGCGGCGAACGCATCCACGAGCGTGCGATGCGCGACGGCCCCCGTCACGGCCGTGCCCACAGCTCCCGCGTGCGCGCATCGGACGGATCGTCCGGCGTCCAGCCCGACCCGTCCCGCTTCAGCCAGTGCGCGGCGACGGGCGAGTCGGGCCACTGCCGTTCGCGCCCGGTGAGATTCACCAGGACGGTGTCGCTCCGGGGCACACTCCCCTGCGCGACCGCCTTCATCACCCCGGCCAGCGCGGCCGACGCGGCGAAGCACGCCTCGATGCCTTCCAGCTCGCCGAGTCGATCGTGCGCGGACCGGATCTCGGTCTCGCTGACGTCGACGAACGTGCCCCCGCTCGCGAGGACGATGCGACGGACGTACGGATACGTGGGCGACGGGTCCCCGCGCAACACGGCGCGCGCAATACCGGCAGGCCGGTGGACGAGGTGCTCGGGGCGGATCCGATCGGCGCGATCCCGCCAGGCCGCGACCATCGGCGCACAGGTGTCCTGCTGCACGCACAGGAGCCGTGGCAGCCGATCGGTCCGTCCCAGCGCCCGCAACTGCCGCGCGGCCTGGAACGTCCCGTACACGCCCATGGCGCTGGAGACGGCCTGCACGTACCAGTCGATGGGACCGGGCACCTGGTCGGCCGCTTCGAGCCAGGCCATCTTCAGCCCTTCCCTCCGGCCCGGGTTGAAGAACCCGCGCTCGGCGACGAGCCCGTGCCTAGCGGCATACGCGCGCGCCGCGTCGAACGCCTCCACGAAGGTCGCGCCGCGGAGCACGAA
>CAYUPN010000082.1:0-2946 GCA_964446605.1 uncultured Bifidobacteriaceae bacterium | reverse complement strand
TTCAGGTACAACCGCGGCATCCCGACCGTCTCGCCGAGACGGACGGCGTGGATGGCGGGCGTGAACGCGGCCGAGGCCGGGAGGTTCGCCGCGTCGCGCACGGGCAGCAGGTCGGCGAACCGGACGTAGGGATTGGAGGACTCGCGCAGGCGGACGTGGGGAAGGTCGTACGAGACGTCGCACATGGCGCCGCAGAACGCGCACAGCGGACTGAACCCGTCAGCGGGGCTGTCGCAGACGGTGCACGCGACGCGGAAGCGCGAAGCCGCCTCGCCAGTCAGGGGACGCGCCGTGTGGACCGCGGTTCCGGGACGTCCGGTCACCGCGGGACTGCCGCTCACCGGACGTCCTCCGCGTGCGCCGCGCGCGACGGCTCCGGCAGAAATCGTTGCGGGGAGCACGGCGCGATCGGCAGGCGCGTCCGGCCATCGGCGATCAGGTCCGCGGCCGCGCGCGCCATGGCGGGCCCGAACAGCATGCCCTTGGCGCCGCCGCCGAGCGCGAGCCACACGTTGTCGCGGCTGGTCGCGCGACCGATGATAGGCAGCCCGTCCGGCGTCGCGGGCCGGAGCGCGGCCGTGTGCCGGAGGAGGGGGACGCCGATGATGCCGGGGAAGAACCGGCCGACGCGCTGCAGGATGGACGCGCGCGCGGCCGCGCCGGGCGACTCGTCGAATCCCGCGTGCTCGATCGTGCCGCCCAGGCACGCGTGCGTGGGCCCGCCATAGACGGCAGCGTCGCGCCAGGTGAAGTCGTGCGCGACGGGCGGCGTCGCCGCCACGTAGAGCAGATCGCCTTTGACCGGCGCAACCGGCAGCGGCTCGTCGAGCCAGGCGGCGCTCTCGCCCGCCCACGGGCCGGTGGCGATCACCACCGCCCCGCATGCGATCGGGCCTCCGCGATCCAGCAGAACCCGCTCGACACGCCGGCCGGCGCCGGCGAGCCCGGTCGCGCGCGCGGCGATCACGCGCGCGCCGCGGCGGACGGCGGATTCCGCCACCGCCCGTGTGTAGGCCGCCGGATCGGCGATGCGCGCGTTGCCGTCCGTGCGCAGTCCGGCGAGGGCGGCGGGCGAGACCCGCGGGTCGAGGGCGCTCAACTCGGCGGGCCGCAACCACGTGGCCGAGAACCCCGGCGTCGACTCATGAAGCGCCGCCGCCGCCTCGAGTCCCGCCATGTCGTCGGGCTCCATGGCGATCCGGATCCGCACGACGGGGTCGGACCACAGGCCGATGGCCTCCTGCTGCCGGAGGTGCAGCCGGTACGCCTCCAGCGCAAAGGCGGACATGGGGCCTGGAATGCCGGGTCCGTGCAGCGGATTCAGCCCCGCGGGATTCCGCCCCGACGCGTGCGCGGCAATGCCGTCGGAATCCACCAGCATCGTCGAGGCGCCGGATTCCGACAGGAACAGGGCGGCGAACACCCCCGTGATGCCGCCGCCGATGACCACCACGTCGGCGGCCTGCTCGCACATGCGGCGGACATTCTAGTGCAAAGCCGAGCTTGCAAGCCGGGCAATTCGTGAGGCGTTCCGGATGCCGTGCCGCGGGTCACCGCCGGTCACGCGACCGGGATTCGACTTCGTCGAGCCACCCCCGCCTGAGCTCGCCGGCGGGCAGCCCGGACAGGTACGGCTTGATGTCCAGCACGGGCGACCCGTCGAGCATGTCCACGCCGCGGACGTGGAGTCGGTTCCCCTCCCGCCGCAGCAGCGTCACCGTCGTAAGGCCGATCGGGTTCGGCCGCTGGGGTGACCGGGTCGCGAACACGCCATGGGGCCTGTCGTCGCTCGGCGGGTGTGCGAGCAGTTCCGGAGCCCCGGCACGATCGAACACCCAGATGACGAAGAGATGGGAGAAGCCTTCGATATCCTGCAGGCCGGGCTCGAACGCGGCCTCGACCTCGATGACGCCGTCCGCTTCGTGCTTCGCGCCGAGCCCCTTCGGGATCTCCGACGTGTCGCGGAACGGCGTGCGCATGACGGCGACGGGCTTCATCACGAATTCCATGGCCTTACTGTAGCCGACCCCCGGCGCGCTTCCGTCTCGTGTGCGATCGAGTACCCTCTCCGGCAGCATGGCGCACGAGCTTGACCTGTCCGTGGTCATCCCCGCCTACAACGAGGCGGAGCGCATCGGCCGGACGCTCGACGCGCTGGTGTCCGAACTGCCCGCGATCAGCGACGTGTGGGAGATTCGCGTCGTGGACGACGGCTCCGCGGATGCGACCGCCGCCATCGTGAATGACCGGCAGGCCGGCGATTTCCGCATCGTGCTGCAGCGCGAGCCGCATCGCGGCAAGGGGGGCGCGCTCCGGGCGGGTCTGCTGGCGGCCCGCGGCGCGCTGCGCTTCATGTGCGACGCGGACCTGTCGATGCCGCCGCGCGACATCCGCCGGTTCCTCTCGCTCGTCCCGGCGGTCTGCGACGTCGCGATCGGCACACGCGAAGGCCCCGGCGCCCACCGGGTGGCCGAGCCCACCTATCGTCATCTCATGGGGCGTGCGTTCAACCGGCTGGTGCAGTACGCGCTGCTACCGGGACTGGAGGACACGCAATGCGGCTTCAAGCTGTTCAGCGCCGCCGTCGTGGAGGCCGTGCTGCCCCGCACGACGCTGGACGGGTGGAGCTTCGATCTCGAAGTGCTGTTCCTGGCCCGCCGGCAGGGCTGGCGCATCCGGGAAGTGCCCATCGAGTGGCACTACGAGGCGCAAACACGCGTGTCGCTGCTGCGGGACCCGTGGCGGATGACCAGGGACCTGTGGAGAATCCGCACGAACGAACGACGGGGGCGTTACGCTGGAGCCGCACGGCCGGCCGCGGAGCTCGTCAGCCACGTCTCGAAGTGAACCCGTGCGGGTCCTGCACTTGCCCTGACCCCTGACCCTGGCCCCTGCCCCCTGCCCCCTGGCCCCTGCCCCCTGACCCTTGGCCCCTGCCCCCTGGCC
>CAYUPN010000081.1:6647-17690 GCA_964446605.1 uncultured Bifidobacteriaceae bacterium | reverse complement strand
CCTGACCCCTGACCCCTGGCCCCTGGCGCCTGGCCCCTGACCCCTGGCCCCTTTGCTACCCTGTTCTTTGGATGTCCTCCCGGCCAGCTGATCCGTCGGATGGCCCGGCCGTCCTCGTCATCGAGGACCAGGACGATTTCCGTCACGCGCTGCAGGCGCGTCTCGAACACGAGGGCTACCGGACGATCGGCTGCAGCGACGCCCTCGAGGCGCTCACGACGCTGCAGTCCGGCGCCCGGGTCTGCCTGATTGTCCTGGACCTCAAGCTGCCGGGTCTCAGCGGCTTCCAGTTCCGCGAGGCGCAGCGACGCGATCCGGCAATCCGCGACATTCCCCTCGTCGTCATGACCGGCGTACGCCGGCCGGACGACTACGACGCCAATCTCGGCGCCATCGCCTATCTCGAGAAGCCGGTCGACACCGACCAGGTGCTCGCGTTCGCCCGCGAGCACTGTCCCTGCGCCGCGCCGACGCGAGCGTCGCGGCGCACGCGCGCGACCGTCGAGCGCGCCGACGACTCACCTGAATCGCGCGTCCCCGATCTCTTCGGGACAGGTCGCGAGGAAGGGCTCGCCTCGCTGATCGACATGCTGGACGCGGGCGTCGTCGCCATCGACGCGCGCGAACGCATCGTGCTGTGGAACGGCGGCGCGGAGCGCCTGTACGGCTGGACCGCCCGTGAAGCGATGGGATGCCGGCCGGACGATCTCCACCGGGCCGCGCACGCCGAGGGCCTGTCGCCATCCGCGGCCGTCGCGGCGCTGCGCCGCGGCGAGCCCGTCGCGGGCGAGTTCACCATGCGCCGGAAGGACGGAGCGGTGCGCTGGATCGAGCTGAACGCCCGGCCATTGCTCGACGCCGGGGGCCGGTTCGCCGGCTACGTCTCGGTGCACCGCGACGTGACGGACCGGAAGGAGGCGGAACGCGCGCTGCGGGCCAGCGAGGAGCAGCTCCGCGCGCTGGTACGGGCGTCACCGCTCGGCATCGACATCATGGATCTCGAGGGGATTCCGATCTTCTACAACGCGAAGTGCGAGGAGCTGCACGGCTTCACGCTCGACGGAGCGGGTCCCCGCGGATGGATAGACGCGCTGCACCCCGACGACCGCGCGCGCGTGGTGGCGTCCTGGCGCGAGGCGGTGCGCGAGCAGCGGGAATGGGCCGAGACGTATCGCTTCCTGCACTCCGACGGCCGGGTCGTCTGGGTCAGCGGCCGCGCCGCGGCGATGGTGGTCGACGGGCGTCCGTTCGGCTTCGTCGGCACCCTCGAGGACATCACCGCGCTGAAAGAGGCGGAGCAGGCGCTGCGCGATCGCGAGGCGATGCTGCGCCGCGTCGGCGAGGAGCGCGAGGTGCTGCTCACACGCGAACAGGAGGCTCGGCGCGAGGCCGAGCACGCGATCCGCCTGCGCGACGAAGTCCTCGCCATCGTCGCGCACGATCTGCGGAGCCCCGTCAACACGATCACGGTGAGCGCGACGCTGCTGGCGCGGATGGTCCGGAACAACGACCGGCACGCGCGCGTCGTCGAGGCCATCCAGCGCTCCGCGCGGTCGATGGAACACCTGATCCGCGACCTGCTGGACGTCAGCCGCATCGAGGGCGGGACCTTCGCGATCCAGCCGGAGCGCGTCGACGTCGACGCGCTGCTCCATGAGATGGTCGGCCAGTTCGACCCGGTCGCGGTGGCTGCCGGGATCCAACTGACGTACGACGCCGGAGACGTGCGCTTCGTGAAGGGCGATCGCGAGCGGCTGGCGCAGGTGCTCTCGAACCTGCTGAGCAACGCATTCAAGGCCACGCCGCACGGCGGACGCATTCACCTGCGCGCCAGGCGCGCCGGCACGCATGCCGAAATCTCGGTCGAAGACAGCGGCAGCGGCATGCCCGAGGAGCACCTGGCTCACATCTTCGATCGGTTCTGGCAGGCGCACCGGGCCTCGCGCTCCGGCGTGGGGCTTGGCCTGGTGATCGTCCGCGGCATCGTCGAGGCACACGGCGGCAGCGTCGGGGCGGAGAGCACGCCCGGCCGGGGTACCACCTTCCATTTCACGCTCGTGCCGCACGACGATCCGGCCTGAGGTCGCGGCGCCGCTGGCGGGCCGCGGTGGAACGGACGAGCCGGAGCCACTCGGGGCCCACGGCCCGACCGTTCAGGGTGTGACACACTCCTCCGATCGATGATTTCCCTTGCGACGACCGGTCGATTGAACGGGAGGACCTGTCATGACGCTTGCCGCTTCGTCCGTTCTCGGACGCCCACTCTGGTACGAGCTGATGACGACCGACACGAAGAGCGCCGAGGCGTTCTACACCGCGGTGATCGGCTGGACCGCCGCGCCGTTCCCGGAATCGCCGCAGCCGTACACCGTCTTCAACCGTGACGCGTCCGTCGCGGTCGCGGGCCTGATGGCGTTGCCCGCCGACCTCCGGATGCCCCCGTTCTGGTCGATGTACGTCGGCGTCACGAAGCTCGAAGACGGCGCGGCGCACATCACGCGCCTCGGCGGCCGCACCTGCTCACCGGTGATCGACGTCCCGACGGTCGGCCGCATGCAGATGATGATGGACCCGCAGGGCGCGTCGTTCTACATCTACGAGCCTGCCGGCGAGGAGCAGCGGCCGGAGGGTCCGGCGGAAGTCGGGGAAGCCTCGTGGCACGAGCTGATGACCACCGACGCGGCGGCGGCGATGGCCTTCTACGGCGAGGTGTTCGGCTGGACCCGGAGCGACGCGATGGACATGGGCCCGATGGGCAAGTACTACCTGTTCAACCGTCCGCACGGGATGATCGGCGGGATGATGAACAAGGGTCCGGAGATGGCCGATCTGCCGCCCTTCTGGCAGATCTACTTCCGCGTGCCGGATATCACGTCGGCCGTCGATCGCGTCACGGGGAACGGCGGGACGATCCTGAACGGCCCGATGGAAGTGCCGGGCGGCGACATGGTCGTCAACGCACGCGATCCGCAGGGCGCGATGTTCAACCTGCACGCGCGGGCGACGTAGGCGCGGCGCACGAGCTTGCAGCCCGGAGCTGCGGCCCCGGCCTTGCACGCCGCTCATGGAGTATCCGCCCGGGAGGATCCATGAGCGCAGAGATGGCGGTGTCGAACGGGCCGCGGGACGAGGGGACGCCACCTCGGCCGGGCACGCGCATGCTCCGGCAGGCCGTGCTCGGCGCGGCCGGCGGTGTGCTGGCCGGACTGGTGATGAACCAGTTCGCGCGCGCGGTGAGCGCGGCCACCGGCGGGCGCGAGGCGGACAGCGCGGCGCCAGGCACGGACCGCGTCGGCCGCGGCGTGCAGCCGCCACAGGCCGAAGGTCGATCGGACGACGATGCGGCGGTGCGGATGGGCGCGCGGGCGTATCGGGCCGCGACCGGGCGCGAGCCGCACCCGCGCGATCGGCCGCTCCTCGGATCGCTCGCGCACTTCGGATTCGGCGCGTCGGCCGGCGCCTGCTACGCCGTGCTGGCCGAGCGGCTGCCGTTCATCCGCCTCGGGCACGGCACGCTGTACGGAACGGCAGTGTGGGCGATCGCCGACGAGCTCGTGACGCCGGCGCTCGGGTTGTCGCGGGGCCCGCGCGAGCTCGGTCCCGGCGTCCACGCGTATGCGCTCGCCGGGCACTGGGTCTACGGCGCGGCGCTCGAAACCGTCCGGCAGCTCGGTTCGCGACCGTCTTGATGGTGTCCGACACCCGGACGTCAAGTGTCACGGTCGCGATGGCGCAGCTTGCGCCGGCGGGGCCGTTCGGGGCATCGTTCCCGTCACGCGGGCCGCGTCCGGCCCCGAGGCGGGAGCCATCATGGGACGGGTCCTGATGATTGGCCGCGATGGCGCGCTGCTGGAGGCGCTGCGCGGCTGCACCGAGCTGAACGGCCACGACGTCGAACTCTGCCGCGCGACGGGCGACGCCCTCCAGGCGCTGCGGCAGCAGTGCTGCGACGTGCTGCTCACCGACCCCGAGGCTCCGATCGACGAGAGCCTGGCCGTCGCGCGCGACGCCAGCCGGGCTCATCCCGGCGTGCGGGTCATCGCCCTGTCGCCCGACGCGACGAGCGACGCGATCATCCGGGCGATGCGCGCCAACGTCTTCGCCTGCTTCACCGGTCCGTTCGACGCCACCGCGATTGCGGACATGGTCCGCACGGCCACGCAAGCCGCAACGTGGCGCGACGGCATCGAGGTGGTCTCCGGCGTTCCGCACTGGCTCACGCTGCGCGTCACCTGCCACCTCGTCACGGTCGAGCGCCTGGTCCGCTTCATGACCGAGCTGCAGCAGGCGATCGTCCCCGACCACGAACACGATCTGCTCATCGCGGCGTTCCGGGAGCTGCTGCTGAACGCGATGGAGCACGGCGCCGGCTTCGACCCCGACAAGACCATCGAGGTGACCGCCGCGAAGACCGCGCGCGCGATTGTCTATCACTTCCGCGATCCGGGACCGGGATTCGACCCCGACGACCTCGCGCACGCGGCGCGATCGGAGAGCCCCGAAGACGTGCTGGCGTCGGCGATGGAGCGTGCGGCCCGCGGCCTGCGGCCCGGCGGCTTCGGCATGCTCATCGCGCGTCAGATCGCCGACGAGCTCGTCTACAACGAACGCCGCAACGAGGTGCTGATGGTGAAACACCTCGACTGAAACGTACTGCGTCAGCGCGCGGGTGGCAGCCGGAACGCGGCAATCTCCTCGCCGTTGCGCGTCAGCAGGAGATCGCCGGCCAGGACCGGGTGGTTCCAGGTCTTGCCGTCGAGGATCGGCACCCGCGCGATCTCCTCGAAGCGGTCGGGCGTGGCGCGGACGAGGGCCAGCTCGCCGTCCTCCGACGTGACCAGCAGCAGATCCTGATCCGCCAGCAGCACCATCTGGCCGTTGCCGTAGCGGCCTCCCTTCCACGCCCGCGTGCCGTCCGCGAGGTCGATGCACGACAGGATGCGCCCGTCGAAGCCGTATGCATGCCCCTCGTGCACGACGAAGTCGTTGAAGTACGGCTTGAGCCCGTTGCTCGTCCATCGTTCGGACACGCTCCAGCCGCCGGGGTCGTGATGGACCGCGAGACGGCGCACGCCGAGCCCGCCGCCACCGGCACCGCTCGTGCTGATCAGGAACCCATCCTCGAGCGTGGCGGGCTGGACGATGCTGAAGCCGCTCCAGGGATGTTCCCAGAGCACGTGTCCGTCGGCGGGCGCGATGCCGACCGCGCCCTCGCTGGTCATCTGGACGATCTGTGCGACGCCGTCGATGGCCGCCAGCTGCGGTGAGCTGTAGCTGTCGCCCCGCGGCTCGTCGATCCACCGCACCTCTCCGCTCGCGCGATCGTAGCCGGCAAGCGCGCCGGCATAGACCACGACGAGATCGTCCAGGACGAGCGGCGAGCTCGAGAAGCCCCAGTACGGCACGGCGGCGCCGGTATCGGCCGGCGTGTTGCGCGTCCAGCGGACGGTGCCGTCCGCGGCATCAAGCGCGTTGAGGATGCCGGTCGCGCCCAGCGTGAATACCTGATCGCCCGCAAGCGTCGGCGTCGCGCGCGGGCCGGCGCCGCCGTTCGCCTCCCAGAAGCGGACGGAATCCTCGTGCGTCCACACCGGCGTGCCGTTCGCCGCGTCGTAGCAGGCGACCACCTCCGCCTCGCCGCGCTGCTCCTGCGTGTAGAGGCGGTCGCCGCGTACGGCAAACGAGGACCACCCGGGCCCGACCGGACGGTGCCACAGCTCGGACGGCGGCGATGCGTTCCAGTTCGTGCCGATGCGCACCCCCTCGACGCGGCTGTCCCGCGCCGCGCCCCGGAACCCGGCCCACACCGGTCCGGCGATCGCGGGTGACGCCGGCGCAGCACCCGTGTCCGCTGTAACGTCGGCGGCCGGCGGCACGCCTGCGGAGGCTGGGAGGACCGGCCCGCCCGCAGCGGTACCCGGCGTCGTGTCGTCCGCAGGTGCCCGCTCACCGACTCGCTCCGGCGACGGTACCGCTGACGGTGTCGGGGCGGCGGCCGTCGGAGAATCGAGCTCCGGCGCGAAGACGGACCCGGCGCCCGATTCCGCCAGCAGCCGCTCCTCGGCGGTCGGCGCCCAGCGCCACGCGAACTGCGCCACGCCCGCGCCGGTGACCCCGTCGCTCCTGAGCAGGCCGAAGCTGCCGCACGCGAGCAGGATCGCGCCGGCCATGAGCACCCGGCGCGTTCCGGCGCCCAGCGGGCGCCCCGCCGCCACCGCGAGAACGAACGCGACGGCGACGAGGGGAATCGCGTAGACGAAGAACATCAGGCCCATCATGCCGGTCGCGATGGACGGGTGCAGGAGCACGGCGGGCGTCGCCGCCAGGGCAACCACCATCAGCGCAATCGCGCCCAGCCGGTCCGCCCAGGCCGCACGGCTGACGAAGAGCCACCAGACGGCCACGCCGAGGCCGCCGAGCCATCCGCCGAACACGGCCGTGTAGCCCGCGGCCGCTGTTTCGGAGACGAGGGGCACGCCGAACCTCGTCAGGAGCACCAGCGAGGCGATGAGGAGTCCGGGCCAGAGGCGCAGGGCTCGATCGGGACCGGATGGGGATGTCATGGGAGAGTGATACCTGCGTGCGTCCCGAATTGTTCCCCCGCGCGTGCAGATGACCTGCCGGTGCGTGAGGACGCGGCGCGCGAAGCGGCGGCCGACTGCGCTAGCGTGGACGGATGCCGCCACTCCTCCTCCCACCCCGGCTCAACCGCTACTCCCGCCTCCTGCTGGAGGCCGGCGGAGTCTGGCTCGAGCGCAACGCGTTCATCCACGCCGGCTCGCTCGCCTACTACACGCTGTTCTCGATGGCGCCGGTGGTGATCATCGCCATCGCGATCGCGGGCGCGCTGCTGGGGGAGGAAGCCGCGCGCGGCGAGATCGTCAAGCAGTTGACGGACTTCATCGGCGCCGACGCGGCGAAGGCGGTCGAGGACGCCGTCGCGCGATCGCGCCCCGAAGTGGCGGGGCTCGTGCCGACGGTCACCGGCGTCGTCACGCTGCTCATCGGCGCGACGACGGTGTTTGCGCAGATGCAGATCTCGCTGAACCGCATCTGGGGCGTCGCCGCGAAGCCCCGGAAGAGCGGGCTGCTCCTGCTGCTCAAGAGCCGCCTGCTGTCGCTCACGATCATCCTCGCGATCGGATTCATCCTGCTCGTGTCGCTGCTGCTGAGCGTTGCGCTGCGCGCGGCGATCGCGTACGCAGACGAGTGGATACCCGTCCCGGCAGCCGCGCTGACCGCGAGCGAGCTCGTGCTGTCGGTGGCCGTCGTCACGGCGCTCTTCGCCGTGATTTTCAAGGTGCTGCCCGATGCGGTCGTCGAATGGCGCGACGTCTGGATCGGCGCGGCGTTCACGGCGCTGCTCTTCGTCGTCGGGCGCTCCCTGATCGCGCTCTATCTCGCCTACACGGCGCCCGCCTCGACGTATGGCGCGGCCGGATCGCTCGTGCTGCTGCTGCTCTGGGTCTACTACTCGTCGCTGATCCTGTTCTTCGGCGCCGCGCTGACGAAGGCGCGCCTGCTCGCATCGGGCCGCCCTGTGGTGCCGCGATCGACCGCTGTGCTCATCCGCGAGGTGGTGGTCGAGGAATAGGTCCGCCGATTCCGGATTCCGGATTCCGGAGCTGCCCACGCGCGCCATCATATCGTAATGCGATATAATTTCGGGTTGCGATGGCTGCCGCCCGACTCGACTACCGGACGCTCGCCGAATTCCGCTATCAGATCCGGCGATTCCTCCATTTCAGCGAGAGCGCCGCGAGGGCGCACGGACTGAACAGCCAGCAGCACCAGCTGCTGCTGGCGCTGAAGGGGCTGCCCGCGGGCCTGAAGCCGACCATCGGCACCCTCGCGGAACGGCTCCAGCTGCGCCATCACAGCACGGTCGGCCTCGTCGACCGGCTCGAGCGCCGGGGCCTCGTGTCCCGCGCCCTCGATCCGGACGACGGGCGTCAGGTGCTCGTCCGGATTACCCGCGAGGGGGACGCGGTGCTCCGGACGCTCACCCGCATCCATCGCGAAGAGCTCCACACGGCCGGTCCGGCCCTGCTCGATACCCTCAGGACACTGCTTTCATGAATTCCGTCGCTGCCAACGTGCCGCATCACGCCGAGCTGGGCGATTTCACGGCCGATCGGCGCATGGTCCTCCTCTCGCTGGTCGGCGCGGCCATCGGCGCGCTGGGCGCCGCGGTTGCCGTCGGCCTGCTGAAGCTGATCACGCTGTTCACGAACATCTTCTTCTTCCAGGCGTTCGACCTGGCGGACCGCACGCCGGCGCAGCACACGCTGGGCTGGGCCGTGATGATCGTTCCCGTCGCGGGCGCGCTGATCATCGGGCTGATGGCGCGCTTCGGGTCCGAGCGCATCCGCGGGCACGGCATCCCGGAGGCGCTCGAGGCCATCCTGCTCAACGGCAGCCGCGTCGAACCGAAGCTGGCGATCCTGAAGCCGCTGTCCTCCGCGATCTCGATCGGCTCCGGCGGCCCGTTCGGTGCGGAAGGTCCGATCATCATGACGGGCGGCGCCTTCGGGTCGCTCACCGCGCAGTGCCTGCACCTGACGAGCGCCGAGCGCAAGACGCTGCTCGTCGCCGGCGCGGCCGCCGGCATGTCGGCGACCTTCGCCGCCCCGACGGCGAGCGTCCTGCTCGCGTTCGAGCTCCTGCTCTTCGAGTGGAAGCCGCGCAGCCTGCTGCCGGTGGCGATCGCCAGCATCACGGCCGCGGTCCTCCGCCACTACTGGATCGGACCGGCGCCGCTCTTTCCGACCGCGGCCCACGCCTCGTTCGTCGGCGCGGAAGGGACGATGCTGTGCGGGGCCGCCGGCCTGTTCGCCGGCCTGCTCTCGATGGGGCTCACCTGGTCGGTCTACTTCTTCGAGGACGCCTTCCTGCTGCTGCCGATCCACTGGATGTGGTGGCCGGCGATCGGCGGCCTGGGTGTCGGCCTCGGCGGCGTGCTCTTCCCCGAAGCGCTCGGGGTGGGCTACGACACGATTGGCGCGATGCTCCAGGGGGACGTCACGCTGCGGCTCGTCGCCGGCGTCCTCGTCGTGAAGTGGATCATCTGGGCGCTGGCGCTCGGCTCGGGCACGTCCGGCGGCGTGCTGGCGCCGCTGCTGATGATGGGCGGCGCGCTGGGCGCCCTGGAGAGCGCGGCGTTCCCCGACTACGGCGCCGGCTTCTGGCCGCTCCTGAGCATGGCGGCGACGCTCGGCGGGACGATGCGCTCGCCGTTCACGGCGACGCTCTTCGCCCTCGAGCTGACGCACGAGTTCAACATGCTGTTTCCGCTGCTCGTCGCGGTCTTCGCCTCCTACGGCCTGACGACCCTGACGATGAAGCGGTCGATCCTGACCGAGAAGGTGAGCCGGCGCGGGTACCATCTCAGCCGCGAATACGCGGTCGACCCGCTCGAGATCACCTTCGTCCGCGACGTCATGCGGACCGACGTCGTCACGGTCACGCCGGCGCCCGAAGACAGCGCGCATCCCGGCCCCGACCACCCGCAGCGGCTGTTCCCGATCGTCGACCCGGACGGGACGCTGCTCGGACTCGTGACCGCCGGCGACCTGCCGCGCTTCCTCGCCGAACGCTCCCCCTCGGACCTGCCTGCGTGGATCAATCGCCGGCCGGTGGTGGCGCGGCCGGACGAGGCGCTGCGCGCGATCGTGTACCGGATGGCGGAACACGGCGTGACGCGGCTGCCCGTCGTCTCCGACGGGGAGCGTCCGCAGCTGGTGGGGCTCGTCACCCTGCGCGAGCTGCTGCAGGCGCGGGCGCGGACGCTCGCCGAGGAGCACCGTCGCGAGCGCATGCTGCGTCTGGAGCTCCCGCGGCGCGCCGTGTCGTAGCGATGCGCCGCCGCGGCCCGGGTCAGCCGCGCAGTTCCTGCCGGCGCCGCTCGAGGAACCGGCGCTCGGCGGCGTTGCCGGCGGCGGCGATGGCCGCGTCGCAGGCGGCTGCGGCCTCCTCGATCCGGCCGAGCCGCCGGAGCAGATCGGCCCTGATGGCGTGAAACAGGTGGTAGTGCGGCAGATCGAGCCGCTCCACCTCGCGCAGCGCCGCCAGCGGCCCCTGCACTTCCGCGAGCGCCACCGCGCGGTTCAGCGCCGCGACGGGTCCCGGCGCGATCGCCAGGAGCTGATCGTACAGCTGCAGGATCTGCCGCCAGTCGGTGTCCCCGTGCGTGCGTGCGTCGGCATGGACGGCCTGAATGGCCGCCTGGATCTGATACGGGCCGGGCCGGTTGATGCGAAGACACCGCCGCACGAGCGCCTGGCCTTCGGCGATCAGGCGTCGATCCCAGCGCGCCCGGTCCTGCGCGGCGAGCGGCACGAGATCGCCGGCGGCGTCGACGCGGGCCGGGCGGCGCGAGTCGCTCAGCAGCAGCAGCGCGAGCAGCCCCATCACTTCCGGCTCGCCGGGCATCAGCCCCGCGAGCGTGCGTCCGAGGCGGATCGCCTCCGCGCAGAGGTCCTCGCGCACCAGGCGATCCCCTCCGCTGGCGCTGTGCCCTTCATTGAAGATCAGGTACACGACCGCGAGCACGGCCCGCAGGCGCTGCGGCAGGTCCCGTTCATCCGGCACGCGATACGGAATCGCCGCGTCGCGGATCTTCGCCTTCGCCCGGACCAGCCGCTGCGCCAGCGTCGGTTCGGCGACGAGGAAGGCGCGCGCGATCTCCGCGATGGTCAGCCCGCCGAGCAGCCGCAGCGTCAGCGCGACCTGCGCGGGCACCGCGAGCGCCGGATGGCAGCAGGTGAAGATCAGGCGCAGGCGGTCGTCTCCCACGGCATCCTCCTCCGGCGCGTCGTCGCGCACGAGCAGCCGCGCCGCCTCCGCCTGGCGCTCGCCGCGCGTGGCCTCGCGTCGCAGGCGATCGATCGCGCGATTGCGCGCCGTGGTGACGATCCAGCCCGCGGGGCTCGGCGGGAGCCCCGTCGCGGGCCAGCGGGCGAGCGCGACCGCGAAGGCGTCCTGCACGGCGTCTTCCGCGAGGTCGATGTCGCCGAACGCGCGGATCAGCACCGCGACCGCGCG
>CAYUPN010000081.1:5176-6547 GCA_964446605.1 uncultured Bifidobacteriaceae bacterium | reverse complement strand
CGCGGATGACCGTCGCGGTTTCCGGGGCGAACAGCCCGCCCCCGAAGACCCAGGCGCCGGCCTCCTTCATCTCGGCGGTCAGCGCATTGACGTTCCGCATGATCGGCTCGAGGAACTCGGGCGGCGGGGGCGGCCCGTCGGGCTGGTAGATGCTCAGCAGATAATGTTTCATGGTCGCTCCTTGAGACGGCCGGCCTGAGGGCCGGCCCGCGAGGCCCTGGAGACCGTCGTGGCGCCTCATCTCCTATACGAACGGGACCGGCCGGGATCGACATCGCGGAGTCCGGAAACGTCATGCACACGACCGCCGCGCCAGCCGGCGCACCCCAGCCCGGATCGGACGCCCCCCAGCCCGCGGTCATCTTCGACCGCGTCTCGTTCGCCTACGACGACAACGTCGTGCTGCGGGACCTGAGCTTCGAGCTTCCCGCCGGGAGCATGAAGATCCTGCTCGGGGCGAGCGGCGCCGGGAAATCGATCGTGCTGAAGCTGATCCTCGGCCTGCTCCGGCCCGATTCCGGCACCATCATCGTCAACGGCGCACGGCTGAACGACCTCAGCGAGCGCGAGCTCCTCGCCCTGCGCGGCGACATCGGCATGCTGTTCCAGGAGAGCGCGCTGTTCGACTCGCTGACGGTCGCCGAGAACGTCGGCTACCGGCTCACGGAGGAGGAGCGGATGCCGGAGCCGGAGGCCCGGCAGCGCGTGCAGGAGGTGCTCGGGTTCGTCGGTCTCGGGGAGTACCTGGACCGCATGCCCTCGGAGCTCTCCGGGGGACAGCGGCGGCGGGTCGCGATCGCGCGGGCCATGGCGGCGCGGCCGAGCCTCCTGCTCTTCGACGATCCGACGACGGGGCTGGACCCGATCATCGCGACGACGGTCACCAACGAGATCATCAAGCTGCGCGACCTCGAGGAGGTGACCTCGATCGTCGTCACCCACCAGATCCGCGACGCGCACTACGTGGCGACGCACCGGGCCGTGCAGTCGGACGGGGAGATCCAGTTCGTCAAGTCGCCCGAGACCGAACAGCAGGTGCTGTTCATGGTGCTGCACGAGGGGCAACTGCTCTTCGAAGGCACCGCGACGGAGCTGCTCTCCTCCCCGGATCCCTTCCTGAAGGAGTTCCTCTTCAAGACGCTGCCGCCCTGGTAGGCCCTGGGCTTTCGACCTTAGGCCTTGGGACTTGTCTTGGGGGTTCACCGAGCGTACGGCCACGCCCTCACGGCGTTCGCAGTGATGCTGCCCAACGCCTGCCTCGCTCCGAACGGCACGTGCAACTGTTCGGCAGGTCCCTTCAGTTCGAACCAGGCAGCGTGACCGTGGGCGTCGTCAGGGTGAGCCCTGATGCCGCGATTCATCCCAGGCCCA
>CAYUPN010000081.1:0-5076 GCA_964446605.1 uncultured Bifidobacteriaceae bacterium | reverse complement strand
TCGAAGCCGGCCGCCTGCGCCTTCGCGCGATCCTGTTCTGCCGCGTACCCGCTCAACGCGACGAGCAGCGTCGGGCGCAGCCGCTCGTCGGCGCGCAGCCGCCGGGCGACCTCGTAGCCGTCGACGACGGGCAGTCCGATGTCGCACAGGACCAGGTCGGGCACGAGCGCGCAGGCCTTTTCGATGCCCTCCGGGCCCGTGTGGGCGACCTCGACGCCGTGCCCCTGCAGCTCCAACGCTTCCGCGAGGCTCTGCGCCGCGTCCCGGTTGTCCTCGATCAGGAGAATGCGGTAGCTCCGCGTCACGTCGGGTTCCGGGATCACGCGGACCTCGGGTTCCACCGCCGGACGGGTCGGGAGCCGGACGACGAAGCGGGCCCCGGTGCCGGGGCCGTCGCTGTGGCCCTCGACGGTGCCGTCGTGGAGCTCGACGAGCGCTTTCACCAGCGCGAGCCCGAGCCCGAGCCCGCCGTTCTCGCGCTCGAGGCTGGTCGTGCCCTGCATGAACGGCTGGAACATGGCGGGCAGCAGCTCCGGATCGATCCCGGCGCCGGTGTCGGCGACCTCGAGCACCGCCTCGCCGCCGTCGGCGCGCAGTCCGACCGACACCCGGCCGCCGGAGTCGGTGAACTTCGACGCGTTGCTCAGGAGGTTGTTGAGCACCTGGCAGAGCCGCGTGCGGTCGCCATCGACCCAGATGCCGGGCTCGGGCAGGTCGACGGTCAACTGCAGCGCCTTCTCCGCGATCGTGGCCTGCTGGTCCTCGATGCAGCTGTGGACGACCTCCACCAGTTCGAGCGGCTCGCGCGTGATCTGGATCTTGCCGTGCGAGATGCGCGTGGTGTCGAGCAGGTCGTCGATCAGCCGGGAGAGGTGGCGCACCTGCCGCTCGATCACGGCCTGGGCGCGGCGCGCGCGGTCGCTGCCCGGCTCGGTCTGCTGGAGGATCAGCAGGCTGACGGTCATCGGGGCCAGCGGGTTGCGCAGCTCGTGCGCGAGCAGGCCCAGGAACTCGTTCTTCCGTTCGTCCGCCTCGGCGAGCATCGCGGCGTGGCGGCGCAGGTCGCCGCTGTAGATCTCGAGATCGCGCGCGTGGCGGTGGAGCTCCTCCTGCTGCGCCTGCAGCTCCTCGTTCTGCGACTGGATCTCCTCGTTCTGGGCCTGGATTTCCTCGTTCTGCGCCTGCAGCTCCTCGCTCTGCGCCTGCAGCTGCTGGTTCGACTCGCGCAGATCGCCGAGCAGGCGCTCGATCTCCTCGTGCCCCGCGGCGTTCTGCATGGCGATGCCGAGCTGCCCGCCGGCGGCCTCGAGGAACGCGAGCGCCTCGGCGTCGAACCCGCGCAGCGATCCGAGCACCGCGACGCCGTGGACCTCGTCGCGGAACCGCAGCGGCACGGCGGCCACCGCGCGCGGGGGCGCCTGGTCGTACCCGAGCCGGACCGCGAACGGCGTATCCGGCGGAATCTCCCGGATCACGTGCAGCCGGCCGTCGAGCGCCGCCTGTCCCGGCAGGCCTTCGCCGACGCGCACCGGGCCGGCGTCCGCCACCGCATGGCGGGCCAGCGGCTCGAGTCGATCGGCCCCGCGCCGGCGGCCGTAGATCACGCCGATCTCGGCCCCCAGATGCGCGGCCATGGTCCGCAGCCCGCGCTCGGCCAGCAGCGGGCGGTCGAGGGTCGACGCCGCGGCGGACGCCAGCTCGCCGTCCGCGCGCAGGCGCTGGGCCCGGCTCTCGAGCGCCAGCGCGGCCGCGCCGAGCGCGTTGGCGAGCACCTGCACTTCGTTGCGGGGCCGGACCGACGAGGCCGCCCGCTCCCCGGCCAGCGCGAGCGCGGGACGCCAGTCGTCGCCTTCGAGCCCCTGCGCGGCGCGCACCAGACGTCGCAGCGGCCGCGAGATCGACTGCGACGTCCCGTAACCCAGGAGCAGCGCACATCCGATCATGAGGGCGCTGGCCGCGATCATCGCCCGCCGTACCGCTTCGCGCGAGCTGGCCATGTCGTCGAGCGCCGCCCGCGTGGCCTCCTCCTCCTGCCGGAGAATTTCACGCAGCTCGGAGGCGAGCGCTTCCCGCGCGTCGATCATCTCGCGCTCCAGCTCCAGCGTGCGCGCCGTGCCCATCTGCGTCACGGACTCGTCGGCCGCGGCGACATACCGGTCGACGAACCGCGGAACACGGTCCCCCGGCAATGCCGTCGCCGCCGTCGAATCCTGGGGGCCGGCCGGCTGCCTCTCCAGCCGGCGTGCCGCGTCGATGAGGGTCTGACGAGCCTCGCGAACCCGCTCCAGGCGGGGTGCATCCGGCACGAGGAGATACGACCGGACGACGATGGCCATCGAGAGCATCGCTTCCTCGACGTCGACGGCGCGATCCCGTCGCGGGCCGATCTCTTCGAGGTACGCGCGCTGCGCCTCGACCGAGCGCTCGTGCCGGTCGAACACGAACGCCGTCACGCCCGCGACGATCGCCAGCAGCACCCCGAAGCCGAGCGCGAGGCGCTGCGCAATGCTCAGGTCCGGTCCGGCCATCCTCATGCGCTACTCCCTCCGGGCCGCGGCCCGGAAGATGCGGGACCTCTGGGAAATGACGTCGAGCGAGGCGCCTTGCGGCGGCAGCGGCCACTCCGCCTCGCCGAGCACGAGCACCCCCTCGTCCTCCATCGCGCGCCGGAGCAGCGCGAGGGCGCGGGCCTGGGTCGCCCGCTGGAAGTAAATGAGCACGTTCCGGCAGCTCACGACCGCGAACGCGCCGGGGTCGGGCGGCCCGGCGGCGGCGATCACGTCGTGACGGCAGAATCGCACACGGCCGCGCACGGCGGCCGTCACGGTGACCCGATCCTCACCGACCGGTGTCACGAACCGCGCGGCCAGTTCGGCCGGCAGCTCCGCGATCGACGAGTTCGGGTATACGCCGTGTGCGGCCGCAGCCAGCGCGAACCCGTCGATGTCGCTCGCGACGACCGTCCCGGGCACGCCGGCTTCTTCCAGCAGCATCGCGAACGTGTAGGCCTCCTCACCGCACCCGCAGCCGGCGACCCAGATGTCGAGCGGCCGCGACCGCCCCGCCGCCATCGCCGGCAGCAGCTGGTGCCGAAGCCGGTCGAACGGATGCCCGTTCCGGTAGAGCCTGCTGACCTTGATGGTGATCCGTTCCGCGAGCCGCAGCGCCTCGTCGCGCGACGCGCTGACGAGGCCGAGGTACTCGCCGAACGTGTCCGCGCCGACCATCACCATCCGGTTCCGGATGCGCCGCTGTACCGTCGCCGGCCGGTAGCAGGAGAAGTCGAGGCCGATGGCCTCGTGAACCGCCGCCAGAATCGGCTCGACCGATTCCGGCTCGGGCATGGGCGGAGCGGACACACGCTCCGCGGATGTTTCTGTGTCCATGCACATCCCGATGTGATTTCTTGCGGTACGAAGTTTCTAGCTTACCGATCCCGCCGCGTGCGGTCGATCCAGCTCAACGGTAGGCTCCTTCAGCGGGAAGAGCGGAAGGGACGGCCTCCCCCGGAGTCGCGACCGGGCGACGGGCGGACGAGTCTGCTGATGAGGTGCTATCGTTGCGCTCATGATCCGCGCGCTCACGTTCGCCCTCGCCGCCGTCCTGCTGTCAGGCGCGCCATCCGGACCGGTCAGCGCCCAGCAGACCCGCTACGAACCGACCTGGGCCTCGCTCGACTCGCGACCCGCCCCGGACTGGTACCTCGACGCGAAGTTCGGGATCTTCATCCACTGGGGCGTCTACTCCGTGCCGGCGTACTCCGCGCCCGATCAGTACGCGGAGTGGTACTGGAACAGCCTGCGCGCGACGCCGGGGCAGAACGACGGCGGCGCACGCCGGCGTCACGAGGCGACCGTCGCGTTCCACGAACGCGTGTACGGAAAGGACTTCGCGTACCAGCGGTTCGCGCCGCTCTTCCGGGCCGAGCTGTTCGACCCCGGCGAGTGGGCCCGCATCTTCCGCGACGCCGGCGCCCGCTACGTTGTCCTCACGTCCAAGCATCACGACGGCTTCTGCCTGTTTCCCAGCGAGGAAGCGAACCGGCACTGGGGACAGCCGTGGAACGCGGTGGACGTCGGGCCGCGGCGCGATCTGCTGGGCGATCTCTCCGCGTCCGTGCGCGGTGCCGGACTGAAGATGGGGTTCTACTACTCGCTGTACGAGTGGTTCAATCCGCTCTGGCTGAGCGATCGCAAGCTGTACGTCGAGCGCCACATGATCCCGCAGTTCAAGGACGTCGTCACACGCTACCGGCCGTCGATCATCTTCAGCGACGGCGAGTGGGACATGCCGTCGGAGGACTGGCGCAGCCCCGAGCTGCTCGCGTGGCTCTACAACGAGTCGCCCGTGAAGGACGAGGTGATCGTCAACGACCGGTGGGGCAAGGAGACGCGGCACCGGCACGGCGGCTACTTCACGACGGAGTACGGCGCCGGCCTGCCCGATGCGACGCACCCGTGGGAGGAGAACCGCGGGATGGGCTTCTCCTACGGCTACAACCGCAACGAGCCGTTGACCAACTACCGCACCGGACGCGAGCTCGTCTGGATGCTCGCCGATCTCGTCGCGCGCGGCGGAAACCTGCTGCTCAACGTCGGTCCGACCGCGGACGGCCGCATCCCGGAAGTCATGCAGGACCGGCTGAAGGAGATCGGCGACTGGCTGGCGGTGAACGGCGAAGCGATCTACGGCACGCGCACGTGGACGCGTCCGGCGCAGTGGACCGATGGCACGCGGCCGGAGCAGCAGTACGGCGACTACCGCGTCAAGTACGACATCCTCGAGATGGCCGGACAGCACCCGCGCAACGGGCAGGCGGTCAAGCAGGTGTTCTTCACGAAGAAGCCGGGCGCGCTCTATGCCATCACCCCGGGCTGGCCGGGCGACAGGCTCGTCCTCGAGGATGTGGCCCCTGCCAGGGACACGGTCGTGACGATGCTGGGGGTGCCGGGGACGCTGACCTGGCGGCGCAGCGGGAACAATCTGGTGATCGACACGCCGGCGCTGTCACCCGACGAACTGCCGTGCCGGCATGCGTACACGTTCAAAATCACCGGGATCTGAGCGGGTCGGATC
>CAYUPN010000080.1:10840-18026 GCA_964446605.1 uncultured Bifidobacteriaceae bacterium | reverse complement strand
GGTCGGATCGGGTCGGATCAGGTCGGATCAGGTCTCGCCCGCGCTGGTGCACGGGAGCGCGGGCGGATCAGGTCTGATCAGGTCCCGCCCGCGCAGGTGAACGAGAGCGCGGGCGGATCAGGTCTGATCAGGTCCCGCCCGCGCTGGTGAACGAGAGCGCGGGCGGATCGGGTCGGATCAGGTCTCGCCCGCGCTGGTGAACGAGAGCGCGGGCGGATCAGGTCTGATCGGGTCCCGCCCGCGGCGGCTACGCCGCGCGGGCACTTCGGTCCCGGTTCCTATCGGGCGTGTGCGGCGGGGCTGCGGGCGAGCTCGACGTCGAAGGTCCGGATCGCCTCGACGATCATCTCCACGGCGTCGCCGAAGAACGCCGGATCGATCCGCCCGGCGGTGTCGGTGGGCTCGTGGTAGTCGGGATGGTCCTCGACTCCGAAGTACACGAACGGCACGCCGGCCTCGTGGAACGCGCCGTGGTCCGACAGCATCGTCCAGTCGTCGAGCCCGGAGTCCGCCTTGGGCTGGTCGTGCCCGAACAGGATCCGGACGCGCGACCGCTTCCGGATGTCCTCGAGGATCGGCCGCGTCCACGGGTAGTGATGGGTGCCGGCCGCGTAGATCTCCTTCCGATCGCTGCGCGAAACCATGTCGAGGTTGATGTTCAGCGCGACGCGGGTCGCGATGTCGGGAATCGACCGCACCAGGGCTCTCCCGCCCTGCAGCCCCTGTTCCTCGGCGTCGAGCGCGGCGAAGACCATGGTGTGCTGCGGGCGATGGTCCGCGACGTATCGAGCCGCGGCCAGCAGCGCCGCGACACCGGAGGCGTTGTCGTCGGCGCCGGGGTACACTCGTCCGTTCTTCACGCCCAGGTGGTCGTAGTGCGCGGTGATCACGATCCACCGCGCATCCGGTGTCGCGCCGTCGATGCGGCCGACCACGTTGACCCCCTCCGCCGATGCGCCGGGACCGGCGCCGCCATCGGCCTCCGCGTCCGGCTCCGGCGTGAACGTGAACGGCTGCAGATACCCATCGGCTCCCGCCGGCGTCAGGCCGATGGCTTCGAAGCGGCGGAGGATGAAGTCGCGGGCCTTCCGATTGCCCGGTGTGCCGGTGCGCCGTCCCTCGAGCGCCGGATCCGCCAGCGTCCGGAGATCGCGCATCAGCGTGGTCCGATCGACCCGCCGGGCCGTGTCCCGCGTCGCCGCCGCCGGCGGTTGTGCCGGGACGGCCGGCGCGGCGCTGGAGCATCCCAGCCCGATCGCGAGGAGCGCGGCAGCCGCGCCGTGTCTCGTGATGCGCGTCATGGATCGAGTGTAGTGCACGGCAGAGGCTGGCGATCACGCGGCAGGACGGCCGGAATCCGGACACGCTGCGGCAGGCAGGAGCGCCCGCGCGCAGCGTGCGCGGCGGCTCCGGTGAGCGGGTGCGAGCCGCCGGTCTCAGGAGCAGCTGCTGCGAATCACGCGGACTTCGTCGACGCCCAGATATGGAACGCCGCGCAGGTCCCCTTCGACCTCGGTGCGCGTCTTCTGTTCCCTGTCGTCCTCGTCGTTCTCGACCGTGGTGCGCGTCTCGACCTCCACCCGCGCATCCGAGCCGGCATCCGCAGCCTTGCCCTCGATCTCGACGAGCTTGCCGACGTGCCGGGCGAAGTCGCTGGCCTCGCCGCCGACCAGGATGTACGAACGCGCCAGTTCGTCGGTCCGCCCCTCGGGACCTTCGACGCTCGTCAGCACGAGCGCACGTCCGCTGGCGGAACGCGTGAGGCATCCCGTCACGCGGACGTCGCGCCCGTCCTTCACGCGAATCTCCGTCTCCTGCTGCACCGTTGTCTGCTGGGCCGCAATAGCGGCCGGGCTGGCGGCGACCAGCGCCGCCACAAGGATGTGTTTCATCATGGCTGTGCCTCCACGTCCGTTGTCGTAGCAACATCGAGGCCCGACTTCGCCCGCCAGTCTTCGCAGCGCGGACTTCGGCGAGGCTCGCTGGAGCCTTCGGGGAGGCGGCCGAGTTGGTGAGGACCCGCCCGCGCGCCGACGGGCAAACAAGCGCGGGCGGCAGCCGAAGCGCGAAGCGCGAAGGCGGATCGGGTTACAGTGAAACGCCCGGGCTTCGAGCCCGGCCATTGCCGCCGCCGTGGCGGGTGCATCCCGGCCGCGCGCGGCTCAACGTGCGGAGACGAGGCGTTCATGAAGACGTGGGTCATTGCCGCTCTGCTGTGCGCGGCGAGCGCTGGTGCCGCGGCCCAGGAGCCGACGCGCGCGTTCACCGGTGCGCGCATCCTGCCCATCACCGGGCCCGCCATCGACAACGGCACGCTGCTGGTCGACGGGAGCCGCATCGTTGCGGTCGGCCCTGCGGATCGGGTGCGTGTTCCGGACGGCGCGGAGCGGATCGACGTCAGGGGCAAGACGATCATGCCCGGGCTCGTCGACACGCACAGCCACATCGCCGGGCCGTCCGGCGGCGATGCGTCGGCGCCGCTGCAGGCCGAGACGCGTGTGCTCGACGCCGTCGACGTGCGGGCCAGCAGCGTCCGCCGGGCGCAGGCCGGCGGCATCACCACCGCCAACGTCATGCCCGGATCGGGCCACGTGCTCAGCGGGCAGACGCTCTATCTGAAGCTCCGGGGCGGCGGCACGGTTGACGATTTCCTGATCCGGCTGCCCGATGGCCGCATCGCCGGCGGCGTGAAGATGGCCAACGGCACGAACTCCATCCGGACCGGCGGCGGCACGTTCCCGGGAACACGGGCCAAGGCGGCGGCCCTGGCACGTGCGTACTTCCTGAAGGCGCAGGACTATCGCGACAAGCTCCGGAAGGCGGGTGACGATCCCGACAAGCGCCCGGCACGGGACCTGGCGATGGAAGCCCTGGTCGACGTGCTCGAGGGCCGGCGTACCGTCCACTTCCACACGCACCGTCACGACGACATCCTCACGGTCATCCGCCTCGCGCAGGAGTTCGGCTTCAAACCCGTGCTGCAGCACGTCTCGGAAGGCTGGCGGGTCACCGAGGCGATCGCGAAGTCCGGACTGCCGGCGTCGATCATCATGATCGACTCGCCGGGCGGGAAGCTCGAAGCCGTGCACCTCTCGATTCGCACCGGCGGCGCGCTCGAACAGGCGGGCGTGCCCGTCGGCCTGCATACCGACGACCCCATCACCGATTCGCGCCTCTTCCTCCGGTCCGCGGGGCTGGCCGTCCGCGGCGGCATGTCGCGGGACGGCGCGCTGCGCGCGGTCACGATCGCCAACGCGGCCATGCTGGGGCTGGACGATCGCATCGGGTCGCTCGAGGCCGGCAAGGACGCTGACTTCATCGTGCTCAGCGGGGATCCGTTGAGCGTCTATACGCACGTCGAGCAGACGTGGGTCGAAGGGCGGAAGGTCTTCGACCGGAGCGATGCGAAGGATCGCCTCTACGCGACGGGCGGCTACGGCGCCGGCCGCGGAGAGGCGTTCGATCTGGTCGAGGAGGAACTGCAGTGAGCCGCCGGCTTCGCCCATCCGTCATTGCGGTCCTGCTCGCGCTCGTGCTGCCGTCCGCCGCGCGCGATGCCGCCGCACAGGTCGCCATCCGCGGCGCGCGTATCCACACGATGGCCGGCGCCCCGATCGAGGACGGCATCGTCCTGATCGGCGCCGACGGAAAGATTCAGCGCGTGGGGCCCGCCGCGAGCGTCACGATCCCGGACGGCTGGCGCGTGCTGGATGCCCGCGTGATCACACCCGGTCTGGTCGACGCGCGTTCCGTCGTCGGCCTGGCGGGCTATCTCAATCAGCCGCACGACCAGATGCAGCTCGATCGGTCCGCGGCGATTCAGCCGGAGCTCCGGGCCGTCGACGCCTACGACGCGCGCGAGACGCTGGTGGGCTGGCTGCGGCAGCACGGCATCACCACGGTCCATACGGGCCACGCGCCCGGCGCGCTCGTGCCGGGGCAGACGCTCATCGCGAAGACGCGCGGCGACACCGTCGACGAGGCGGTCATCCAGCCCGTCGCCGCCATCGCGGCGACGCTCGGCACGGCCGGCCTGGGGTCGGAGGGCAAGCCGCCGGGCAATCGCTCGAAGGCGGTCGCGATGCTGCGCGCCGAGCTGATTCGCGCGAAGGAGTACGTCGCGAAGCTGGAGGGCCCGGCGGACAAGCGCCCCTCCCGCGACCTCCGGCTGGAGGCGCTGGGCCGTGTCATCAGCCGCGAGCTCCCGCTCCTCATCACCGCGCACCGGTCGCACGACATCCTGACCGCGCTGCGGCTCGCACAGGAGTTCGGGCTGCGCATCATCCTCGACGGCGCGTCCGAGGCGTACCTCGTGACCGCCCGGATCAAGGAGGCCGGCGTGCCCGTGATCCTGCATGCGACCATGCAGCGCCCCGCCGGCGACGCGGAGAACATGAGCATGGAAACCGCGTCGGTGCTGCGGAAGGCCGGGATCCCGGTCGCGATCCAGAGCGGCTACGAAGGATACGTGCCCAAGACGCGCGTCGTGCTCTTCGAGGCCGCCGTGGCCGCCGCCAACGGGCTGGGCTTCGACGCTGCGCTGGCGGCAGTGACCATCGACGCCGCGCGCATCCTCGGCATCGACACGCGCGTGGGCTCACTGGAGCCGGGCAAGGACGGCGACGTCGCGCTGTTCGACGGCGACCCGTTCGAGTACACGTCGCACGTCACCGGCGTCGTGATCGAGGGGGTGGTGTACTGACGCTCGTCGATTGCGGATTGCGGATTGTCCCGGATTGCGGATGACCGTGGCGTGACTGCGCTAGTATTCAGCGCATGCTGACACGCCGCCGGTTCCTCGCCACCACCGCCGCCGCTGCCGGTGCCGGGCTGCTGGCCGCCCCGCGATCCGCCCGCGCCGCCGATTCGCGCATCGACATCCGCCTCGACGAGCCGATCGGGACCATCGCGCCCGAGGTCTACGGCCATTTCGCCGAGCACCTCGGGGGCGTCGTCTACGACGGCATCTGGGTGGGCCCCGACTCCACGATCCCGAACGTCGGCGGGATACGGAAGGCGCTCGTCGACCATCTGCGCCGGATCAAGGCGCCCGTGATTCGCTGGCCGGGCGGCTGCTTCGCCGACAGCTACGACTGGCGCGACGGCATCGGCGCCAACGGCGACCGGCCCGTTCGCACGAACTTCTGGGTGAACACGAAGGTGCCGCCCGGTCCGCAGCAGTACGATCCCAACACGTTCGGCACCGTCGAATTCGTCCGGTTCTGCCGGCTCTCCGGCGCCGAGCCGTACATCGCGGCGAACGTCCGGAGCCTCCCCGCGCGCGACTTCTATCAGTGGGTCGAGTTCTGCAACGCGCCGGCGGGCACGACGACGCTGGCGCGCGTGCGGGAGGCGCAGGGGGAGCGGGATCCGCTGAAGGTGGCCTACTGGGGGGTCGGCAACGAGCCGTGGGGCTGCGGCGGCGACTTCTCGCCCGAGGACTACGCGGTGGAGTTCCGCCGCTACACGTCGTGGGTTCCCGCCTACGACCTGGGACTGCGCTTCATCGGCGCCGGTCCCAGCGGGCCCGAGTTCGACTGGACGCGGCGGTTCTTCACGAAGCTCACAGAAGAGAGCCGCGGGCTGGTGCGGCGGCTCTGGGCCTGGTCGGTCCATCACTACTCGACGAACGTGAGCGGCGGCCGGTCGACCGACTGGAACGAGAGCAAGGGGCCGGCCGTCGGCTTCAACCGCGAGCAGTGGTTCGAGCTGCTGCGCGAAGGCGAGAAGATGGACGGCTTCATCGAGGGGCACGCGCAGGCCATCGCGCCGTTCGACCGCGAGCGGCGCGTGAAGCTGGCGATCGACGAGTGGGGCTCGTGGCACCGGCCCGGGTCCGAGGCGGTGCCGTCGCACACCCTGGGCCAGGTCTCGACGCTGCGCGACGCGCTGCTGGCCGGCCTCACGCTCGACATCTTCCACCGCCACGCGGACGTCGTCGCGATGGCGAACATCGCGCAGCTGGTCAACTGCCTCCAGTCGCTGTTCGTCGCGCACGAGGACCGGTTCATCCTCACCCCGAACTACCATGTGTTCGAGATGTACCAGCCGCACATGGGGGCGCGGTCGGTGCGGACCGTGGTGTCGTCGCCGCGGGTGAGCTACACGCGCAACGGGCAGCCGGCCACGCTCTTCGGCCTCGCCGGCTCGGCGTCGGTCCGAGACCGGACCGTGACCCTCACCGTGGTCAACCCGAGCCCCGACGAGCCGCGCGAGGCGGAGATCGCGATGGCCGGCGCCGCGCCGGCCTCGTGCACCGTGCGGACGCTGACGGCGCCGGCGCTGGACGCGCACAACACGTTCGAGCATCCGGACGTCGTGCAGTCGCCCCAACCGGTTTCGAAGGCGATCAGCGGCCGTGCCCTGGTGCTGACCTTCCCGCCGGCGTCGGTCACGGCGGTGACGCTGGCCATCTGAGCCGCGGGCTGCTGGCTGCAGCGGCCGGCTGCATGGAATGATGAGCGGGTGCCCGGACGGCTGCCAGCCGCCGGCTGCCCGCTGCAGATCAGGAGATTGGAGACGAGAATGCTGATGCGATCCGCGATTGCCGTCCTTGCCCTCCTCGCGTCGGTGGCCACGCTCACCGCGCAGCGGCCCGATCGGCCGCGGCTTGCCGGAGAGGACTGGGTCCAGTTGTTCAACGGCACCGACCTCACGGGCTGGGTGCCGGTCGGCAACGAGAAGTGGACCGTCGAGGACGGCGTGATTCACGGCATCACGCTGACCGACGGCTACGGCTATCTGAAGACCGAGAAGCCCTACAAGGACTTCCACCTCTCGCTCAGGTTCCTGTGCGTCGGCAGCGGCAACAGCGGCCTGTTCTTCCACACCGACTTCAAGCCCGGCACCGCCGACGTCAGCCAGGGGCTGCAGTTCGAGATCGACTGCACCATCGGCCAGCACACGGGCGGCATCTACGGCGACGGGCGGAACTGGGTCGTCTGGCCCGCGCCGGAGAACGAGACCGTGGTCCGGAAGGGCGAGTGGAACGAGCTGCTGGTGAAGGTGGAGAACAACCGCTACGTGTCGCGCCTGAACGGCGTGCTGATGGTCGACTTCACCGACCCGCGCCCGCGCTCCTTCGACGGCGCCATCGCGCTCCAGCTCCATTCGGGTGGCGAGGGGCACATGCAGTTCAAGGACATCTGGATCCGGGATCTGTCGAAGCGCTAGCAGGGCCGAACTT
>CAYUPN010000080.1:0-10740 GCA_964446605.1 uncultured Bifidobacteriaceae bacterium | reverse complement strand
CAGTTCAAGGACATCTGGATCCGGGATCTGTCGAAGCGCTAGCAGGGCCGAACTTTCGGTTCGGCCGTGCAGGGGCCAGGGGCCAGGGGCCAGGGGCCAGGGGCCAGGGGCGTAGGGCCGGACTTCAGTCCGGCCGTGCCAGGGATCAGAGCACTCCATGAATCGAACGTCCGCATTTCTCGCCGCCGTGCTGTGCCTCGCATTCGCGGGCACGGCGGCCGCGCAGTCCGCCGGCCAGCTCGTGTACATCGGCACGTACACGGGCGAGAAGAGCCAGGGCATCTACGCCTTCCGGTTCGACCCGGCGACCGGCGCGTTCTCGCCGCTCGGTCTCGCGGCCGAGACGCGCAGCCCCAGCTTCCTCGCGCTGCACCCGAACGGGCGCTTCCTCTACGCGGTCAACGAGGTCGGCGACTTCGACGATCAGAAGAGCGGCAGCGTGAGCGCCTTCGCGATCGACCGCGAGACCGGGCGGCTCACGCTGCTCAACACCCGTTCCTCGCGCGGCGGCAGCCCGTGCTACATCGTCGTCGACCGGGACGGGACGCACGTGCTCGTCGCGAACTACTCCGGTGGCAACCTGGCCGTGCTGCCAATCGGCCCGGACGGCCGCCTCGGCGAGGCGACGCAGGTCGTGCAGCACACCGGGAGCAGCGTCAACACGCGGCGGCAGCGCGGGCCGCACGCGCACTCGATCGATCTCGACGCGACCAACGCATTCGCGGTCTCGGCGGATCTGGGCGCCGACCGGCTGTTCGTCTACCGCTACGACGCCGGCGCCGGCACGCTCACGCCCGCACCCGTGCCGTCGGTCGCCGCCGAGCCGGGGGCGGGCCCACGCCACTTCGCGTTTCATCCCGGCGCGCGCTTCGGCTTCGCCGCCAACGAGCTCTCGTCGACGCTGACCGCGCATGCCTGGGACGCCTCGCGCGGCGGGCTGCGGGCGCTCCGCTCGGTCTCGACGCTCCCGGACGGGTTCTCCGGCGAGAACTACCCGGCCTCGGTGAGCGTGCATCCGGACGGACGGTTCGTGTACATGTCCAATCGCGGGCACGACTCGCTCGTCGTGTTCGAGGTCGATGCCGGGACCGGCGCGTTGACGCTGGTCGAGCACGAGCCCGTACGGGTGCGCTGGCCTCGCCACTTCGCCATCCATCCCGGCGGGGAGTGGCTCGTCGCCGCGGGCCAGCGCAGCGACTCGATGGCGGTGTTCCGGATCGACCGGAACACCGGGCACCTGTCACCGGCCGGCGACCCGATCGCGGTCGGTTCGCCCGCCTGCGTGCTGTTCGTCCCGTAGTCCGCTCCTTTCGGCGCGCGGGTCGCGCGCGGTCTTCCGCCGCGAAGCGGTTGCACGCGGGCGGCCCACCGCCGGTCACGATCCCCGGTTCCCTGCTGTATCCTCTCGTCGGATCGTCCTTTCCCGTTCCGAGGTGCCCATGCTCCGCCGATCTGGTGCCGCCGCGCTCGCGGTCCTGCTGCTCCCGGCGCTCGCGCTCGCGCAGAACGCCCGACGTCCGTACAGCCTCGACGACTTCGCGAAGCTGAAATCCGTCAGCGACCCCGAGGTGTCCCCCGACGGCAAGTGGGTGGCCTACGTGGTCAGCGCGTCGAACGTCGAGAAGGACAAGCGGGACAGCGACATCTGGATGGTGAGCTGGGACGGCAGCGAGACGATCCAGCTGACGTCGAGTCCGGACAGCGAGTCGCGCCCGCGGTGGAGCCCGGACGGGAAGTACCTCGCGTTCACGGCGTCGCGCGGTGACGAGGAGGAGAAGAAGAAGGGAGCGCAGGTCTGGCTGCTCAATCGCGCCGGCGGCGAGGCGCAGCGCGTCACCGACCTCAAGGGCGGCGTCACCGACTACGCCTGGTCTCCCGACAGCACGCGGCTCGTGCTCGTCGTCAACGATCCCGATCCCGCCGACGAGCCCGAGAAGATCGAGGGCTGGAAGCGCAAGACCCGCCCGCCGATCGTGATCGACCGCTACGACTTCAAGCGCGACTACGCCGGGTATCTGGAGCGACTGCGGACCCACCTCTACGTCTTCGACGTGAAGACGCGGAAGGCCGAGCAGATCACGTCGGGGGACTACGATGACAGCCAGCCGGCCTGGTCGCCCGACGGCACCCGCATCGCGTTCGTCAGCAAGCGCGGCCCGGCGGCCGAGCGGTCCAACGACACGAACATCTTCGTGGTCGGCGCGAAGGCCGGGGCCGAGCCGCAGGCGGTCACGACGTTTCCCGGCGCCGACGGCGGGCCGATCGCGTGGAGCCCCGACGGACAGTGGATTTCCTATCTGCAGGGCGACGTCGCGAAGTTCTGGGCCTACCAGCAGCGCCAGCTGGCCATCGTGCCCGCCGCGGGTGGCGAGGCCCGGCTGCTGACCGACACGCTCGACCGCGCCGTCAGCGAGCCGCTCTGGGCGCCGGACGGGCAGAGCCTGCTGGTGGTGGTCGAGGACGACCGGGTCGAGTACCTCGCCAGGGTGCCCGTCGCGGGCGGGAAGGTCGAACGCCTCACGACCGGGCGGCGTGTGGTCGGTTCGGTGTCCGTTTCCCCGGGAGGCGCGGTCGCGCTGCTGTCGTCCACGGCGAGCGAGCCCAACGAGGTCCACAAGCTCGACGCGGGCCGGCTGGAGCGCCTGACGAGCCACAACGATGACTGGCTGAAGGGGGTCGTGCTGTCGAACGTGGAGGACGTCACCTTCACCGCGAAGGACGGCACTGTGGTCAACGGCCTGCTGGCGCGCCCGGCCGGCTCCGTCGGCAGCAGGCTCCCGTTCATTCTCTGGATTCACGGCGGGCCCAACGGGCAGGACGACCACTCGTTCGACTACATCCGCGAGGTCCTCGCCGCCAGCGGGTACGCGGTCCTGCAGGTGAACTACCGCGGCAGCTCCGGCCGCGGCTCGGCGTTCCAGAAGGCGATCGCCGCCGACTGGGGGCACCTCGAGGTCGTGGACCTGCTTGCCGGGGTCGACTGGGCCGTCCGCAGCGGCGTCGCCGATCCGGAACGGCTCGGCATCGGCGGGTGGAGTTACGGCGGCATTCTGACCAACTACACCATCGCGACCGACACCCGGTTCAAGGCCGCGGCCTCCGGCGCCGGCAGCTCGCTGCAGTTGTCGATGTACGGCACGGACCAGTACATCGTCCAGTACGACATCGAGATGGGGCAGCCCTGGAAGAACCCGGACGTCTGGATGAAGGTGAGCTACCCGTTCTTCAAGGCCGACCGGATCGCGACGCCCACGCTGTTCATGTGCGGCGAAAAGGACTTCAACGTGCCGATCACGGGCAGCGAACAGATGTACCAGGCGCTCAAGAGCAACGGCGTCGAGGCGCAGCTCGTCGTCTATCCGGGTCAGTACCACGGCCTCTCGATCCCGAGCTATCAGCGGGACCGGCTGGATCGCTACGTGAAGTGGTTCAATCGCTTCCTCAAGGGCGCCGGCGCGTCGCCGCAGACGACGACGGCGGCGCGGTAGGACACGTGGCAGCGAAGCGCCGCGCGCCGATGGAGCTCTCGCCGCCGGACTTCCGGCGGCTCGGGCACGTCCTCGTCGATCACATCGCGGATTTCCTCGAGACGCTGGCGTCGCGTCCGGTCGTGCCTGCGCTCTCGCCGGCCGAACTGCGCGAGCGCGTCGGTCAGACCAGCCTGCCCGCCGGGGGAGCGGCCCCCGAGGCGATCGTCGACCGCGCCGCGCGCCTGCTGTTCGAGGCCTCCGTCTTCAACGGGCATCCGCGCTTCATGGGCTACATCACCTCGTCGGCCGCGCCCATCGGCGCGCTCGCCGAGCTGCTGGCCGCATCGGTGAATCCGAATTGCGGGGGCTACGGCCTGTCGCCGGTCGCGACGGTGATCGAGGAGCAGACGGTCGCCTGGATTGCGGAGCTCGTCGGCGCCGCCCCCGGCAGCAGCGGGCTGCTGGTGAGCGGCGGCAACATGGCGAACATGATCGGCTTCTGGGCCGCGCGCGCGGCAAAGGCCACGTGGCCCATGCGCACGGACGGAGTGGGCGCCGCCTCCGCGTCGCGCATGACCGCGTACTGCTCGGCCGAGACGCACACATGGGTGCAGAAGGCCGCGGATCTGTCCGGACTCGGCACCGACGCGGTGCGCTGGATCCCCGTCGACCGGGATCAGCGCATGCGCGTCGACGAGCTCCGCGCGCAGATCGCGGCGGACCGCGCCGCGGGGCTGCTGCCGTTCCTCGTCGTCGGCACGGCGGGCACCGTCGCGACCGGCGCGGTCGATCCGCTCGAGGAGATGGCGGGCGTCTGCGAGGCCGAGGGGCTGTGGTTCCACGTCGACGGGGCGTACGGCGCGCCGGCGGCGCTCGCCCGGGATGCACCGCGCGACCTCGAGGCGATGCGCCGTGCCGATTCGATCGCGGTCGACCCGCACAAGTGGCTCTACGCGCCGCTGGAGGCGGGCTGCACGCTGGTGCGCGACGCGGCGTACCTGCGGGGCGCGTTCAGCTACACGCCCGACTACTACCACTTCCACGAGGGCATCGCCGAGCCGCCGCCGAACTACTACGAGTACGGCCCGCAGAACTCGCGCGGCTTCAGGGCGCTGAAAGTCTGGATGGGGTTGCAGCAGGTCGGGCGCGACGGCTACGCCCGGATGATCGACGAGGACATGCGGTTGTCGCGCGAGCTGTTCGCGCTCGCCCGGGCGCACCCCGAAATCGAGGCCGTCACGCAGTCGCTCAGCATCGCGACCTTCCGCTACGTGCCGCCGGGCGTCGACCCGGAGTCGCCGGCCAGCCTGGAGCCGCTGAACCGGCTGAACGAGCGCGTGCTGGAGCGCGTGCAGGCCGGCGGCACCGCGTTCGTCTCGAACGCGATGCTCAACGGCCGCTTCCTCCTCCGCTCCTGCATCGTCAACTTCCGGACCGATGCGAGCGACCTGCCGCTCGTGATCGATGCCGTGGTCGCTGCGGGCCGGGCGCTCTCGAAGAGCTGAAGCCGCCCGCTCCGGGGCCGCATCAGCCTTTGTCGCCGGCTCTCAGTTCGTCTGCGGCCTCCGCCTCGGCGCCGGCGTACCGACCGGCGCGACGATCGACTGATACGACAGCGCCCGGAACTTGCCGTGCAGATCGCTGCCCGTGGCGGGCAGCAGCTGCGTCATCAGCACCCCGACCACCTGCTCCTGCGGATCCGCCCAGTAATCGGTGTGATACGCGCCGCCCCACGAGAACAGGCCGACCGACCCGTGCTCGCCCGAGCGTCCGACGTGCTCGACCACCTCGAACCCGAGGCTGAAGCCGGTGCGCCCCTGGTTGTAGAGCGAGCCGACGTGGTTCGACGTCATCAGCTCCACCGTCTTCGGACCGAGCAGCCGCACGCCGTCCAGCTCGCCGCCGTTCAGGAGCATCTGCAGCATCCGCGCGTAGTCGGAGGCTGTGGAGAGCAGCCCGGCGCCGCCCGAGAAGCTCTGGCGCGGGCCGTCCACGTAATCGCCCTGCCCGGTTCCCTCGTCGGGCGCGCGCACGAGGGTGCCGTCGCGCAGCGAGTAGACCGTCGCCAGCCGGTCCCGCTTCTCCGGCGGGAGATAGAAATGCGTGTCGACCATCTTCAGCGGCTCGAAGATCCGGGTCCGGAGGAACTCGTCCAGGGCCATCCCCGACGCCTTCTCGACGACCACGCCGAGGACGTCGGTGCTGAAGCCGTAGACGAACCGTTCGCCGGGCTGGGCGTCGAAGGGCAGCTTCGCGAGCCGGTCGATCGTCACCGCGATCGGCTCCGCCTTGTCGGCGAAGTACCAGCCCTGCACGTTCGCGGCCTTGTACAGCGCGGCGGCCGGGCCGTAGCCGTAGCTGATCCCCGACGTGTGCGTCAGCAGGTCGCGGATGGTGATCGGCCGGTTCGCCGGGATCACCGAAACCGGCGTCCCTTCCACGGCACCGGGCGGCGGCGGCACCATCACCGTCGTGTCCTTGAAGGACGGGATGAACTTCGACACCGGGTCGTTGAGCAGCAGCTTCCCTTCCTCGAGCAGGATCATCGCCGCCAGGCTCGTCACGGCCTTCGACATCGAGGCGATGCGGAAGATCGTGTCCGTGCGCATCGGCGCCTTCGATTCGAGGTCCCGGTAGCCGAACGCCTCGAGCTGCACGACCTTGCCCTGCCGCACCAGCATCGTCACGATGCCGGCCGCGCGCTGCTGGTCGACGTACTGCTGCATCGTCGCATTCAGGCGGTTCAGGCGCTCGCCCGAGACCCCGACCGTTTCGGGCGGCGCCTTGGGCAGCCCCTGCGCTCCCGCGAGCGCCGGCGCCAGCACCAGCGCGCATGCGACCAGCCACGACCGTCTCTGCATCGTTCGTCCGATCATCGTTGCTTCACTCCCGATCTCCAGGAGGGCCGGCCTTCAGGCCGGCGATTCCCGGCCCCCTGGCCCCGGTCCCTGGCCCCTGGCCCCTGGCCTGGCCCCCGGCCCCTGGCCCCCGGCCCCTGGCCCCTACACCATCCTCTACAACCTCAACAACCGCGTCGCGTTCTCGTTGTAGACCTTCCGCAGGATCTGATCCGGCAGCCCGAGCCCGTAGATGCGCCACCGGCCCTGCGGAGGCACTGGCGCGGGCGCGTAGTCGAAGTACTCGTCCTCCGTCTCGAGGAAGCGGTAGTAGATCTGATACAGCTCGTCGCCGAAGACCTGCTGCGGCGTCTCGTGTCCGTCCGGAATCGCGTCCGTTCCGAACAGGATCCGGTCCTGGTACTTCTCGAAGAACCGGCGGGCCGCCCGCGGCTGCCGTCCGAGCTCGCCGATGCGGGCCCCTATCTCGACGTTGAAGTTGGGGAACCTGTCGAGCGCCTCGGCCACGGCCGCGAGGTTCTCCGCGTAGTGGCCGACGTGCAGCCCGATGAACGTGGTCTTCGGGTGGCGTGCCAGCACCCGGTCGCGGGCGGCGAGCAGCTCGTGGAACGGCGGGAAGTCCTTCCCGTGGAACGACCAGTCCGGATGCGCGTGCAGTTCCTCGTAGCGCTCGTTGAAGCGGTCGATCGGCAGGAAGAACGCCACCGGGTCGGCGATGTGAATCGCCACCGGCAGCCCGAGAGCGCCGCAGGCCTCCCACATCGGGTCGAACCGCGGGTCGTCGATCTTCACGAGCGGCCCCGACCTCCCCTGCTCGCGCAGGTACAGGCCGAGCGTCTTGAGCACCTTGACGCCCTTCGCGCCGGCCGCCTTCGCCCGCTCGAGCTCCTGGGGCTGCCACGCCGCGTAGCCGGTCTCCGCGGTGCGTTCCCAGGACGGCTCGGTGAACACGACGAAGCGGCCGGGGTGCGCCTGCTGCCACGTGGCGATCGCCTCGGCGAGCCCGGCGCCCACGCCGCCCGTCAGGTTGACCATCGTCCGGATGTTGCGGCGGTCCATCGTCGGCAGCAGATCCGCCGGCGTCCCGCGTGAGCGGATGCCGTCCCCCGACTGCGAGCCCCGGCTGCGTGCGCGGAAGGTCACGTGCGTATGGACGTCGATGACCGGGAACTTCGCGCGGGGGACCTCGGTCACAGGCACTTCCAGCATGCTCCGCGGCTGGAATTCCGTGAGGGGCAGCGAGCCATCAACGGGCCCGGACGGGCGGGCCGGCTGGGCCCGGAGGGCTGCGGGACGTCCGGCGGCCGTTGCGCCGGCCACGCCGGCTGCCAGCGCGCCGAACCAGCGGCGACGGGACAGTTGAGCCACGACTCTCCTCCGGCCGCGGCCGCCCGGCGGCGGCACGGCCTGGTGCAGGTGCGCCGGTTGCCGGCGCACGTCGCCCGCATGGTAGCGCACGTCGCGTCCGCGTGCGCCCCGTCTCCAGGGGCGGGCTGGTAACATTGAAGGTTCGCCATGTCTGAATCCGGGACGCCGCCGCTCACCGAGCCGCTGGACTTCATCCGCGAGATCGTCGTCGCCGACCGCGCCGCCGGACGGCACGGCGGCCGTGTGCACACGCGCTTCCCGCCGGAGCCGAACGGCTACCTCCACATCGGACACGCGAAGGCCATCTGCCTGAACTTCGGGATCGCGCAGGACTTCGGGGGGCTTTGCAACCTGCGGATGGACGACACGAACCCGACCCGGGAGGACATCGAGTACGTCGAGGCCATCAAGGAGGACGTCCGCTGGCTCGGATTCCAGTGGAACAACGACGTCCTGTACGCCGCGGACTACTTCGACCGGATGTACGAGTACGCCGAGGCCCTCATCCGGATGGACAAGGCGTACGTCGACGACCTGTCCGCCGACGAGATCCGGGAGTACCGCGGCACCTTGATGGAGCCCGGGCGGGACAGCCCGTACCGGAACCGCAGCGTCGAGGAGAATCTCGATCTGTTCCGGCGCATGCGCGCCGGCGAGTTCCCGGACGGCGCGCGCGTCCTGCGGGCGAAGATCGACATGGCGTCGCCGAACATCAACCTCCGCGACCCCGTCCTGTACCGCATCCGGCACGCGCCGCATCACCGGACCGGCGATCGGTGGTGCATCTACCCGATGTACGACTACGCGCACCCGATCGAGGACGCGATCGAGGGCATCACGCACTCCCTCTGCACGCTCGAGTTCGAGGATCACCGGCCGTTCTACGACTGGGTGATCGAGACGCTGCAGACGCCGGCGACGCCGCAGCAGATCGAGTTCGCGCGCCTGAATCTCAGCTACACCGTGATGAGCAAGCGCCGGCTGCTGCAGCTGGTGGAGGAGGGGCACGTCGCCAGCTGGGACGACCCCCGCATGCCGACGATCAGCGGACTGCGGCGGCGCGGCTACACGCCGGAGTCGATTCGCGACTTCTGCGACCGCGTCGGCGTCGCGCGCAAGGAGAACGTCATCGACGTCGCCCTGCTCGAGCACTGCGTGCGCGACGATCTGAACCGGCGCGCGCCGCGCGCGATGGCGGTGCTCCGCCCGCTCGAGGTCGTCATCGAGAACTATCCCGACGATCTCGTCGAGGAGATGGACGTCGTCAACAACCCGGAGGATGCGTCAGCGGGCACCCGGAAGGTCCCGTTCTCGCGCGTGCTGTACATCGAGCAGGACGACTTCCGCGAGGATCCGCCGAAGAAGTTCTTCCGGCTCGCCCCCGGCCGCGAAGTGCGGCTGCGCAACGCGTATCTCATCACCTGCCGCGAGGTCGTGAAGGACCCGGCCACCGGTGCGATCGTCCGCCTGATCTGCACGTACGATCCGGAGACGCGCGGCGGTGACGCGCCGGACGGCCGCAAGGTGAAGGCGACGCTGCACTGGGTCTCGGCGGCCCACGCGGTGACCGCCGAAGTCCGGCTCTACGATCGGCTGTTCACCGTGCCGGACCCCACCGGAGGGGAGCCCGACCAGGACTGGCTCCGCCACCTGAACCCCGAGTCGCTCGACGTCGTCGAGGCGAAACTCGAGCCGTCGCTCGCCACCCGGCCGCCGGGCACGCGCGTGCAGTTCGAGCGCCTGGGTTACTTCTGCGCGGATCCCGACTCCTCGGCGGAGCGCCCCGTCTACAACCGCACGGTCACGCTGAAGGACACCTGGGCGAAGATCGAGGCGCGGCTTCAGGTCTGATCGGGTCTCGCCTTCGCCCGCGCGTTCGTCTGCGGGCTTCGGCGGGGGCGGCGCGCGCGCGTGCGACTCGGCGCGGGCTACGGCCGATCTACTGCGAACTGGCCGTGCACGCCGGACCGGACACCACCGACAGCACGATGAGCGGGTTGCGTCCGTTCCGCGTCAATCCGCGGACCGTACCGCGCGGCACCACGGCCATCGTCGATCCGCTCAGCGGGACGTCGCGGTTGCCGAGGCGAAGCGTGCCCTCGCCCGCGACGACGTAGAGGACCTCGTCGGCGTCGGGGAGCGCGCGCTCGGGAATCGGCTCGCGGATCTGGAGCAGCGTCGTCTCCGCGCTCGCGGTGCATCCGAGCCCATCGCGCTTCACGTCGTCGCGGCTGCTGATGAAGTTCCGCTCGATGAACGACACCAGTTCCACGACGTTCGGATCGCCGGGCGGCGCCGCTTCCTCCGGAGCCGCCGCGGGCGTCTCGGGCTCCGGCGGTGCCTCGGGCTCGGGCGCGCGCGTGAGCATCACGTCGATCGCCAGCGGCGCGCCGGCGCGGATGGTCACGTCCCGCTCGAGCAGGACGAACGTCTCGTGCGCGAACCGCAGCCGGTACTGGCCCGCGCGCATGTTCAGGAAGCGCGCCACGCCGTTCGGCAGCGTGGTCCCGTCTCGCTCGACCGGTCCGGTCGCGGTGACCTGAACACCCTGGAGCGGCAGGCCGCCGCCATCGGTCACCGTCGCCGTCAGCGTCGACGTCGCGGCTGCACGACTGCGCTGCTGCGCGTCGGCAGTCGGCGCGAAGCTCAGGATCAGGAGAGCGGGGAAGACGATGAACCGCATACGCTGCATCTAATCGCCGCAAGGAATTCGAGTCAAGCACACTCGAGCTGCCAATGATGAGCTTCGCCAGCAGCGCCCCGCGGAGGGACGTACCCGGTTCACCGCGTCCGCCGTCGCCGCCGGCGGCCGGGTCTGCTTCGCCAGCGAGGACCGCGACGTCCATGTCGTCAAGGCCGGCCGTGTTCGAGCTGATCGCGACCAATCCGATGGGCGAGGTCTGCATGGCGACGCCGGCGATCTCGGAAGGCGTGCTCTTCTTCCGGACGGGCGGCCATCCGGTCGCGATCGGTTGACCGCCCAGGCTCCGGCCGCGCGCTGACTCCCACGCGCGGCGGATGCGGGACCTGGTCCGCCGAAGCCC
>CAYUPN010000079.1:12140-18206 GCA_964446605.1 uncultured Bifidobacteriaceae bacterium | reverse complement strand
TCTGCGCGGCGCGCATGAAACCGGTCCACGCACGCAAGGCCAGCGCGCCCCCCACGCTGATGCGGCGCACGCCGAGCGCGGCGAGCTCGTCGACACGCAGGCCGATGTCCCGGACCACGAGAAGATTGAGCGGCTTCGGCGCCACCGCGCTGACGAGCGCCTCGATCTCGGCAGGCGTCTGCGGGCCCGGCGCGAAGAGCACGTCCGCTCCTGCCGCCGCGTATGCCTCCAGGCGACGGACACTCTCGCGGAGGGGATCCGGATGGCCAACGTGGTAGCACTCCGCCCGTGCGGTCAGCAGCACCTCCTCGCCCGATCGATCAATTGCCTGTCGCGCCGCGCGAACCCGCTCGACCGCGACCGACAGGTCGTAGAGGGGCGAGTCGGAATCACCGGTGGCGTCCTCGATCGACAGACCCGCCACGCCCGTCGCCACGCACCGTGCGACGCTGTCGGCGACGTCCTCCGGCTCCCGTCCGTACCCCGACATGAAGTCGGCGCTCACCGGGAGATCGACGGCGTCGGTGATGCTGGCGATGTAGGCCAGGCTCTGCTCGCGGGTGAGGACGACCTCGTCCCCTGAATCGGGAAGCCCCTGCGAGAACGCAAACCCGGCGCTGGTGGTGGCCAGAGCAGGGAATCCCAGGTGCTGCAGGTATCGCGCGGACCCCACGTCCCACGGGTTGGGAATCACGAAGCAGCCGCGTTCGTGCAGGACGCGAAAGGCGCTGCGCCGTGCGCCGAACGCGGTGGCTCGCGACGTCGCGTGCCGTCTGTCCTCAGCGAGACGAGGCAGCGAGGGTGATGGTGTGGACGCGCTCATGGTGATGCTCCTTTCGCGTCCCGTCACGGCAGCGATGGCCATGACAGGGAGCCGGAATGTCCAGCGATGTGTGCCAGGGTCGAGACGAGCGGCCGCGCTGACGTGTGCGACCGGGCGGACAGGCCTGCGAGCTTGCTCGGTCGCAGGAGCCACATGACCTGCCGGATTCCCTCCGTCGAGCCGTCCACGGTCACGAGCGCCGTGACGGTCGCGTGACGCGAGACGAGCACGCAGGACTGCTCGTTGGCGTCGATCCACGTGAGCGTCACGCCGCGCCAGAAGCGTCCCGCGATCGCCCCGATGAATCTGGCGACGCGCTCGCGCCCCACGACCGGCAGCCGGGCCGCGCGCACGAGTCCTCCACCGTCCGACGTCGACACGACGTCCGCCGCGAACAGGCGCTCGAGGCCGGCCACATCACCAGCGCGCGCCGCGGCGATGAAGGCCTCGAGCAGGCGTCGTTGTTCGGGCCGGCTGGCGGGCGAACGTCGCCCTGCGGAGACACGGGACCGGGCGCGGGTGACGAGCTGACGGGCGTTGGCCTCTTCGATGCGAAGGATGCCGGCGATCTCGCGATAGGGATAGTTGAACGCCTCGCGAAGCACGTAGGCGCCGCGTTCGTTGGGCGACAGCGTCTCCAGCAGGAGCAGCACGGCGAAGTTCAACGCTTCGCCGCGCTCGGCCCCGAGTCCCGGATCGGCCGTGGTGTCGACCGGCTCGGGCAGCCAGGGGCCCACGTAGGTCTCACGGCGTGTCCGGGCGGACCTGAGCACGTTGATCGCGAGTCGCGTGGCTGTCGTGACGAGGAACGCCGTCGGGTTCCGGACGAGGCGGCGATCGGTGGTCTGCCATCGGATCCAGACGTCCTGGACGACGTCCTCGGCCTCTGCCGCGCTGCCCAGCATCCGATAGGCAAGGCCGAACAGCCGCGGCCGGGCGTCGAGGAATGCGCGGAGCCCGTCCTCGGCGTACGCTCCGGGGGCGGCACCCTCCGGCGCGGCCTCCCAGCCGCCTGTCGACAACACGTTCCCGGTCGGAATCGCCGATGCAGAGTCCACGTCCCACCCTCCTCTCGCCGGGTCTCGTCTGCGACCCGGCCGGACCCAACGCAACGTCGGGGCCAGAGGAGATTTCGGGGAAACGCGAGGAAAGCCGCGAGGCAGGGGTCGCGAAACTTCGCAAGTCCCGAAGTTTCGCGGTGGTCAGGACGGGCGCGGCGTGAACCGGTCCTTGTCGATCTTCAGCTGCTTGATCTTCGATTCCAGCGTCGACGGCGGAAGCCCGAGCCTGGCGGCGGCGCCGCCCGCCCCCGCCACCTTGCCCCGGCTTTCGAGGAGCGCAGCCTCGATCATCCCCTTCTCCTGATCGAGCAGGGCCTGCGTCAACGGTCCCGACGCGTCAGGACGTCCCGGCGCCCGGCTCGTCAGCCAGGCTTCGTCGATCGAGAACGTGCTCCCGTCGCACAGGATGACCGACCGTTCGACGATGTTCTGCAGCTCGCGGATGTTGCCCGGCCATGAGTACTGCTCGCACAGGTCCAGTGTGCGCTTCTCGATCGTGCGGATGCGCTTCGCCATCTGTTCGGCGAACCGCTTGACGAAGTACTCGACGAGCATGCGGATGTCTTCGCGGCGCTCGCGGAGCGGCGGGACGTGAATCGGAAAGACGTTCAGCCGGTAGAAGAGATCCGACCGGAACGTGCCCCCTTCGACGGCCGCCGGAAGGTCCCGGTTGGTCGCGGCGATGACACGGACATCAACCGGAATCGGGCGGCTTCCTCCGACGCGCTCGCACTGCCGCTCCTGCAGCACGCGCAGGAGCGCAAGCTGCGTGTCCAGCGGAATCTCCCCGATCTCGTCGAGAAAGATGGTGCCCGAATGCGCCAGTTCGAAGCGCCCGCGCCGCTGCTGGACCGCGCCGGTGAAGGCGCCCTTCTCGTGACCGAAGAGCTCCGAGGCGATCAGCGACGGCGGAACCGCGGCGCAGTTCACGCCGACGAACGCGCGGGCGGCCCGACGCGACTGCTTGTGGATGGCGCGGGCGATCAGTTCCTTTCCGGTCCCGGTCTCGCCGGAGATCAGGACCGTCGAGTCGGTCGGCGCCACCTTCAGCACATGCGACAGCGTCGCCTTCAGCGCGCTCGATGACCCGACGATCTCCTCGAACATGGAGACCTGATCGACCTCTTCCCGCAAGGCCAGGTTCTCGTCCTGCAGCCGATCTCTCAGGCGTTCGATCTCGTCGAGCGACGATCGCAGGCGCGCTTCCGACTGCTTGCGCCTGTCGATATCGGTCATCAGGACGTACCACCGGGCCACGCGACCGCCATCGTCGTGCAGCGGCACGCCGCGCAGCTGAAACCAGCGGTACACCCCGTCAGCGCGGCGCATGCGGTGTTCGATCTCGTATGGCTGTCCGGTGGCGACGGCCTGTTGCCAGGCCGCGACGACGGCAGGCAGGTCGTCCGGGTGCACCGCGTCCGTGGTGCCCCACTTCCGGAGCTCCCCGGTCGTCCGGCCGAAGTATTCGAGGACCTGGCGGTTGACGTGCTCCACCTCGCCCGCGCTCGTCATGGTGGCGATCAGCGCAGGGATGGTGTCGACAATCAGCCGATAGCTCGGCTCCGCCGCGTGCAACGCGGCCTCGGCGCGGGCGCGCCGGTCGCGATCGTCGGGTGACGCGCTGCCGGGTGCAGCCGTGTCGCCCGACCCGCCGGCCTCGGACTGGGCCATCCCTGCATTCTATGGCGGGCGCGGGCACCTGCCAACGTCCGTCCCGGCGGCGTCGGCGTCTCGACGCGGCAGCGGCCGCTCGCGACATCTCGCGAGCCGGCTGACGAACCGTCGCGACTGCCGGACCGGACGAACGCCGGGCGTGCCGCATTCGGCTGGCGTCCGTCTTGCTCCGTCGCAGTCCGGACACCATGACACGCATGCTCAGGATTGGACGCGTCATCGATTCCGCCACGGTCGTTCTGACCGTCAGCGGGCGTATCGGCGCGGCCGACGTGCCGACCCTGCGCGAGCTGATTCGGGGAGAAGGCCGTGTCGACCTGGCGCTCGATCTTGCCGAGATCCATCTCGTGGACGCCGACGCCGTGAGATTCCTGGCGGAATGCGAGGCGCACGGCATCCGGCTGATCCGATGCCCCGCGTACGTCCGGGAGTGGATGCTGCGCGAGCACGGCGAGTCGTCCTGATCGCCGGCGGCGCATCGGCAGCGACCCTCCACGGATCGATCGACGGCGATCACCTGTCACATCGCGACCTGATGTCCGGTCCTGATGAATGCAAGCGAATCGGGCCCTCGAGCCCGGACTTCAGGAGACAAGACGATGAGCACGATCACGACGAAGGACGGCACGACGATCTACTACAAGGACTGGGGCCGGGGCCCGGTCGTCACCTTCTCGCACGGGTGGCCACTCAACGCCGACGCGTGGGATGGGCAGATGCTCTTCCTCGCACAGCACGGCTTCCGCGTGGTGGCGCACGACCGGCGTGGGCATGGCCGTTCGGGCCAGCCGTCATCCGGCAACGAGATGAACACCTACGCCGACGACCTGGCAACCCTGATGGACGTCCTCGATCTGAGGGATGCCACGATGGTGGGGCACTCCACCGGCGGTGGCGAGGTGGCGCGCTACATCGGGAGGCACGGGACCGGGCGCGTGGCCAGAGCGGTCCTCATCGGGGCGGTGCCGCCCATCATGGTGAAGTCGCCTTCGAACCCGGAGGGCACCCCGATCGAGGCGTTCGACGGCGTCCGGGCCGCCCTCGTCAAGGACCGCTCGCAGTTCTACAGGGATTTCGCGCTGATGTTCTACGGCGCGAACCGACCGGGGGCCCAGGTCTCCGGGGGAACACTCGATCAGTTCTGGCTCTGGAGCATGCAGGTCGGTCTGAAGGCCGCGTACGAATGCGTCGACGCGTTCTCGGCGACGGACTTCACGGACGATCTCGCGGCGTTCGACGTTCCGACGCTGGTCATGCACGGTGAGGACGACCAGATCGTTCCCATCGCGGCGTCCGCACGGAAGTCGGCGCGGCTCATCAAGGGCGCCGAGACGATCGTCTACCCCGGCCTGCCGCACGGACTCACGGCGACGCACGCGGATCAGGTCAACCGCGATCTGCTCGCGTTCTGCCGGCGCGACCAGCGGAGGGTCGCATGAATCCCGTCCTCTCCCACGATCCGGCGCCGGCGACCGCGAGAGCGTTCGGCCCGGGCGTGGCCGGCGGCCGCGTCATCCTCAGGCTTCTGGCTCGTATCCCGTTCGTCGCCGCAGAGCGTGCGGACGACACGGAAGGGCTGGACGCGGTCGCCGGGTCCGAGTTCGTCGACGATCGAATCCGTCGGCAGGATTGACGCCGGGTCATCGCCGCCGATACCAGCGAGCACCGGAGCGAGACACATGAGCGGCGCAGAGACAACAGGCCGGGTGATCGCCGACGGCGAGGCCGGATGTGTCGATGCGCCGCTCGCACGCGCCGGGGGCGCGTAACGATGTCGACCGACACCGCACGCTCGACGCCGCTCACGAGTGCCGCCACCGCGGCACTCATGTTTCCGACGCTGAGTCCCGCGCAGATTGCGCGGGTCGCCTCCCACGGCGTCATCCGGCCCATCACCCGCGGGGACGTCCTGATCGAAGGCGGCGAGACCGGCGTGCCGTTCTTCGTGCTGAGGACCGGCGAGATCGAGGTCATCCGCCCGTCGGGCCTGGGCGACCTCCTGGTCGCGGTCCTCGGTCCGGCCCAGTTCACCGGTGACGTCAGCATGATCCTCGATCGCCCCGCGCAGATGCGCGTCCGCGTCAGCGGCTCCGGCGAGGTCGTCCAGCTGACCCGCGACCAGATGCACGCGCTCCTCCAGACGGACGCCGAGATGAGCGACGTGCTGATGAGAGCGCTGTTGCACCGGCGGAGCGCGATGATGGCGCAGGGGATTGGCGACGTGCTGCTGATCGGCTCGACCCGATCCGCCGCGACGCTTCGCATCAAGCAGTTCCTCACGCGCAACGGGCACCCGTTTGCGTATCTCGATCGTGACCGTGACCCGGACGTGCAGGACCTGCTCGACCGCTTCCACGTGGCGCCGGGCGAGATGCCGGTCGTCATCTGCCGCGGTGAGGCCGTCCTGAAGAACCCGGGGAATCGCGAGATCGCCGAGCGGCTTGGCTTCAACGAGCGGATCGACCAGCACCACCTCCGCGACGTGGTCATCGTCGGCGCCGGACCGGC
>CAYUPN010000079.1:9128-12040 GCA_964446605.1 uncultured Bifidobacteriaceae bacterium | reverse complement strand
GGCCGTCGCTCGACAATCTCCGCAGGTTCGAAGGTGCCGGTGTCTACTACAGTGCGACCTTCATGGAAGCCCAGCTCTGTGAGGGCGCCGAGGTCGTCGTCGTCGGGGGCGCGAACTCTGCCGGTCAGGCCGCGGTGTTCCTGGCGCAGACGGCGAAACGGGTGCATCTGCTCGTCCGGTCCGGGGATCTGTCGGCGGGCATGTCCCGATACCTGATCCGCCGCATCGAGGAAACCCCCAGCATCCAGCTCAGAACGAGAACCGAGATCGTCGCGCTCGAAGGCGACGGACATCTGGAACGCGTGCGGTGGCGTGACGGCGGGGGCGCCGTCACCGCGCACGACATCCGGCATGTCTTCCTGATGACCGGGGGCGAGGCGAACACGGCCTGGCTGGATGGCTGCATCACGCTCGATGCATGGGGCTTCGTCAAGACCGGACCGGACCTGACGCCGGATGATCTCGTGACCGCCCACTGGCCACTCGACCGCCAGCCGTATCTGCTCGAAACCTCCCTTCCCGGCGTGTTCGCCGTGGGGGACGTCCGGTGCGGCAACATCAAGCGCATGGCGTCGGCCGTCGGTGAAGGATCGATCGCGATCGCGTTCGTGCACCGCGCGGTGGCCGACAACGCCTGACAGCCGGCTACCCGGACGCGGACTCGTCGACGAGCGCAGGCGCCGGGATGTACACCTCGGATCGCAGGGTCCGGTGGACCGGACACCGCTGCGCGATCTCCCACAGTCGGGTCCGTTGAGACTGATCCAGATCGCCCCGGAACTGCAGCGTCCAGTCCACCCGGTCGAGGCGGCCTTCCTTCGTCTCGCACTCCGCGCAGTCGACGGCGTGAATCCGGTCGTGCCGGAGACGGACGATCACCTCCTCCAGCGGCCAGCCCTTGCGTCGCGCGTACAGCGCGACCGTCATCGACGCTCAACTGCCGAGCGCGGCGAGCAGGAGATCGTACGGAGTGGGTCCGGTGTCGGTGCCGCCGTTCGGGACCGGTTCGTCGGCGACGAGCCGATGCGAGCGGGCGGTAATCTCCTGGGCGAACCCGTGCCCGGATCCCCGGACCACGACCCTGGTGTCGTGTGGTGTGTCGTAGACGGACATGCCGGGACTCCGGGGTCAGCGGTCCTGATGTCCAGGCGCCTGAGCCGTTCGTCCTGACGCAGGATTCGGCTGCGACTGACCGTCGCGCTTCGCTGCGGTCGCGAGACGTGGAGGCGTGGCGACCGGATCGCTCGCGGGGAACGTGTCGGCGAGCGCCTGGTCCAGCCAGTCGTCGAGCCCGGTCCGGGTCGCACTACGGGCCGGAGTCTGGTGAACGGCATCCGCTCGCGTCGCTGCCGGATCAGGCATCTCTCCCTCTCGATAGGCGACGAACGGTCCCAGCATACCTCCAATCGAGCGCGCGGTCCGCCTCGCGTCCACACTCCAGCCCACGTCTCCCGTACAGCAGAGGTCAGGGTGCTTGCAGAGTGCGCATTCGCAGAGCCGGATGACTTCGCCCGATGCGGTTGGAACATCCCTGCCTCGCCCCGAGCCATGGAGAACTCCCAGGTCCCGGTCGATCTCGTCCACTGGACGCTCGCGCTGCTGCCGATCGTCGTGCTGCTGGTCCTGCTGGTCGTGCTGCGGTGGAAGGCGCCGCAGGCCGGGCCCATGGGAATGTTCACGGCCGCGGCGGTGGCGCTGCTCGCTTTTGCGACGCCGTGGGAAACCATCGCCGTCGCCAGCGCGAAGGGTGTCTGGGACGCGATCTTCATCCTGTACGTGATCTGGCCGGCGCTGCTCCTCTACCAGGTCACGGACAAGGCGGGCGGCTACGACGCCCTGCGCCAGGGCATCACCCGCTTCAGCCGCAACGAGCTGTTCATCGTCGTCGCGCTCGGATGGGTGTTCTCGTCGTTCCTGCAGGGCATCGCCGGATTCGGGACGCCAATCGCGATCGTCGCGCCCCTCCTGATCGCCTTCGGCGTGCGCCCGATCCACGCCGTAGCCATCCCGACCATCGCGCACATGTGGGCGAAGTTCTTCGGCACGCTCGGCGTCAGCTGGTTCGCGACCCTGGCGGTCGTCGATCTGGCTGACCCGGTCGGCACCGCCTTCCAGTCGGCGCTGCTCCTCATCATTCCCTGCCTGCTCGGCGGCATCACCATCGTGTGGATGTACGGCCGGTGGCCGGCCGTCCGGCATGCCTGGCCGCTGGTGCTCATCATCACCGCCCTGCAGGGCGGCGGCCAGGCGCTGGTCTCGCTGGTCAGCCCGGTGCTCTGCACGTTCGCGGGCGGCACGGCGGCGCTCGTCGCGCTCGTGCCGCTGGCGCGCTGGCGCCGCTACGCGGAACCGGCGGAAGGGATCACGGAGCGTCCCGCGATGCGCGAGGACGGCGCGGACGACGAGGGTGATCGTCCGGCGCCGATGGGGCTCGGCATGTCGTTCCTGCCCTATGTCGTCCTCAGCGCGGTGGCCCTCTGCGTCCTGGCCATCGGGCCGGTGAAGCGGGCGCTCGACGTCGTCAGCATCGGCCTGCCCTTTCCGGCCGTGTCCACTGGCTTCGGCGTCACGAACGAGCCCGAGGATCCCTACTCGCCCTTCGCGCCGCTGACGCATCCCGGCACGTTCCTGCTGGTCACGGCGGTGATCACCTGGCTGGTCTACCGGGCGCGCGGCTATTATCGCGCGTGGTCGGGCGAGGAGGACACCGCGATTCTGCGTGGTCTCGCGGAGGATGCGGTGCCCGCCTCGATGCCCGTCATCACGTTCCTGGCCATGGCGCAGCTGATGGCGCACTCCGGGCAGAACGAGGTGCTCGCGCTCGGCATCGCGACCGTCGCGCCCGCGTACGTGTTCGCGTTCCTGTCGAACGGCATCGGCGCGCTCGGCGCCTTCATGACGTCGAGCAGCAC
>CAYUPN010000079.1:0-9028 GCA_964446605.1 uncultured Bifidobacteriaceae bacterium | reverse complement strand
GTCGCGCACGAGCGCTTCGGCCGGCTTCCCTGGGCCGACCTGTTCGCGGCGGCGATCCGCTACGCGCGCGACGGCATGCCGATTAGCCGCTCGCTCGCCGACTGGCTCGTGGAGGATCTGCCGATCCTCCGGCAGTTCCCCGAGACGGCCCGCGTGTTCCTTCCCACGGGAGAGCCGCAGCGCGAAGGGTCGCGCCTCGTCCAGGCCGATCTCGCGCGGACGCTCGAGGACGTGGCATCGGCCGGCGCACGGGCCTTCTACGAAGGCGCCATTCCGGCGCGCATCTGCAACGGTCTCGGACCCGCGGGATCGCCGCTCAGGCCCGACGACTTCGCCGCCTTCACCGCGAGATGGGTCAGGCCCATCGCGTCGACGTACCGGGGCTTCGAGATCGTCCAGTTGCCGCCGAGCACCCAGGGCTTCGCGGCCCTGCAGATCCTCAACCTGCTCGAAGGCTTCGACGTCGCGGGCTGGGGCGAGGGCACGGCCGACTACTACCACCACATCGTCGAGGCCGTGAAGGTCGCCTTCGCCGATCGCGACGAGTGGCTCACCGACCCGGCGCACGTGGACATCCCGCTCGACCGGCTGCTCTCGAAGGAGTACGCGGCGGAGCGCCGCGCGCTCATCGACCCGCGGCGCGCGCTCGACGCGGATCGGATCGAGCCCGGCATCCGCTTCGCGCCGCACGTCCACCGGCGCTCGCCGGGCGGCGACACGTGCTACTTCTGCACGGCCGACGCCGACGGCCTCGTCGTCTCGATCATCCAGTCCATCTATCACGACTTCGGCGCCGCCGTGATCGGCGGCGACACCGGCGTCATCCTGCAGAACCGCGGCTCGTTCTTCTCGCTCGACGAGCGCCACCCGAACCGGCTCGATCCGGGCAAGCGCACTTTCCACACCATCATTCCCGCGATGATGCTCCGGGACGGCCAGCCGGTCCTCGCCTACGGGACGATGGGCGGCGAGGGACAGCCGCAGACGCAGGCGGCGCTGGTCACCCGGATCGTCGACTTCGGCTTCGACGTGCAGCAGGCCATCGAGGCGCCGCGCTGGCTGATGGGCCGCACCTGGGGCACGGCGACGCGGGCGCTGTCGCTCGAGTCGCGCATCCCCGACGAGGTCGCCCGCGAGCTCACCCGGCGCGGACACCCCGTGCAGATCGTCGGCGCGTGGAGCGGGACGCTGGGGCACGCGCAGGCGATCCGGATCAATCGCGACAGCGGGTTCTTCGAAGGGGGCGCGGACCCACGCGGCGACGGCGCCGCGCTCGGCTGGTAGCGCGCGATCCGGAGGTATCGCGGAAGGCCAGGCCGCTGGCCCATGCATCGGCCGGCGCGTGGTCACGGGGATCAGGTTCTGATCAGGTGTCTCAACGCGTCGATCAGAACGACCGGCAGCTGGTCGGCGTGCCGCAGGACGGAGAAGCCTGACGGCCCGAACACGCGCGACGCGTAACGCGGCGCCTCCCGGTCGACGGTCAGACAGAACACCGTCACGCCCTGCCGACGCGCTTCGGCCACCGCCTGCCGCGCGTCCTCGACGCCGTACCGGCCTTCGTACGCGTCGACGTCGTTGGGCTTGCCATCCGAGAGAATCAGCAGCAGCCGGCGCCGGGTTCTCTGACGGCAGAGGGCCGCGGTGACGTGCCGGATCGGCGCGCCGAGCCGGGTATAGCGATCCGCGTCGAGCGCGGCAATCCGGCGGTGCACCGTGGCGTCGTTCCGTTCCTCGAACGCCTTCAGCGCCAGCACCGACACGTCTTCCGGGCCCTCGCCCGAGAACGCGAAGATGCCGTACGGGTCGCCGAGCGCGTCGAGCGCCTCGCACACGACCAGCAGCGCGTCCTTCTCGACGTCGACGATCCGGTGCGTGCCGGACACCCACGCGTCGGTCGAGGCGCTCACGTCGACCAGCAGCGCGACGGTCAGCTCCCGCCGGACCCGCCGCAACTCGGAATAGAGCCGGCCATCGACGACGCCGCCCGCGCGCGTGTCGGCGACGGTGGTCACCCACGCGTCCAGATCGAGGTCGGTCCCGTCCAGCTGCCGCCCCACCCGCACGTGCCTCGCTTTCAGCCGCTCGAATCGTGTCCGCACGCGGCGCGCCAGCCGTCCGTGCCGCGCGAGCGCACGAGCATGCCATGCGGGATCGCCGAGCGGCGGGGGCGGCGTGCGCACGATGGCGCCGGGCACGCGATAGTGCCCGGCGCGCCAGTCCCACTCCGGATACGCCGTGCCGTCCTCTCGCGCGCCGTGCGGCGCGACGCCTTCGGTCCGGGCGATCTCGTCTCCGCTCCGGAGGACCTCGCGGGGCCGGCCGGGCGTCCGGACCACACGGGCCTCGGGCAGCTCGGACAGCGAGTCGCCAAGTCCGTCCGCCTCGGCCTCGTCGTCTCGATCGGCGGGACGCTTGAGACCGAACGGATCCTCGACGCTCTCCATCGGCTCGTCGGCGCGAATCACCCAGGCGCCCATCTCCTCGTCGTCCTCGTCCGGGGCAGCCTCCCTCGGCCGTGGACGGCGTGTCATCTCGGCGACGCGCGACGAGGGGGGGCGGTCCGCGGCCTCCGGTTCCAAACCGGTGAAGCCGGACCCGCGGACCGGAACGGGCGGCGGCAGTACGACACCCCAATGCCAGACCGGGGCAATCCCGCGATAGCGCCCCGATGCGCCGCCGCGCGCGGTCGGAGCGTCGACGCGCCCCGGGACGGACGGTTCGACTGGAATCCGTTCCTGCGCCGTGCCTTCGACCGGCTCGCGCAGCACCGCGCATAACATGTCCTCGACGGCGCGTTCCCGTTCCGTCAGCGCGCGCGCCGCCGGACGTGCAGCGAGCGCGTCGGCGCATGCCGCGCGGAGCGCCGGCGCCAGTCCCGGCGTCTCGCGCAGCATCCAGCGATCGATCGCCGCGCCTTCCGCGATCAGGAAGCGGTCCCGCTCTTCGGCGTCCCGAATCCCCGCCAGACGGCGCGCCGTGCCGCGCACGATGCGCGCCGCCTGCTGCACCGCGAGCAGGCGATACACGGCGGTCGCCTCCTCCTCGTCGATGGACACCGGCAGTTCCGGTGGCAGGCGGATGCCCACGCCATCCGTGCCGGCTTCGAGACGCCGATTCCGAAGATGTCGGGGTGTCGGGTTCGCGAGTCGTCCCAGCCAGGTGATCGGGGCGGGAGGCTCGGACGCGGTGATCGTCACCTCGAGGTCGAACAGCGCCGTCACGAAACGCTCGAGACGGGCGCGCACCGCCGCCAGCGGGACCGCCTGTCGCGAGCTCGGCGGCCCGTAGCGGCGCCACGCCGCGCGCGCGATGAGCGTCGCCCGGTGCGCGCCGTCGATGATCAGTTCTTCGGGTTCAGCCATCGCGTTCGCGGGCGCCTGCGGGACGTGCCACCCGGCGCGCGGCCGGTGGTCACATCGTCGCGGCGACGAGGTCCTGCATCGAGGCGAGCAGGTCGGGATCGTCCGTCAGCGGTCCGAGCAGCGCCGACCGGCAGGCGGACTGCACCGGCACGCCGCTCGCGATCAGGCGCGCCGCGGCGACGATGAGACGCGTGCTCGGGACCTCGGCCAGCCCCCGGCCGGCGAGCTGCCGCAGTCGCGTGGTGAGCGTGACGAGCGACACCGCGGTCGCGCGGTCGACGCCGCCCTCGTGCGCGACGATCTCGGCCTCGAGCTCCGCGGACGGGAACGCGAACTCCAGAGCGACGAACCGCTGCCGCGTGCTGGGCTTCAGATCCTTCAGGCCATGCTGGTAGCCCGGGTTGTACGAGATCACCAGCTGGAAGCCGTCCGCCGCGTCGATCAGCTCGCCCGTCTTGTCGATGGGCAGGATGCGCCGGTCGTCCGTCAGCGGATGGATCACCACCACCGTGTCGGAGCGCGCCTCGATGATTTCGTCCAGATAGCAGATCGCGCCCAGCCTGGCCGCCCGGGTCAGCGGACCATCCACCCAGATCGTCTCGCCGCCCTGGATCAGATAGCGGCCGGTCAGGTCGCTGGCCGACAGATCGTCATGGCAGGCGACGGTGACGAGCGGACGGCCGAGACGCCAGGCCATGTGCTCGACGAACCGCGTCTTGCCGCAGCCGGTCGGCCCCTTCAACATGAGCGGGAGCCGGCGTGCGTGGCACATCTCGAAGATCGCGATCTCGTCGCCGACGGGCAGGTAGAACGGCGCGTCGCCGCCGGGATACCTGACGCCGTCGTGGGCAGTCGCCGACGCGCCCCGCCGGGTGCCGTGACGTGGACCGGTCATACGGAGGTCGGCGCGGTTGCCGCCGGCGCCTCGACGGCCTCAGGTTCGGGGGACGAGAAGAAGAAGTCCCACAGATACAGCGCCACACCCGCCGTGAACAGGGCGCCGGTGGCCACCAGCATCAGGAAGTGCACCTGGATCTTCGCCTGCGTCTCCAGGTAGCCGAACCCCATGATGCGTTCGAGGTACACCTGCGCGATGCCCCCGGCCGCGAACGCCATGGTCATCCCGAACATCCCGCCCACCTGCAGCCAGAACGCCCACAGTCCCAGCTTCGACTCGCGCCCGGGCTCGCGCTGTCCCATCAGCGCCGGCTTCGCGTACGTGACGATGGCGAGGACGATCATCACGTACGCGCCGAAGAACGCCGAGTGGCCGTGCATCGGCGTGATCAGCGTGCCGTGCGTCCAGCGGTTCACGGACGGCCACGTGTGCGCCAGACCGAGCAGGCCGGCGCCGAGCGCCGAGAAGATCGCGCTGCCGATCGTCCAGTGGAGCGCCAGGGTGTTGGGGTGCGCGATCCCGGACCGCCGGATGGCCTGGTACGCGTAGACCGACATCGCCAGGAACACGAGCGGCTCGAGCGCGGAGAAGAACCCGCCGAGCGGCAGCCAGTACGACGGGACCCCGATGAAGTAGTAGTGGTGCGCGGTCCCGAGCAGCCCGGAGATGAAGGTCAGGCCGACGATGACGTACAGCCACTTCTCCATCACTTCGCGGTCGATGCCCGACAGCCGGATCAGGAGATAGGCGAGCAGCGCGCCCTGGATCATCTCCCACACGCCTTCGACCCACAGGTGCACGGTCCACCAGCGGTAGAAGATCGCGACCGTGTAGTTGTCGAACTCGAAGAGCGCCGGCAGGTAGAGAATGGCCGTGAGCGCAAGGCCGGCCATCAACACGCCGGAGGTGGTCGTCAGACGACCCGACTTCCAGATCGTCATGCCGAGGTTGTACAGGAACATCAGCATCACGACGACGATGGCGAGCTTGACGATGTACGGCTGCTCGAGAAACTTGTTGCCGGCCGTCCACCCGAAGAGATAGCCGACGATCGCCGTGACGCCCGCGACGGTCCAGAGCGTCAGCGCGGCATACGCCATGCGCGGGCTGTGCAGCTCCGTGCGCGACTCCTCGGGCACGAGCCAGTGCGCCGCGCCCATGAAGCCGGTGAGCACCCAGACGATCAGCAGGTTCGTGTGCACCGACTTCGAGACGTCGAACGGCAGCAGGTTGATCAGCGGATCGGGCCCCAGGTACTTCGCCGCCGAGAGGAGGCCGAACACCATCTGCAGCCCGTACAGGAGCAGGGCGACGACGAAATAGGGGTACGCGACGGCTTGCGTGCGGTAGCGCATCCGGCGGCTCCTCTCTCACTTCAGGGTCGCGAGGTACGCGACGAGCTGGTCGACTTCCCGGGCGCTGAGAACGCCGGCGTACGGCGGCATGAACGACTGGCCGGGCAGCCCGAACGCGGCGCCGGGGACGACGTGCGCGCTGGGCTCCAGGATCGACTCGCGGATGTAGTCGTCCGGCGTGGTCGCCGAACCCTTGTACTCGGCACTCGCCACGGTCTCGGCGGCCCGTGTGCCGATGCCGGCCAGCGACGGACCCGCGAGCACGATCTCCGGCTGGATGGAGTGGCAGGAGAAGCACGCGGGCGGCGACTGTCCGAACAGCGCCTCGCCGAGCGCCACGGGATCCGACGATGCCGCCTCCGGCGCGGTCGCCGTACCGAGCGCGATGCCCTGCGGCGTCGCGGCGCTCACCACGATGGGGCGCGGCGGCCAGTCCTGGTTGTCGATGTTGGAGACCCACGTCAGGAAGGCGATGACCTCCGTGATCTCCTGGTCCGACAGCTCCGGGTTCGGCATCAGCCGGCCGTGGCGCTCCTCCGAGTAGAACTGCGACGGATCCTTCAGGAACTGGCGAAGATACGCCTCGCCGCGCTGCTGCGTGATCTTCGTCAGGTCCGGCGCGTAGTACGCCCCCTCGCCGAGCAGGGTGTGGCAGTTGATGCAGTTCTTCCGGTGCCACACGTGCTTGCCGGCAATGACCTCCGCCGTCAGGGCCTCCTCGTTGGTCAGCTCGCCGAATCGCATGTGGCTGTGAATCGTGAGCGCCAGGAAGAGGGCCGCGGACAGCGCCGTGCCGACCACGAAGAACATGCGCGTCTGCCGTTTGGTCACGTCAACCTCGCATGCGCGGCCGCGTGGGACGGGGCCGCTCGCCGGGAGTCATCGCCGACACTTGCGCTCAGACGCCGATTCGGGAGTAGTTGATCAGGCTGATCCAGGCGGCGTACAGCACACCGGAGGCCATCAGGACCAGCACGAGGGCCGCAAGCACGCGCAGCAGCCTGGCATACCCAGCGGAACGGGAAGCCGGCATGTGGATTCTCCAGGAATCGAATGGAAACAGGCGTGGGGCACACGCCCGACGTACGCGCGCGCAGTGTAGCCCTACCCCGATGGCTCGCGTCAAGTGCATCCGCGAAACCTGACGGACTGCGCGTCGTGCGCAGGCCCGTATGTGGGCAGACGCCAGGCCCGTCTCCAGCTCGGCCTCGGAGACTCAGCGGGCTTACCGCGACCTGTCGCGTTCGCCCCACCACTGCCCGCGCATTCTCGACTCGGAGAACACCGGCACCGACCAGCCGAACCTGATCGCGAGGCCGCGCACGACGAACGTGCCGAGAAACCCGGCGACCATCGCCGTGAAGCGTCCGACTCCGGCGGTGTGGAGTCCGACGTACACGCACGCGCCGAGCACCGACGCCGTCACGTAGATCTCGCGGCGGAGGAGGACCGACGGCACGTGCCCCAGCGTGTCGCGGATCATGCCGCCGACCGTCCCGGTGACCGCGCCCATCGCCACCGCCACCAGCGCCGTCGCGCCGTAATCCAGCGCCTTCGCCGTTCCGGCGACCGTGACCAGGGCCAGGCCGAAGGCATCGAACCACAGGAGCGTCCGGTAGCGGGATTCGACGAGCGGCGCGACGAAGTGCATCGCCACGGCCGCCACGAGACAGACGGAGATGTAGATGGGACTCTGGACCCAGAACACGGGCAGGTCGAGGATCAGATCGCGGACCGTGCCGCCGCCGACGCCGGTGATGACCGCGAGCCAGATGAACCCCATCACGTCCATGCGCTTGCGCGCCGCGACGATCGAACCGGAGACCGCGAAGACACCGGCCGCGAGCACGTCGAAGAAGTGGACGAAGCGATACAGCTGCTCGGTGTCGACGAGTGGCGGCATGGGGTCTCGCGGTCGCTCCGCTCCTGCCTGTCACGCACGCCCGAGTGCGCGGCGGATGGCGACTTCCACGGGCGCATGGTCGCCATCGGCGCGCTCGAGATCGAGCTGCCCCGACGCGGGCAGCACCGGCGGCTGCGCCAGGAACCGGGGCCGTGTTCCACGATGCGGCTGGGCCGCGTGCACCAGGAACGGGTGGCACAGGTACACCGTGCCGGCGTGTCCGGTCGCGAGCACCTCGTCGCAGCCAGCCGTCTCCCGGAATCCGTTCGCCGCGAGCTCGCGGAGCGAGCGCCCGTCTTCGCCGAACGGCGCCAGCATCCGCGCCAGCTCCAGATGCGATCCGGCCCGGATGCGCGTCGGCGCGTCCTCCGGCCCGGCGTCGGAGAACAAGAACAGCATCAGCAGTGCCCGCCCCTTCGACCGGACGTTCACGCGCCAGGTCAGGAAATCGGGGTTCTCGACGCCGAAGCTCGCGTCGACATGCCAGCCGGCGTCTCCGGGATCGTGCGGCGACGGGAACCGTATCGGAAAGGTACCAAGGGCGCCAAGCGGCCGCCAACGCCCGACGCCGACCAGCTGGTCGAACGCGCGCCGGAGTCTGGGGGTGTTCGCGGCGGCGACGAAGGGCGGCTGCGCGTAGCTGCCGAGCCGAACCACCGGTCTCGTCCACGTGGAGGGATCGTCCGGGTCGCATCCCGTGTCCCTCCAGAGGATCCGCCGCGCCTCCTCCGCCAGCCCTGCCGGGAACGCATCGTCAATCCGCACGAACCCCTGTTCGACGAACGACGTGATCTCTTCCGGCGTGAGCCCGCGCAGGTCTCCGTTCATGAACGCTCCGGGTGCCGGCCTCAGTCTACCCGGACGCGCCCGAGCTGGTCGCCAACCGGCTGGAACCGGACGGACGCGCCGGCGGGGGCGGTGCGACAGATGGCTCACGTTATGCACCACCCCTGGAGATGATCCGGACGACCACGCTTGCGGCCTTGCTGCTGGCTGCGCTCCCGGCTACGGCCCAGGATGCCCGGCCGCTGGACCTCGTCGACGCCGTGGACCTGTCGCGCTACGCGGGCATCTGGTACGAGATCGCGCGCCTGCCGAACCAGTTCCAGGACGACTGCGTGAGCGACGTCACCGCGACCTACACGCCGCAGTCCGACGGCAACATCACCGTCGTGAACCGGTGCCGTGAAGCCGACGGCACGTGGAACGAGGCGGAAGGCGTGGCGAGGCCCGAGGGCGAGGGTCAGGGCAACGCCGCCCTGGAAGTGCGCTTCGCGCCGGCGATCCTGTCGGCGCTGCCGAACGTCTGGGGCGACTACCGCATCATCGGCCTGGACCCCGAGTACCGCTGGGCCGTCGTCGGCGAACCGGAGCGCGACTATCTCTGGATTCTCTCGCGCACGCCGGCGATGTCGCCCGGGGACTACGATCGTGCCGTCGCGATCGCGCAGGCGAACGGGTTCGACGTCGCGAAGCTCCGGAAGACTCCGCATTCGCGCTGAACGAG
>CAYUPN010000078.1:11757-18282 GCA_964446605.1 uncultured Bifidobacteriaceae bacterium | reverse complement strand
AGGCCGGCCGTCCTGGTGTCCGTGAATAGCCGGCCTGAAGGCCGGCCGTCCTGGTGTCCGGTGAATAGCCGGCCTGAAGGCCGGCCGTCCTGGTATCCGGTGAGTCGCCGGCCTGAAGGCGGCCCCTCCTGGTCAGCGACCAGCCTTGCGGCCGTATCCCAGTTCGGCACCGCCCGAGACGATGTGGTCGGCGCCGGTCGTGAAGGTGGCGTCGGCGGCGAGATAGAGGCAGAGGCGGGCCACCTCGGCCGGTTCGCCCATGCGTCCGACGGGCTGGGCCGCTTCGCCGTCCGCGCGCGTGCGCGCCGGATCGGGCGAGGCGTCGATGGCTTCCTGCCAGAGCGGCGTGTAGACGTTGCCGGGGGAGATGGCGTTCACCCGCACGCCGTTCGGCGCCTCGTCGATGGCCAGCGCCTTCGTGAACGCCAGCACGGCGCCCTTCGTCGCGACGTAGGTCGTCGCATGGTGCTGGCCGATGGTGGCCACCAGGCTCGCGAGATTGATGATGCTGCCCTGCGTCCGCCGCAGCCACGGCAGCGCCGTGCGACAGCCGACGAACACGCTCATGACGTTGAGCTCGAGGAGCCCGCGGAAGTCCTCCGGCGTGAACCCGTCGATGGGGTAGTGCGGCGGGTGCCACCCGGCGTTGTTCACCAGGCAGTCGAGCCGGCCCAGCGCCTGGGCCGTCGCCTCGATGAACCGGGCCAGGTCGTCGGTCTTCGAGACGTCGCACAGCGCGAACTGCGCGCGCCCCGGTCCGCGCCGTGTCACCGCCTCGGCGAGCTCGACGCCGCCGGCCGGCTCGTGCGAGCAGAACGTCACCAGGGCGCCGGCGCGGCAGAACTCCTCGACAATCGCCCGGCCGATCCCCTTGGTGCCGCCGGTGACGATGACCACGCGATCGGCGTAGCGCATGGTCAGCGGCCCGCCGGTACGAGGGACGCGGCCGCCGCCGCGGTGGCCGGGACCTGGCGCCGCGACACGGTGCCGTGGTCCACCGTCTCGCCCGTCCGGGAGATCACCTGGAAGTGCAGCGTGTCCTCGACGATCTCCGCGATCATGAAGCTCAGGTCCTTGTCGAACCCGGCGGCATACAGCGCGCCCCGCCGGATGTTGCCGGCGCGCAGCTTGCCCGCCGACCCGACGGTGAAATAGGCGATCCCCTGCTGCGGCTTCAGCCGCTCGTAGAAGTGCTCGTGCCCCGCGAAGACGACGCTGACGCCGTACTTGACGAACAGCGGCTCCAGGAAGGCGCGCAGTTCGACGTCCGATCCGTGGCGCTTGCCCGACGAGTAGATCGGGTGGTGCATGTAGGCGATCTTCCAGGGCGCGTCGGACGCCTGGAGCGCCCCCTCGAGCCATCGGAGCTGATCGGTGGACACGAAGGTGCTGTCGACCACGAAGAACTCGGCATCACCCTTCACGAAGCTGTGGTAGCGCTGTCCGCCCAGGTTGAACGGCTCGTAGTGGATCTGGATGTGCGGCTCGTCGTGGTTGCCGAGGGCCGCGTAAAAGGTCACGCCGGCATCGAGCAGCGGCTTGTACGGGCGCTCGAACTTCTGCACGAAGTCCCGCGGCCGCTCGCGCCCGTAGATGTTGTCGCCGAGCATCAGCACGAACTCGTACGGATACGCGCGGTGCGCGAGCACCATCTGCCCGGCGACCTGGTACTGCCGGTACGTGCCGCTGCCGCTGTCGCCGATCACGGCGAACTTCAGCGAGCCCTCGGCGTTGGGCAGCTCGATCGTGAACGCGCCGGCGGCGGCCGCCCACAGGGCGGCGCCAATCAGGACGAGGCCGGCCCGCAGACGAGGCGAACCGGCGGAACGGGAGGAACGGCGGCTGGTCATCGGCACCCCTGAGACTGGCGCCCGCCCGTCGGGCGGGGGAGGCGCCAGCGCTTCAGTCTACCAGCGGTGCCCGGCGGTCAGGAGGTCGGGGCGGTCTGGGTCCGGGGCTTCGGCGGGGGCGGGTTCAACCCTTCACGCAGCCGCCGCACCGCCTCCCCGACCCGGATGGACAGATCGAACACGTGGTCCACCTTGAGGGGGCCGGCCAGCCGGTACCGGCCAATCGCGCCCAGTCCGGCCGAGGCGATGCAGCCGCAGTTGGCGCAGTCGGGCCGGCCGCCGAACTGGCACGGCGTGATGCGCGTCTCGAGGTCGGCGGAGAAGGACTTCGTGACCCGCGCGAAGATGCACTCGTCCGGCGAGGCCGGCGGATCCGCGTAGACCTCGATCATCCCGCGCGGCATCTGGATCTTCGAATAGCGCTCGCGCAGCACCATCAGCGCGGCCACGACGTCGCGGCGGTTCTCCGGCGTGAGCATCTCGGCCGACTGCTCGCCGATCTGCGGCGTGTAGAGGCTGAACCAGATCTTCCGGCAGTGCGGCTGCTCCTGCCAGAAGCGGGCGAACTCCTCGAGGTAGCCGTCGCGCTGCACCTGCTGCCGCGTCACGGTGCAGTGCACGACGATCTGCTGCCCGGCGATGTGCTTGAGGATGCGGTCGTAGGTCGCCGGCGCGCGGCGCACGTCGTGCTCGGCCGGCAGCCCGTCGATCGACACGACCACCGACAGCCGGGGGATGGAGGCCCACTCGGCGGGAATCGGCCGGACCGCGCTCGTCACGACCTGGACGTGAAGGCCGCGCGCCGACAGCTGCGGCAGCAGCTCGTTGAGCTCCCGGAACCGCACCAGCGGCTCCCCGCCGACGATGGAGACGTGGACCGGCTTGTGGCGATCGACCAGCGCGTGCACGCCGTCGATGAGCGCCTGCCCCTTGAAATCGCGCACTTCCCGCAGCGTCGTCGTGCCGCCGAGGTGATCGTCGCCGTAGGCGTAGCAGCCGGGACAGCGGAGAGGACACTCACGGGTGATCTCGATCGACAGTGAGGGTGGATATCCACGGAGAATCCGGCCCCACGACGTGAATATCCCTTCCATGCGCACCCTCCTGCCGGACGCGACGCCCGGGTCACCACTATATCAGCCTCGACGCGGACACCCTGCGCGGTCTCATCCGTTCACGCCGCCCGTTGTGATCGACGCGTCTCCGGGGCGCGGCGGTGTTATCTTGTTTGGCGCATGATCGTGCGGAAGCGTTCGAAGATAGCCGGCTGGGGCGTGTTCGCGACCCAGGACATCCCGAAGAACAAGCGCATCATCGACTACGCCGGGGAGAAGATCACCCACAAGGAGAGCCGCGAGCGCGAAGCGCGGTACCTGGATCGTGGATCGATCTGGTGCTTCACGCTCAACAACCGGTGGGTCATCGACGCCAACGTCGGCGGCAACATCGCGCGGTTCATCAACCACTCCTGTCGTCCCAACTGCTACGCGCACATCGTCAACGGGACGATCTGGATCAGGGCCTCGCGGACCATCCGGAAGGGCGAAGAGCTCAGCTACAACTACAACACCACCGGCAACGCGGATATCAAGTGCCGGTGCCGGCCCGACTGCCCGAACTACCTATGACGGGCGGCTGCCAGTCATGAGCGCACCGGCGCTCCTCTACCTGCACGGGTTCGCCAGCTCGCCGCAGTCGTCGAAGGCGCGGTTCTTCGTCGAGCGTGCGGGGGCGGCCGGCCTGCCGGCCGCCTGTCCGGACCTGAACGAGCCCGACTTCAGCACGCTGACGGTGACGCGCATGATCGAGCGCGTCCGCGAGACCGCGGCGGCGATGCCCGCCGGTCCCGTCGCGCTCGTCGGCTCGAGCCTCGGCGCGTTCGTCGCGCTGCATGCCGTCGCGCAGCCGGGATGGGACGCGGCGCGCCCGGTGGAACGGCTGGTATTCCTGGCGCCGGCGCTCGACCTGGCGCCCGGCCTGGCGCGCGATTTCGGGCCCGAGCGCATGGCCGAGTGGGAACGCAGCGGGTGGATCGAGATCTTCCACTACGCCGAGGACCGGATCCGCCGGCTGCACTGGGGGTTCATGGAGGACGCGCGCCGGTACGATTCGGACGCGGTCACGGTGCAGACCCCGACGCTCATCTGGCAGGGACGCCACGACGAGGTCGTGCCCGCCGCCGAGGTCGGGCGCTGGGCGGCGCCTCGACCCTGGACGACACTGCGGCTGGTGGATGATGGGCATCAGCTGCTGACCGTGCTCGAGCCGATGTGGGAGGACGTGCTGACGTTCATGACGGGCCATTCGGGATGAGGTGGCTGCTGCCCCTCGTGCTCGCCGGCGCCGCCGCCGTCTCGTGCGCGCGCGCCGACGCGCAGGTGCGGGGGCAGAGCACCGCCGGGGCAGCGTGGCGCGTCGTCGAGTGGCCGGGGGGTGACGTCGTCGCGGAGTCGGATGCCGCGCGGCTGCAGACCCCGGTGCAGCCCGGGTCGATCCTGAAGCTTCCCGCGCTCGTCGCGGCCCTGAATGCCGGCACCGTCACGCCGGGAACACGCGTCCCGTGCAGGGGCGAGGCCCGCGTCGGTGGCCACGTCGTCCGCTGCAGCCATCCACGGCAACGCCATGCGCTCGGCCCGTCCGAGGCGCTGGCCCTTTCCTGCAACGTCTGGTTCGCAACCATCGGCAGCCGCCTGCCGCGCGCGCGGTTCGACGCCGTGCTGACGGCGCTCGGACTGCCCCCGTCGCCAGGTGACGCGCCGATGCCCCTGGCCGTCACGGGGCTGCGTGCGACCTCCGTGCCCCCCTTGGCGCTGCTCGAGGCGCTGCGCCGCGTCGTCACCGGCGCACCGGGTGTGGATCTGACGGATGCGGCCCACCGGATCGTGATGGACGGCCTGCGCGGCGCGGCGCTGTACGGCACCGCGGACGCTTTCGGGGATCGAGGACTGGACGCGGCCGCCAAGACCGGCACGGCGGATGCGCCGGGCGGCGGCGTGCACGGGCTCGTCGTCGCCGCGTGGCCGGCGACGGCGCCGGCGTACGGCCTCGTGCTCATGGCGGCGGGCGCCGCCGGCACGAACGCGGCGCAACTGGCTGCGGAGATCGCGGCCGCTCAGCGCACCAGGGCGGTTCCGCCGGCCAGAGGTGCGACGGGATCGGCGTCGCCGGGCGCAAGCGCGAACGCCTCCACATCGCGAGGGACGCTGCTCCGCGTCGGCACCCTGCAGGGGCGGCAATACTCCGTTCGGGAGTACGAGCTCGAGGACTACGTCGCGCGCGTGCTCGCAGGCGAAGCCGCGCCGCGCAGCGCGCCGGCGGCGCTCGAAGCGCTGGCCATTGCCGTCCGCACGTTCGCGCTCGCCAACCGTGGGCGGCATGCGCGCGACGGCTTCGACCTGTGCACGCTGACGCACTGCCAGGTCCTGCGCGAACCGCACGAGGCGGCGCGGCGCGCGGCCCGGGCGACTGAAGGGCAGGTGCTCGTCGATCGCGGCGTGCCGGCGACGGTGTACTTCTCGGCTTCGTGCGGCGGGCGCACCGAGCGGCCGTCGGCGGTCTGGCCGGGCGCCGACGATCCCTCCTGGCTCCCGTCGCGGCGCGACCGCGCCTGCGGCGGCGAACCGCGCTGGGCCGCGGAGATTCCGATCCAGGACCTCGAGCGGGCCCTGCGCGCCGCCGGCTTCAGCCGGGGCCGCCTGCGCCGCGTCTCAATCGATGGGCGCTCGTCGTCGGGGCGGGTCCAGCGGCTGCGCCTCGAAGGCCTCGTGCCGGACCGGATCTCCGGACAGGACTTCCGGATCGCCGTGGGCCGCACCCTCGGCTGGCAGCTCGTGAAGAGCACCGCCTTCGATCTGCGGCGGACCGGTGGCGGCTATCGTTTCGACGGCCGGGGCTTCGGACACGGTGTCGGGATGTGCGTGATCGGATCGGCGCGCCGCGCGGAGCGCGGCGAGTCGGCGCGCGAGATCCTCGATGCCTACTATCCGGGGCTGAAGGTCGTCCGTCATGTGCCCGACGGCGTGACCGCGCCGACCACACGCAGCGCGCCGGCGCCCGCACCGCAGCCGCAGGCCGTGGCGGCGATGCAGGCCGCGAGTCCCGCGCCTCCGCCGGTGCGGCCGGCGGCATCCGATTCGAACCTGCGGATCGCGTTGCCTCCAACCGCCGAGCCCGAGCGCGCGGGGTTGACGGAGTACGTGCGCCGCGCGCTCGACGGACTGGTGCGTGCCACCGGACGCCAGGCGCCGGATCGGATCGAGATCGTGTTCCATCCGTCCGCCGCAAGCTTCCAGCGCGAGACGCGGGAGCCGTGGTGGTCGGCGGCACGGACGCGCGGCACGCGCGTGGATCTGCTGCCGCCGGCCGTGCTGCGCGCGCGCGGCACGCTCGAAACGACGCTGCGTCACGAGCTGGCGCACGTGCTCACCGCGCCGGTGCTCGGAGACCGGCCGGAATGGGTGAGGGAAGGAGTCGCGATGTACTTCGCCGGCGAGCCGCCACCGGCCTCGTTGCTCGACGAGGACGGCCGTCCACGCCGCGTGCGCTGTCCGTCCGACGACGACCTGCGCCGCCCGCCGTCACCGGCCACCGCGCGTCAGGCCTACGCGCGCGCCGCCGCCTGCGTCGCCCGCGAGATACAAAGCGGAACCGCCTGGAGCGAGATTCAATAGGGCCT
>CAYUPN010000078.1:0-11657 GCA_964446605.1 uncultured Bifidobacteriaceae bacterium | reverse complement strand
TTGGGCCTTGGGCTTTGGGCCTTGGGCTGGTCCAGGGTCTGACGGGCGTACGGCATTGCCCCCGCGGCGTTCGCAGTCCAACTGCTCACGTGCGTCGCAAACGGACGCCGTGCGATGTGCGTGCTGCTCCCTTTGGACTCGGACAGCGCGACAGCGAGCGTCGTCTGGCTGATGGCCCGAAGCTGCCACGCATCCGGAACGGTGAGCCCAAGGCCCAAGGCCGAAAGTCCAAAGCCCAGTGTGGGCTATTCGCGTGCCGCAGTTCGCAGGATCAGAGCCCAGCCCACCGCCGCAGCCAAGGCGATCAGACCCAGCTTGAGGGCGACGAACCATGGCTCCAGTGCCAGCGCGAGGCCGGTGGGCCGCCAGTCGACTCCCTGCCACGGCAGCACGATCAGCAGCACCAGCCAGACCGTAATCAGCAGCCAGCGCGCCGGCCGCAACGCGGTGCGGAGCCAGCGGGCATCCCGCAGCGCGCCGAATCCGTCGCGCACGACGGCCGAGAGCAGCGTCAGCGACAGCGTGAGCGCCAGCGGCCATCGCACGAACTGCAGCGCCCAGAACACCAGCGCGTGCAGCCATCCGGTCCGCGGGCTGCCGGTCCGGACGATCACCATTGCGTCGATCTGACCGGCGATGCCGGCGTGCCAGGCGAGCAGCCAGCCGGTGACGGCCCAGATCGCCCAGAACAGAAGAGCAGCCAGCAGGAACGCCGGTGCGTGGCGGATGCCGGTCAGCAGCGTGCGGACCAGGCCGTTCTCGTGCTGCCACGCGGCCAGGGCGCCCGCGTGGACCGCGGCCGTTCCTGCACCGAGCACGAGCGCCACGAGCGCAGAGAGCCCGAGCATCAGGACGGAGCTCTCGGGGACGTGGAGGAGCCCCCAGAAGATCGCGAGCAGCAGCAGATGCCCGCCCAGCAGCCACGAGGCGATCACGGCCAGCCGCGCGGTCACTGCTCCCCTCCATTCGCAATCGTCACCATCTCGGGTGTCGTCGAGGCCATGACGTCCGGCACGTACATCGGCGTGACGCGCGCCGGCAACGCGGTGAACACGCCGGGTGACGTGATCTTCAACAGGTACCAGAACTCCACGCGCCCGCCGGGCAGCCCGTCCTGGAAGAACACCACGCGGTCGTCGCGCAGCTCGCGCCGGTTCCGCCAGGACCTGGCGAGCGGCCGCTCGAGCTCGTAGAGCGAGTCGTCTTGCATGGCTTCGGAGCCGGCCGGCAACGGATCCTCGATCAGCAGATACCGCCAGTCGTTCGCCCCTGCCACGGTGAGCCGCACGAGCAGCACGTCTCCCGGCATCGCCGCGCCATTGAACGGCACCTGCCGGTAGACGATGCGGTCGCGGATGCGGTGCGGAGTCAGCGAGAAGTACTCGCGCGCGATCGCCAGCTCCCGGCCGCCGGTGCGGGCGATCGGCGTGCGCGTCTCGAAGTAGCGTGCGGAGGCGGACCAGTAGACCGTGCCCTCGCCTGCGACGGTGAGCGTGACGGTGTTCCCGCCTTCGCGCGCGGGAGCCGTGACCAGCACCGGATCCGGCGCGGTGATGTCGGCGGCATCGAAGGCGACCGTCTGCACCGGCGTCCCGTTCACCGCGACCTCCACGCTGACCGGGCTCGCACGCTCGCCGCGCGCCTTCATGTAGGCGGTCAGCCCGTACACGGCCATCGCCGTCGCCTTCGTGCTCATCCACGCGCCGGCCTGGCGGCGCGCGAGGATGTAGCGGACGGCCTGCTCGAGCAGCGGGTCCGACGGCATGCGCGACGCCAGCGCCTGCACGGCCATCGCGGTCGCCTCGACGCTCGTGTCGCTCCAGTCGTCCAGCAGCGGGTCGTGATCGACGGTCCACCAGGCCAGGTCGCCGCGCCGCTGCGCCTCGCCGGCCAGCGTCCGCGCCAGCTCGTCGCCCCGGGCGTCCTTCAGCGCGTCGAACGCCAGCAGCAGCAGCGCGCGTCCGTACGGCGTGAGCCGATCGCGCGCGTTCCACACCTCGTTCAGCGCCGCGGCGCGATCGAACGTCTCACCGCCCGGCGTGGGTTCCAGGCCGGCCGCCGACGCGCGCGCGAGCACGTAGAGCAGGTACGCCTTCAGCGCGGGGACCGCGCGGGGGTACTCGCGGTACTGCTGGACGATCGAGGCCAGCCCGCGACGGATGCGCCACTCGTCGACGGGGTAGCCGTTCAGCCGCGTCTCGAGCAGCCCGTAAACCGCATACGCCGTCATGAACGGATGGTTCTCGTCCGTCCGCCACCATCCCCACCCGCCATCGTCGTGCTGGTACTCGAGCAGGCGTGCGACGCCGGCCGTGACCTGCCGGTCGACCTGCGCGAGCCGTTCGGTGGGCTCCAGCCCGAGCTCTGTGGTCGCGCGCTGGACGATCAGCGTCGGCAGGAACCGCGACAGCGTCTGCTCCGTGCAGCCGTAGGGATAGCCCGTCAGGAAGTCGAGCGCGCCGAGCAGCGAGCCGGCCAGTGACGGCGCGAGCCGCACGGACATCGTGCGGGCGGCCGGGTTCGTGCCGTCGGGAACGGTCAGCTCCGCGGATACCGTGCTGCCGCCCCGCGCGGAGCCCGAACTGCCGGCTTCGCGCTGCAATCCGAACGGTTGCACCGGGAACGACAGCTCGACGGCATCGGCGTCCGATGCCGTGGTCGCGCGCGCGGTGACGGCGGCCGTGCCGACCGTCCCGGCCTCGACCTGCCAGTCGAGGCGCACGTCGCCGCCCGGCGGAATCGTGGCCTCGGCGGGCTCGGGAGCCGCGGTGACCGTGAGATTCGTTGCGTCCAGCTCCACGCGCGCCGTCGCGGTCCCCTCGTGGTAGTTGTGCGTGACGACCGGCACGGTGAGGCGGTCTCCTTCGACGAGGAACCGCGGCGTGATCGGGCGCACGATCAGATCCTTCGTCACCGTGGTCCGCGCGACCGCCTGCCCGGCCTTCGTGTCGGCGGTCACGCCCCGTGCGGTCACGCGCCAGGTGGTCAGCGCGTCGGGATACGTCAACGTCACCGTGGCTTCGCCGTTGGCGTCCGTGACGAGATCGCCGACCCAGTGAATCGCGTCGGGGAACTCCTTGCGGACCTGCGGCTGCGCGGGCTTGTCCGCCTTGAAGTCCGCGAGGCTGTACGGCCGGCGTTTCCGGGCGAGGCGCAGGACTTCCGTGCCGGAGTATCCGACGAAGTAGTACTCACGCGAGAACTGGGTGCCGACCCGGCTGTACGACCGCCGGTAGAAGTACTGCAGCGGATCCGCCGTGCGATCCGCCTTCACGCCGTAGACCGCCTCGTCGATCACGCCGAGTCCGAACTGCGCACGGACGGGTGCGCCCGTCGCGTCGACGGCTTTCACGCGGAAGCGCGCCGGCTCACGCGGACGGGCGGTCTCCGCTTCCGGCGTGATCGTGACGGTGATCGCGCGGCTCGCGGCCGGCACGCGGACCCGACGCTCCGCACGATACAGCCGCTTCTCCTGCATGAACACGAGGTTGACCCAGACGTCGCCGATGTCCTCGTCGGTAATCGGCACCTCGATCGTCCCGTTGCCGCGCGCCTGCACGACCTGCCGCCACGAGACGTGGTCCGCCTCCTTCGTCACCAGGACATGTGAGTCGAACTCGGCGCCGCGGATGAGGAACCGTGCGGTCTCGCCCGGCGCCACGGTCCGGCGCTCCGGGATGAGCTCGAGATACCGGTACTCGTCCTGCAGGCCGTCCTCGGAAGCCTGCCCGCCCGGGCGCCAGACGAACGCGTCGTCCACGATCGCGCGCCCGTTCTCCATGGCGCGCGCCCGGACTCTGTAATCGCCCGGTTCCTGCGGCGTCGGCACGATCCACGACGCGGTCCCGCTCGCGTCCGTGGTGATCGTGCCCGACGCGACGTCCTGAACGCCGCGCTCGTCCTGCCATCCGTAGTTGGCGAGCCGCCGCTGCAGCGTCACCTGCACGGGCAGGTTCGCCTTCGGCTCTCCCTGGTAGCTCACCGCCCGCACGCGAAGCGTCGTGGTCTCGCCGGGCCTGATGAGATACCGGTCGGTCGACGCCGCGACCAGGAACGTGCCGACCGTCGCATGGACGATGCGGCTGCCGGAGACCTCGCGTCCGCCGGCATCGGTCACGCGCGCCTCGATGCGAAGGCTGTAGTCGCGCCGGTTCTCGTCGGGCTCGGTGGGCACCGCGATCGTCGCGCGCCCGTCGGGGCCGAGCCGCGCCTCGCCCTGCAGCGTCTGCTCGTCGCTGTACCAGTAGCCGCCCCCGAACTCGTCCTCCTCGTCCGACCAGCGCAGCGGGGAGTAGTACGGCTGCTTGTGGGCGACCCACGCCACCCGTCCATTGGCAACCGGCTGGCCGAAGTAGTAGCGCGCGTCGATCGTCGCGCTGATGCCGGTCCCCTGGACCACGAACGGCTGCTCGGCGCGGACGAGCACCTCGAACTCCGGCTTCCGGTACTCCTGGACCTCGAAGCTGGCGGTGGCGCTCTCCTCGCCGTGCAGGACGGCGATCGCGTAGTCGCCGAGCGCCACGCCGGGGCCCAGCGGGATGTCGGCCGTCACGCCGCCGAACGCATCCACCGGGCGCCGCGCGCGGTAGATGACCTTGTCGGTCAGATCGGAGACGCGGACCTCGACCTCTTTCGCGTCGAACGGGACGAGGGCGCCGTGCGTCCGCCATCGCAGGAAGCCCTTGACGTGCACCGTGTGGCCGGGACGGTAAATCGGCTTGTCGGTGAAGACGTAGCCGACCAGTTCGCGGTCCGCGTCGCGCAAATACCAGCCGCCCGGATCGGCAATCGTCACCTGATCGCCGCAGCGCGCGATGGAGACGTACGAGTCCCGGCCGGCCGTCGGGTGCGCTTCGAACAGCCCGTCGGCGTCGGTCGTCCCCGTGGCGATCGGCTGCCGGTCCGCGAGGACCTGCACGCTGCAGCCGGCGGCGGGCGCGCCGGTGAAGCGGTCGGCCGCATACAGCAGCAGCTGCCCGGGAGCAGCCTTCGTGACCAGGCCGATGTCCGACACGACCACGATCGTGTACGCGCGGTACGGGGGTGAGACCGCCTCGACCACGTAGAGCCCCGGGTCGCGCGTGTCGATCGGGATGCGGCGGACGTCGGTGTCGCGCAGGCGCGGAAGGATCTCGTGCCACGACGTCACCAGCTGCGACGGGTTGAGCAGCGGGACCTGCGCGAACGATCGCGCACGGGTCGTCTGGCGGCGGAGGACGACGGCGTTGGCGTCGAGCCGCTCGCGCCGCGCGCGACGATAATCGGCGCTGAACTGCGATCGGACGAACGATCGGATCCGCGAGCGCCAGCGCGCCTTCCAGCTCGCGATGCGCTCGAGCAGTGTCGGGTCCTGCGCCACGAGCGGCCGCTCGCTCCCGAGCTGGTGCGGATCCTCGAGCCCCGCCAGGAACGCCACCGGGTCCTGGACGCGGTACACCCGGAAGTCGAGCCCTTCGAGATTGCGGAACGTCAGATAGATCGCGGGCGTGTCGGCTGTCGTGAAGATCGTGCCGCTCGAGAGCGAGAAGGCGGGACGGTCGTCGTTCGCGTCCTGCCCGTGCGCCGCAGCGGCCGGCGCGAGCAGCACCGCGACGAACAGCACGACGCGGCCGGCGTGGCGGAGCAATCGACTCATGGGAACGACGTGAGGCGGAAGACGCCGGCGAACGCCTCGTTCGACGGCACGGGACGCCACCGCGGCGCCGGATGCCTGAGCAGGTCCGCGAGCCGCACCTTGCGCATCTCGCCCGGGTCCTCGCCGTCCGGCCCGGTGTGGTAGACGACGAAATCCCCGGCGGACCGGTCGAAGCGCGAGGCGCCGACGACGATCATCAGGTGGTCGGGCTGGCGCTGCGACGGCTGCCGGTAATAGAGGAGATCGCCGGGGCGCGCCACCGAGACGTCGCGCGACACGTGCCACGCGTTCCAGCGGACGATGGTCCGCGCGTCGGCGAACTCCGCGAGGTCGTCCGGACGCGCCGAGATGCGGAACATCGGCAGCATGCCGTCGCGGCCCGCGGGCCGCTCGCGGACGTCGGGCAGGCCAGGGGCGAACGGCAGGCCGGTGCGGCGCAGCCACTCGGGCGTGTGCGGGCGGAGCGATTCGCGCAGGGCGTGGCGCACGAGCGCCGCGCAGTCCGTGACGTCGGCCGGCGGCTGGTAGAAGGCGGCGTCGACCAGCAGCACGAACCAGCTGCGGAGCGCCTGGCGGTCTCCCGCGTCGGCGAGCCGGAGCTGCGCGGCGACGTCGGCGCGCGTGCAGGGCAGCAGAAGGGCGGTCGCCGCGACCAGCAGGGCGGCCGCGCTACGCATCGGCGATCCCGGCAGGCGAATCCGGATAGCCTGTGGCCGCCGAGCGGCACACGGCGCCGAAGATGCGCACCTTGCGCATGTCGCCGCCCAGGAGACTGCCTGCCGTGCGCAGCCCCATGCCGGTCACCACCAGGGCGCGCGTCACCGGGCGCGCGAGCAGGCCGTGGTGCTTCGCCATGTAGCGCTCCAGGTTCCGGTAGTAGAGCGCCTGGATGTCGGCGCGTTCGAGCTGCCGCATCGATACGCCGCCGATATGCCGGAACGGCGCGCGCGGGATGAAGAAGATCGTCCAGCCGGCGAGGAGGAGCCGCCGGCAGAAGTCGACCTCCTCGAACCAGGCTGGCGCGAACTGCTCGTCCATGCCGCCGACATGGTCGAACGCATGACGCCGGACGAGCAGGCAGGCGGCCGTCGGCTGTTCGACCAGGTGCGGCTTCGCGTCGCCGACCTCGGCCGCGCTGGCCTGACGCGTAATCGGGTTGTCCGGCCACAGATAGCCGAGCAGCAGGAGATGCGCGGCGACACTGCGATAGCGCGGCAGGCGGCGGAGGTTCAGGCCCCGCTGCCACTGCTCGGTCATCGAGAGCAGCCGGCCGCACGCGGCGCCGCACGTCGGGTGTTCGTCGAGAAAGGCGGTCAGCCGGGCGATCGCGTTCGGCGTCGCCTCCGCGTCCGGATGCAGGAGGAGCAGGTAGTCGCCGGTCGCCTCGCGCGCCGCCCGGTTGATCCCGCCCGCGAACCCGAGATTCCGGTCGCTGCGAATCAGCCGGACCTGCGGGAACGTCTCCGCGACGAACTCCGCGCTGCCGTCCGTGGACGCGTTGTCCACGGCCACGACCTCGCTGCCGGCCGGAAGCGACTCGAGGCACCGGCCGAGGAACTCGCGGTTGTTCCGGATGACGACGAGCGTGGAGAGCGTCGAGGCCAACGGCCCTCATCCTAGCATCGACCGGACGGCCCGATGCCCAATGCCCAGGCCTGGGTGGGCTTTGGGCTCTGGACTCTGGGCCGTGCTGGACTTTGGACGTTGGGCCTTGGGCCTTGGGCCTTGGGCCTTCCGGACGCGCGGCGGCGAGAGGGCTCAGTCCGACGACACTCGCTGTCACGCAGTCGGTCAGACAGCTGCCAAGTACATTGCACGTGCGGCCTTGCGCAGCGTACGCGAACAGCGTGACTGCAAACCCCGCTCGGGCGAGGCCGTACGCGCGTCACACCCCGGACCAGCCCAAGGTCCAACGCCCAAGGCCCAAGGCCCCGAATGGCCCAAGGCCCACTTGCGCCCCCCGCGGCGTCGTGGCACAGTCGCGTGGCATGCGTCTGCTCGCCGGTGCCCTGATCGGCCTCGTTGTGCTCGGCGCGGGCATCGCCTCCGCGCAGCCCGACTCCGGAGAGAAGGGCAATCCGCAGGTCGAACGGGTGCAGGGGGACACGGCCGAAGCCCTCGCCGAATGGGACCGGCGCATTCCGCAGATGGTCCGCACCGGCGCGCTCCGCCTCCGTGAGGAGCGCGAGCAGCCCGACGGCGCCCGCGACCAGTGGTTCGATCAGCTGCATCGGGGCGTGCCCGTCGAAAGCGGATCGCTCTGGCGGCGAGTCGCCAACCGATCGACGCAGGCGATCAGCGGCACGCTGTATCGGGACATCCGCGTCGATCCGGTACCGAAGCTGACGCGCGCCGAGGCGGAGGCGGCCATCCAGGCGCTCGCGCCCGAGGGCCTCGGGTCCAGCCTGCCGCCGGACCTGCTCGTGCTGCCGAAGGAGGACGGCGCCTACGTGCTCGTCTACCGGTCGCGCGTGTTCTCCGGCACGGGGCTGGTCACGTACTACGTCGACGCGACGACGGGCGCCATGGTCCGGTCGGACGAGATGCCGGGGCCGCCGTGAGCGCGGGTGAGCCGGATGACGCGCGCGCGCTCGTCGCGTTGGCGGTGCACGAACTGCGCTCGCCGCTCACCGTCGCGACCGGATCCGTGCAGCGCCTGCTCGCCTCGGCCACGCTCGACGATGAGACGCGGGCGTTCCTGGAACGCGCCCTGCGCGCCTGCCGGCAGCTCGAGACGATCGTCGGCCAGATGCGCGACTGGACGCGCCTGCACGACACACCGGCCGTCGAGCGCCGTCCGGCGCCGCTCGCCCCGGCGCTGACGGAGGCGGCAGCGCTCGTCGAGGCGGCCCGGCCGGGGCTGCAGGTCGCGATCGACGGCGCGCCGGAGCTGCACGTCGCGGCTCTGCCCGGCCGGATCGTGCCGGCGCTGACAGCCGTGCTCTCCGCCGTCGCGCGCCCACTCCCGACCCGCTCCATTCTTCCCATCCGCATCGTGGTCCTCGGCGACCGGGTCGCCATTCATGCCGGACTCACCGATCGCATCCGGCCGGCCGGAGCGGAGGTGGCCGAGGTCGGCGGACTCGGCTTCACGCTGCCGCTGGCGCTGCGCACGCTCGAAGCCGGCGGGGGGCGCCTGTCCCTCGCCCGCGATGACGGCGAGCGTGTGATCGGCGCGGTGGTCGAGCTTCCGGCCGTCGCGGAACCATCCGGCGTCGACGGCATCTGAGTCGGTATCGCGCCCGCACGTTCATGGCAAGGTGAGTTTGTGGGAGCATGGGGAGTGAGCCCGTGCGCCGGACCCCCGGGCGGCGCGGGTTGAGGGGGAAGGATGCTGATCCGACGCGCACCGGACCTCCGCTGGAGCGAGGTCACGCCGAAGGCGCTGTATCTGCGCCGACGCGAGTTCATCCAGGCCGCCGCGGTGCCGCTCGTGGCCGGGACCCTCGGCGCCTGCGGGGTTGAAGGGGCACAGGGGAAGGGGCAGAAGCTCTCCTTCACGAAGAGTCCGCTCAGCACGACCGGTGAAGAGCTGACGCCCTACGACGACATCACCACCTACAACAACTTCTACGAGTTCGGCGTCGACAAGGACGCCCCGTCGCGGTACGCCGGCGGCCTGCGGACGCGGCCGTGGACCGTGAAGATCGACGGCGCCGTCCGCAAGGGCGGCGAGTTCGCCATCGACGATCTGATCAAGCCGCATCAGCTCGAGGAGCGCATCTACCGCATGCGCTGCGTCGAGGCCTGGTCGATGGTGATTCCGTGGGTCGGCTTCCCGCTCAAGGCGCTGCTCGACCGCGTCGAGCCGACGGAGGAGGCGAGGTTCGTCGAGTTCACGACGCTGCGGGACCCGGAGCAGATGCCCGGTCAGCGGCGTGGCTTCCTCCGCTGGCCGTACGTCGAGGGGCTGCGGATGGACGAGGCGATGCACCCGCTGACGATCCTGGCGGTCGGACTCTACGGCGAAGTGCTGCCGAACCAGAACGGCGCGCCGATCCGGCTGGTCGTGCCGTGGAAGTACGGCTTCAAGGGCATCAAGTCGATCGTCCGCATCCGGCTCGTGCGGGACCAGCCGAAGGGCACGTGGGAGATCATGCAGCCGAGCGAGTACGGGTTCTACGCGAACGTGAACCCGGAGGTGAGCCATCCCCGCTGGAGCCAGGCGCGCGAGCGGCGCATCGGCGAGTTCTTCAAGCGCAAGACGCTGATGTTCAACGGCTACGCCGACCAGGTTGCGCACCTGTACGCCGGCATGGACCTTCGCAGGCAGTACTGATTCCGCGGCGATCGCCGGGCGTCCGGCCCGGCGATCGTCCAGGACCGCCACCCATTCCATGGTTGCCCGTCTGAAGCCGCTCGTGTTCCTGGCGGCGCTCGTGCCGCTCGGCGCGCTCGTGTACGGCGCGTTCGCCGACACGCTCGGGGCGAACCCGCTCGACGTGATCACGGACGAGACCGGCACCTGGACGCTGCGCTTCCTGGTCCTCACGCTGCTCATCACGCCACTGCGCCGCTGGACCGGCTGGAACTGGCTCATCCGGTACCGCCGGATGCTCGGCCTGTTCGCGTTCTTCTACGGGTCGCTGCACTTCCTCACCTACATCTGGTTCGATCAGTTCTTCGACCTCGCCGAGATCACCGCCGACATCGGGCGGCGGCCGTTCATCACGGTGGGATTCGCGGCCTTCGTCCTGATGGTGCCGCTGGCGGCGACGTCGACGGCCGGCTGGATCCGCCGGCTGGGCGGGCGCCGCTGGAATCGCCTCCACCGCCTGGTCTATGCTTCCGGCGCGCTCGCCGTCGTCCACTATCTATGGTTGGTGAAGGCCGATACGTCCCGCCCGGTGCGCTACGGCGTCATCATCGGAATCCTGCTGGCCGCGCGGCTGTGGTTCGCCTACAATGCGCGCCATGCCAATCCCCCGCGCGCTGCTGCCGCTCGCCGCGGCGGCCTGCCTGATCGTGTCGAGTCCGTCGACGCTGGCTGACGAGCTGTCGGTCGAGCTCGCCGGCACCGCCCGCTCGTTCCTCGACACGCTCGACGCCTCGCAGCGCGCCCGCGTGCAGTTCGCCTTCGACAGCGAGGAGCGGTTCAACTGGTTCTACGTGCCGCGCGAGCGGGAAGGGCTGCCGCTGAAGCGCATGTCCCCCGCGCAGCAGCAGGCCGCGCTTCGCGTGGTCGAAGCCGGGTTGAGCCAGAAGGGGTACTCCAAGGCCGAGGCCGTCCGCGCGCTGGAGCCGGTGCTCGCGGCCATCGAGAACAACCCGGTGCGCCGCGATCCCGAGAACTACTACCTGACCGTGTTCGGCGAGCCCGGCGCGGATGCGACGTGGGGGCTCCGATGGGAAGGGCACCACCTGTCGCTCCACTGGACGATCGTCGAGGGGAAGGCCATCGCGACCACGCCGCAGTTCTTCGGCAGCAACCCGGCGGAGGTCCGCTCCGGGCCGAAGAAGGGCACGCGCGTGCTGCACGCCGAGGAGGACCTCGGGCGGGCGCTGGTGCACGCGCTTGACGAGGCGCAGCGCCGGGTCGCGATCGTCGCGCCCGAGGCGCCGAGCGACATCCTGACCACGAACGAGCGGAAGGCGGGCATCCTCGAGCAGACCGGGCTCGCCCACAAGGACATGACCGCGGAACAGCGCGGCATGCTGCTCGCGCTCATCGAGGAGTACGCCAGCGCGCAGCCGCGCAAGCTCGCCGCCGAGCGCATCCGGAAGATCCGGGATGCCGGGCTCGACGGCGTCCGCTTCGCGTGGATGGGGTCAATCGAGAAGGGGGGCCTGCACTACTACCGCGTGCAGGGGCCGACGTTCCTGATCGAGTACGACTGCGTGCAGAACGAAGGGAATCACATCCACGCCGTGTGGCGCGACTTCGATGGCGATTTCGGGCGCGACCTGCTCGAGGAGCATTACAGGAACTCGCCGCACCATCAGCACTGACGTCGCAGAGCCGAGTACGTAGGGCTAATGCCTTTCGGAAATTCGGTCATACGAGTTGAAGCTCCCACGGTGC